>JAVBXO010000200.1 GCA_030824535.1 Azonexus sp. | reverse complement strand
CCCTGTTCGACTTCAACAAGGCTGTGCTGCGTCCGGAAGGCAAGGCCAAGCTCGACGAACTGGTCTCCAAGGCCAAGGCCATCAAGCTCGAAGTGATCCTCGCCGTTGGTCACACCGACCGCATCGGTGGTGACGCCTACAACCAGAAACTGTCCGAAAAGCGCGCTGCTGCGGTCAAGGAATACCTGGTTGCCAAGGGTATCGAAGCCAACCGCGTTTACACCGAAGGCAAGGGCGAAAAGCAGCCCGTGACCGCTGGTAAGTGCGGCAAGAGCGAAGCCAAGACCAAGGCCCTGATCGCCTGCCTGCAGCCGGATCGTCGCGTCGACATCGAAGTCATCGGCAACAAGTAAGCCGAACTCGCCGTAATTCCCGCGCTGTTTTCCAGTCAGCGGGCCATGCCGTTCAGTCTTTGCTGAACGGCATTTTTATTTTTGGGCGGGAGATTGCCTGCCCAAGGCAGCAACAAAAAGCCCCTCCGGCTGACGCCAGGAGGGGCTTTTTACTGGAAGCTGGAAAGACTTACAGCCAGCTCACCAGACCGTAATTCTTCTTGCCGCGACGCAGGATGGTGAAGCGGCCATACAGGCGCTCTTCGCCGGCGATCTGGTGGTCGATGGTATCGGCCTTGGCGCCGTTGATCGCGACGCTGCCGCCCTGGATGAAGGTCCGGGCTTCCGACTTGGATTTGGCCAGGCCGGCGGCGACCAAGGCGTCGATCAGGCTGCCGTTGGCGCCGTCGAGCTGGACGCCGGGCATGCCGTCCTGCGCCAGTTGTTCGAGGTCGTTTTCGGTCAGATCAGCCAGTTCACCGGAGAACAGGCTGGCGCTGATGCGGCGGGCGGCCATCAGGGCGACTTCGCCATGCACCAGGCGGGTCGCCTCCTCGGCCAGGATGCGCTGAGCTTCCGGCTTGCCGCCGCTGGCCTGGTCAGCCGCTTCGATCTCGGCAATGCGCGCCACCGGCAGGAAGGTGAAGAAGTTGAGGAACTTGTAGACGTCGGCATCCGCGGTGTTCAGCCAGAACTGGTAGAAGGCGTAGGGCGAGGTCTTTTTCGGGTCGAGCCAGATCGCGCCGGATTCGGTCTTGCCGAACTTGGTGCCATCGGCCTTGGTGATCAGCGGCAGGGTCAGGCCGAAGACCTGTTTCTGGTGCATGCGGCGGGTCAGGTCGGTGCCGGCGACGATGTTGCCCCACTGGTCGGAACCACCGATTTGCAGCGTGCAGCCGTGGCGCTTGTACAGTTCGGCGAAGTCGTAGCCTTGCAAGAGGCTGTAGGAAAACTCGGTGTAGGAAATGCCCTGATCTTCGCGCACCAGACGCTGCTGCACCGATTCCTTCTTGATCATGGTGTTGACCGAGAAATGCTTGCCAATGTCGCGCAGGAATTCGAGGCAGTTCATGCCGCCGAACCAGTCGTAGTTATTGGCCATGATCGCCGGGTTGCTGCCCGAGAAGTTGAGGAAAGGCGTGACCTGACCGCGAATCTTGTCCACCCAGGTGGCGATGACGTCCGGCGTATTGAGCTTGCGTTCGGTGGCCTTGAAGCTCGGGTCGCCGATCATGCCGGTCGCACCGCCGACCAGCGCGATGGGCTTGTGGCCGGCTTCCTGGAAGCGCTTCAAGATCAGCACCGGCACCAGATGGCCGAGGTGCAGGCTGTCCGCCGTCGGGTCAAAGCCGCAATACAGCGTCAGCGAACCCTCACTCAACAACTGATCGAGCGCCGTGGCGTCGGTCATCTGGGCGATCAGACCGCGATCGTGCAGATCCTGAAGAAGGGGGTTCTGGTACATGCTTTTCTCCACAAACGGCGTAATAGACGCCAGCAAAAATCGAACGCGCGATTTTAGCAGAGGCTTTTACGGTGGACGGGCGGAAATGGCCGATTTTCGGGGGCGGAGATTTACCCAATGAAATTTTGGTTTATTGGGTAAGGGGCGAATGGCACTTACTTAAGTCAAAAACTTGCATGTAGGTGCGAATGAATTCGCACCTACGCAGCATCGTCTTCCTCTAAAAAAGGGGTCACAACATCGAGTTTCATAATGCCATTGGCTTAAGCAAGTCCCTTGGTTTAAGCAAGGGCCATTCGGGTAAGGGGCCGGTTTTTGCCCGAATTTTGCGGTCGACCGCAAAATTGCATGAAATTGCTGCGCGAGCAAAGTAGCGGGAAAATGTTTAACGATTACGTTATAAAATTGCGACAATTCAATATCCATTTAACGGAGTCGTTAAATTGCAAGCGCCAGAATTGATCGATGCCATCATGGCTGCCGCCCGCGAACAGGGCGGCTTGGGTTCGAGCGAGTTGATGCAGCGCGCCGGGCTTTATCCCTCGGCGATCAGCCGCATCCGCGCGACGGGCGATTGCCGCTTTTCGACGCTGGCCAAGCTCCTGGCGGCGGGCGGGCTGAAGCTGGTGGTGGTCAAGGATAATCGCGAGGCCGAACTGCTCGCCAAAGGGGAGTTGTTCTGATGGATCGTTTTGGTGTGCTGTGGACGCGTTATGGCGGTCAGCCGCAAAAGCTGGCCGATATGGTGTTGACGCCCAGCGAGTTGCGCATCACCAAGCACCCGCAGGCGATTGCCGCCGATTTGCCCGGCTCTAGTCTGGTGCACGACAAGCTGGGGCTGGCGACGGTGGTCTATCAGCGTGATCAGTGGCACCACCTGCCGCCACAGCTCGAAGCCTTGTTGCCGCCGCCCAGCCGTGACAACCCGCAACGCGTGATTCTTTCCCGCCTGCTCGCCCGGCAGGTGGAAATTCGCGGCATGCCGCCCATCGAGCAGGAATGGGCGATGCTGCTGTTCGCCGGGCGCGGCGGTCTGGGGCATCTCGATGCCTTCGCCAGCGACGAGCTGGCTGCCGCCTACTACGCCCAGCCGCGCCGCCCGGCCATCGCGGGCGAAGCGGCCAGTGCCCTGTGGGCCAGCTTTCGCCACATTGCCGAGGCTACGGCGCAGGGCGACGCCGAGATTGATGAGATCGTCGAGGCCGTCGGCCCGACGCCGGGCATTTCCGGCTTTAACCCCAAACTCTTTGCCAGCCTGACTCTGGCGGGCGCGGACTGGTCGGGCGGCATTGCGCCGGGGGCCGGGCTGCCGGCCATCGTCAAGATCGAATCCGCGCGTTACCCCGGCTTGCTGGTACTGGAAT
>JAVBXO010000379.1 GCA_030824535.1 Azonexus sp. | reverse complement strand
CGATCAGCTTCGCCACCTGTTCCGGCTGGTCGTGGTGCAGCATGTGGTCGGCCTGGTCGATCCAGGCTTCCTGCACATCGGCAAAACAGGCGCGGCGGGCTTCCCAGTCGCCGGGGCGCTGGGCGAAATCCTTGACCATCCACGACTGGCGACCAGCGACCCAGAGCACCGGGCAGCGGATCTCGCGCCAGATGGCCAGCGATTCTTCAAGGCGAAAGAGGTAGGGCGAGAAGGATTTGTGCCAGGGATCGCCGTTCCAGATGATGCCGTGGCGGTAGTCGCCGCCCTTGGTCGTGCCTTCGCCGATGCGCGCAAGGTGGCGCGACAGGTAGTCGGCGCGTTCCGGCGTCAGGTAAGGGTCGGTCTTCATCAAGCGCTTGGCGAAGGCGCTGCGGTCGGGGTAAACGTGCAGGCGCGGCGGGCTCCGGACTTCATCGAGCCAGTGGCGATAGCGGCCGGGCGCCATGTCCGGCGTCGTCGGCGCGATGCCCATGCCTTCCAGCGAAATCACCTTGGCAACCCGCTCGGGCCGCAGGCCGGCGTACAGGCAGGCGAGGATGCCGCCCATGCTGTGACCGGCGAGCAGCACCTGGCCCGCGGGCGCATAGCGGGCGATGAGCGCTTCCAGATCGCCAAGATGTTCGGCGAAGAAATACGGCCGGTTCAGCCACTGCGAGGGGCCGAAGCCGCGCCAGTCGGGGGCAATGATGTTCCAGTCCTTGCCCAGCGCATCGACGACGAATTGCCAGGACGCCGAAACATCCATCCAGCCGTGCAGCAGGAATAGCGTCGGGGCATCGGGCTTGCCCCAGCGGCGGATGTGCAGGCGCGCGGTGGGCAGGTCGAGATATTCGGAACGGGACGGGTGCATCCAAGAAGCTCGGGCGCGAAAAATCAGCGGGCGGCTGGTGCTTCGGTGGCGGGTACTGGCGTGACGATTGCTGTCTGGCCGAGGAGGTCAGGATGAACCTTGAGCGGGCCGGTTTGCGAAATGTGCTTGCTCGGCGGGATGGTGGAGGTCGTGCCGCAGGCGGTCAGGAACAGGGAGAGCAGGACGGAAAGAAGGAGGCTGGCGCGCATGTTGGGTTCGGTCGGCAATAATCGGATGGGCAATGATAGCCGCTCGCGCCAGTCGCGAATAGCACTGCCGTTGCCTGCTGCTTAGAACTCGGCGTGCAGGCGCAGGCCGAAGATGTTGGCCGGGCCACGGTCAGCGTTGTAAGCCGGGTTGGCGACGCGCTGGAGATCGGCCGTAACGGAGAGTTGTTTGACGACTTGCCAGCTGTAATAGGCCTCGATGATCGACTCTGGCCGGTAATTCAGGCGGCCATCGCCGATGAAGAAGGAGATGCCGCCGTTCTTCAGATATTCCTGGCGTTCCGGCGACAAGGTATTGCGCAGCCAGGCCAGGCCGAAGGTGTCGGCGGGGCGCTGCCAGGCGTTGCCCTTGAGCGCCAGGCCGGCAGCCAGCGAACCGTCGACTTCGGTAAAAGCGTAGGTTTCGCTGCGGCCATCGGCGTGGGAAGCGCGCAGGAAAACGCCGAGATCGTTGTTGATCGCCTGTTCGATATTCAGGCCGATGCCGTATTTGGTACGGTCGCCTTCGCGCACCATCAGGATGCTCTGCGGATCGCTGCCGGGGTGGGCGGCGAGCCAGGCGGTGGCGTTATTGAAGACGGCGACGCGGGCGCGGTTGCGGAAGGCCAGCAGGCGGACCTTGCCTGGCTGGCCGGCCAGTTCGTGCGCGTGTTCGAGTTCGATCTGGTCGCCGAAATGCTTGCCGATGCGGTAATCGGTTGGCAGGCCATTGGGGTCTTTCGGCCCGGTCATGCGGCCAAAGCGCAGCACCCAGTCGCCCTGATACCACTCACCGGCAAAACCCCAGCCGAAACCACGGGCGTCAGCGGCGTAATCGAAGGCGGTGTGGGCCATGTTGCCCCAGTTCAGGAACTGCGTGCGCGGATCCTTGGCGTAGGCGTTGTCGTCGAAGATGTCGAGGGTCGAGAAATTGCCGACCGTGAGCACGAAACGGTCGCGGGCGACGAGCCCGGCCATCTGGTTGAAGTCCGAATCCAGGGCGATGCTGTCCTCGGACAGCGCCCAGGTCTGGCGCAGGAAGAGGCGCTGGCGATAGGCCTTGAAAGTGTTGCCGGAAACCCGCGTGGCTTCGCCATTGGCAAAACCGCCCAGGCCGGTCAGGCCGGAAAGCGGGTCGCCCTTGCCCAGTTCGATATTCAGGTAAGCCTCGCCACCGCGCCACAGGCGCGTGCCGAGATAGGCGGTCGAGGTAAAGGTAAAGCCTTCCTCGCCGCTGTTGTTCAGGCTATTGGGGCCGGCGTAGGGGGCGTGGAAGCCCGGCGAGCGCTGCACGACATAGGTCGCCTGGCCCTTGAGCTGGGTATCTTCATAGGGGATGTCGCTGGCCAGCGCACTGGTGGCGATCAGCAATCCGAGAAACAGGGCGGTGGCTTGGCGCATGGGAAAACAGGCTCAGGGCGGCAAAGCCGCGCATTATAGATCAGCGATGATGACCGGCCCATGACAGCTTGTCTGGTCACGACTCAGCTTGAGGGGCCCACTTTTCAAGGATGGCGAGCAGGGCGTCACGACTGACCGGTTTGGCGAGATAGTCGTCCATGCCGGCAGCCAGGCAGCGCTCGCGGTCGCCCTGCATGGCATTGGCCGTCATGGCGATCACCACTCGCCGGGAGTCGCCCATTTTGGTTTCGCGCACCCGCAGCAGGCGGGTCGCCTCGAAGCCATCCATCAGTGGCATCTGGCAGTCCATCAGGATGATGTCGCAGTGCTTGTCTGTCAGCCATTGCAAGGCCTCGACACCATTGCTGGCGATGCTGGTCTGGCAACCGAGTTTGCCGAGCAGGGTGGCGGCTACCTTCTGGTTGATCAGGTTGTCCTCGACCAGCAGCACCTGCATTGTGGCGGGCAGCTTGGTGGTATGGGGGGGGCTTGGCTGGCTGGCTGTGCCGAGCGGCAGGAGGCTGCAGGTCAGCGAAAAATAGAAGGTGCTGCCTCGTCCAGGGCTGGAGTCGACACCGATTTCTCCATCCATCAGTTCGACCAGGCGTTTGCAGATCGACAGGCCGAGGCCGGTGCCGCCAAACTGCCGGGTGGTGCTGGCATCACCCTGGTAGAAGGGCGAGAAGAG
>JAVBXO010000010.1 GCA_030824535.1 Azonexus sp. | reverse complement strand
GTGGGGATCGCGTTGGCGCATGCTTCAGATACCCAGACTTTCGCGCAGCACCGGGATGACCAGGCTGATGGGCCGCTGCTGCTTGATGGTGATCGTCGCCGAGCACAGCGTGCCGCTTTCGATATGCGTCTCCGGACCCTTGGGCGACGTCCATTTGTAGCCGCTGACGGTGTCGCCACTCGGCGTCAGGTCGGCCTGAACGGCAATGGGCGCGGCGCCGGCGGCGAGTTGCTGGACCAGTTGGGGATTTTTCAGAACCCGTTGCATGCCTTCGGCTGACGAAGGAAAGTCGGCCACCGACCGGACCTTGCCGAGCAGCAGGCCGAACTCTTCCTGCTTGACCGTCGAGGGGGCAATCTGGACGTTCATGTTGTTTTTGACCTTCTTGCCGTCGAGCGGCGAAAGGTAGAGCACGGCCTCCAGATCGCTGACGCTGGCGCCGGTCTGTTCCATGGTCAGCAGCGAGCTGCCGGCGCTGACCGGGCTGCCTTCGGCGAGTTTGATTTCGAGAATCCGGCCGGTGAAGGGGCTGTAGACCAGCGATGATTGCTCGGCGCTGCGCATCTGGCTGGCCAGGTTGCGCCGGGCTTCGTTGATCTGGATGGCGACGTTGGCCAGTTCGCCGTCGATCTGCTTGCGCGAATCCAGCCGGCGTATCGCGAGCTGGCGGATTTCATTGCGGCTGCTGTCAATAGACTGGTGGACATTGCTCAGCTCCAGGCGGCTGGCGAGCAGGGACTGGCGGGTGACCAGGCCTTGGTCGAGCAGTTGCTGCTGGCTCTGGACCTTGCTCTCGAGGGTCTTCGCCTGTTCTTCCGCCGCCGTGATTCTGGCGCGCAGGCCGCGTTCGGCATCGGCCAGGTAAGCCGATTGCTCGGCGTCGCTGCGCAGGGTGATCGCCTTCAGCCGGGTTTCCTGGGCCAGCAGTTCGTGCAGCTTGGCTTCGGTGTTCTTGATCTGATCCATGCTTTCGCTGCGCTCGACGCGGGCGATCATCTGGCCATGCCGGACATGCTCGCCGGCTTCGACGGCGATATCGCTGATCCAGCCGTTACCCGGCGCGACGATTTCATCGACGCCACCAGGGCGGATCAGGATGCAACTGGCCATGACCTTGCTCGGAATGCTGCCGAAAATGCCCCACAGCAAGGCCGCGAAAAGCAGGCCACCTATGGCTGCCAGGGCGATCCAGGCGCGCGGCGAGGTAACTTCGATCAACTGGTCGAGCTGCTCCGGCGAGGACAGGCGGTCCAGCGAGGCTTGGCGAAAGATGCCGGGACGGGGCATGGGCGGTTTCCTAGTCAGGTCTGCCGGCAAGCCAGTCGGGGCGGACAAGTTTCGCCAGGTCGATGGTTTGCGTTGCGGGATCGTCACCGATCAGGGCGCCGGTTTCGTAGCACAGTGCGGCGAGGGCATTCAGATAGTTCTGGTAGTAATTGACGTGTGCCAGGCGGGCATTGCGCAGACTGTCGGCGACCGACAGCACATTGAGCATGGTCGAGCTGCCGAGCCGGTTCTTGATCTTTTCGTTGTCCAGGCTGATGCGGTAGGTCGCTACCGCATCCTCGGCGGTCTGCAGCTGGCGGACGCTGCGCAGCAGTCCGGCGAGCGTTGAAGTGACGCTCAGGTCGATGCTGCGGGCGAGATTGAGGTGGTTCAGCGTTGCCTGCTCATGCTGGGCGGCGCGCTGGCCGAGAGTGCCGCGCGCGGCGCTGTTGCCCACTGCCCACTGGTAGCTCAGGGTGATCGCCGCATTGGGGCCGGCGATGTTGTCGCGCAAGGCATGGTAGTAATAGCGCTGACTTTCGCCTTCGGCCAGACCGGCGTAGCCGATCCCGACATTGAGGTCGAGTTGCGGTCGCTGGTCGCTGGCAGCGGCCTGGGCCAGCAACAGGGCGGCTTCCTGGCGCAGTCTGGCGGCCGCCAGGTCGGCGCGCCGGGCTTGCGCCTGCTCGATCAGCGGTCGGGCATTCGCGAACTGCGGCGGCAACTGCGGCGGCAACTGCGCCGGCAGCGGCGGAAAATCGTCATCGGCGGTGAGGCGGGCAATGTCTTCCAGACCCAGACCCATGACGTTGGCCAGGGCGTGGCTGGCCTGCAGCAGTGTTTGTTCGGCGCTGATCCGGGCGGATTGGCGGTCGGCCAGCGCGGCCTGGATCAGCTTGACTTCGGCCGCCGGCAGTTCGTCGGCGGCAATCAGCTTGCGCGTGTCTTCGAGCAGACGCCGGGTACTCGCCTCGCCTTCGCGGGCGATGGTGAGATTCTTGCCCGCGGCGAGCAGACTCCAGTAAGCATTGACGCCAGCGACCACCTGCCGGGCCACCGTCTGGCGCAACTCTGCCTGGCTGGCCTGCCATTCCAGTTCGCTGGCCTGTTCGCCGGCCGCTGCCGACTGGCCGCTGCCGCGCAATAGCGGAATGTTCAGGCTGAAACTGACCGTGCCCAGATTTTGCGGCGCCCAGCGATTGAAATCGTTGCTGGTGCCTTCGCTGCGGGTGGCCGAGACCCCGCCCGAGACGGTGACGCCGTTGCGCAGGGTCTTGTCCAGCGACAGGCCAAGCGCGCTTGATTCGGTTTGCATGGCGTTGATTGAGCCCAGGCGCTGGGCATAGACCGCGTTATAAGTCCGGCGGTAATACTCATTGAGTGGCTGGTTATCGCGCTTGCGGCTGAGGCTGAAGCGCAGCGTCGGATCGAAACGGGCGCTGCTTTGCAGCCAGCCACCGTAAACTGCCTCGACCTGCTGTTGTTGCTGGCGGATTGCCGGATTCATGGCCAGCGTCTGGCGAATGACTTCGCTCAGCCCGATGCGGGGGGCGGCGGCAAGCGGCGTAATTTCGCCGGCCGCCAGGGCCGGCAGCACGCTCAGCGTGGCGATCAGACATTGCCACAGGTGCCGGCCAGCCCTGGCGCGGGCCGGCAGTGCCTGGTGGATGGCGGCAACTGGGCGAGTGAGGGCGGGATCAAGAGTCATCGGTACTGGGTAACAGGCGCTGCGAAAAGGTTCACATCGCTGGCTGCTCAGTCGCCCGGTTGCCAGCGGCGATAAATGAAGGCCGGCAGCAGGTATTCCTCGGTTTCCTTATTTTTGACATTGCCCTGGCCGACAGCGTCGGTAATTTGCCCGTTGACTGCGTGACCGCCGCTGATTTCAGCCAGTTGTTCAAGACTCAGCATGAGCGGCGG
>JAVBXO010000182.1 GCA_030824535.1 Azonexus sp. | reverse complement strand
TCCATCCGGTCCATCATCGGGGACGGCGCGAAACCTTCAACAGGCATGGCGTACCCGTTGCCGATCCAGGCGTAAGAAAATTGCTCTTCATCACCAGCGTCGAGTACCCCCAGCCCTCCCAGCGTCGGTAAGCCGCCCACCATCTGATCAGCGGTCCTGGTTACGGTCTTTCTGAACGCCTGGCAATTGTATGAATTCGGGTGGTTGATCACGACGTTGCGCGCCATGCGACTCATGGCTTTGGGAACATTTTCAAGCATGCCTATTCCTTTTTCTGAGCAGCCAGCAGCGCCATCACCTGCTCCGGAGTCATGCCGAATTGCTTGGCCAGCGTGGCAGCGGCAGATTCGGCACGGCGAGTTGATGCGGCGGTGCGTTTGGGTGGTTTGACTGGCTTGGCAGCATCGGCCAAAGCCTTCTTCGCTCGAATGGCTTCGCGTTCCTTGGCGCGGTCGGTGCTGGTCTTCACATCCCTGGCGCGCGATGCCTGCTTGGCAGCCAGCGCCTCGGCGTCGCTCTGAGCGTGGCGAACGCTAGCTTTGGCGTCGCCACTGGCGCGGGCGCGCTCGAGCAGCTTGGTCAGGAACCCCAGAATCGCGCCGGAGGACTCGATTTCAGCCATGACGCGCAAAACGTGTTTGCAGGCCACGCCGTGGAGGCTCGGATTACGGATTTTGGGAAAGCCATTTTCAGCGCGGCCCGCATTGAAGCCGCCGATGGTCGAGATATATCTGAACCAATACCGATGACGGCCGCAGTCACAATCAAACTTCAGCGGCTCTTTCCTGAGCCAGTTGGCCATCTTCTTGGCGCTGTCTCGCCCCGCAGATGCGGCGGCGCCATAGCTCAGGAATTCGACCAGAACATGATGCCGGGTGACATCCGAGTTCGGGCCTGCATTGGTGATGAATCGAACCTTGCCGTTGGTAGCCCCTGCAGGCACGGCCATCCGGATCTCGTCTCGCGCGCGCTCCCGGTCAGTGGGCAGAGAGAGGTCAAGCACTTGGCGGGCACGAATGCCAGCCTTGAAGCTCTTCTGTACGGTGCGCACGTTGTGCCGAAACGCGGCGAGATCGTCGGCTGTGATGGCGCGCTGCACACCGCCCAGCGTCGTTGTCAGCGTCCGGCCGGCGTCGTATTCCCCATGAACCTCGTTGGGGTGCAGGATCGTCGTTGCGGCTGCGCGCTCAGCCTTGTCGACCGCAGCGCGCTGCTTGGCTTCGGTGGCAGATCCGTGCAGGCGGCCCAGCCAGGATGCGGCGGCCGTCGCCTTGCCGGTCCCTGTCTTGATGGTAGCTGCCACGCCCTACCCTTCTGCCCAGGTCGGCGCGAAGTTTTCCCGGTATCCGGCAATCGACTCAAAGCCGGCGCGGCGCTTGATAGCGTACAACTGCCCCTCACTGGGCAAGGTGATGCGCTTTTGAGGCAACGGCTGGTCGACTGTATCCAGCCCGGCGGCAGCCATCACAGCCAGAAACTCATCGCGCCGCCCGTAGACACGCTGCGAGACGAGGGTCAGATCGAGGTACTCGTCAGGTTTCGTTTCGTAAAAAATCGCGGTGGTGTCCCACGGCTTGGTGCTTTCGGCGAACTTTCGCACCGCTTGGTAGAACGCCTTGGCGGCGCGGGTATCCTGCTCGATCATGGCCGGTTCCTATCAGATGGTCAGGATGCTGCCGAGCGACAAGGCTCTGAACGTTTCAGCCATCACGACGGTTTGCTCAATGGTGTCGGAGCGGATGGCATGCAGACAGGTCGCCAGGGCGGCAATCTGGCCACAGGTGACGCCCTCGGCAATGCGGTATTTCGGCCCCCTGGCATCAATTCCATCCTGATCGATGGTCTGCTCGGGATTAGCGCGGGCTGCCCGGTCTGCAAAAGCAAGCCGGGAACTTTTGCCGTCGGCGGCAATGCCGGACTTGAGGGCATAGAAAGCCGAGATGGCTCGGTGCAAGTCATCATCAGTAAACAGTCCATCCCGTGGAATGTCCTTGTCGTTCGTCAGTACGATGCATCCTTCACGACGCTCCCGCCGGTAGTCCGCCTCGGCGCCAACCACCAACATGCGCGCCTTCGGGTCATAAGCCGAGAACAAACTGCAGGGTCGACCGCCGTAGCCGGTGAACGTGGCTTGGATTTGAATCATGGAGCCTCCTGTTGGTTGATCGTGCTCGAGCGGATGGCAGCAGCACCACCCAGCGGGCCGGCACCCTGCTCGAATTCGGCCAGGCTGATGCCCTGTACCAGCGGATAACCGGCTGGGTCGCTGGTCCCCGGCGTGCCCTGGCCATCATTCGGTTGCCCAGCTGCCGGCGCGTCAAACATCGGGATTTCGGCCTTGAGGGTGAGGTCGACCGCAAGAATGGTGAGATTCTTCGCATCGGTCTGGATGGCCATGGCCGGCGAGTCGGGAGACTCCACCTGAACCGGCCATTCCATAATCTGGCCGGCGAAGGTATAGCGCGCCATGAACCAACGATTTGGCGCGGCATCGAGAAACAGCAGAAACTGGGCGGCAATCGACCGCGCCGACGGCTCATCGTGGGCAAAAATGGCAATTTGCGCCCGGATGTCACCAGCGACCGTCCTCAGACCGAACACCCTCCCCTTCTCATCATCCGGAATCGTGACCATGATCCGGTCAGCAACTTGGCGCGTGAAATCCCGGCCGGTCGGGACGTAGTCCTTGGCCATGGCCACCAGGATCACCGGCATGTTCGCCGGCTTGGTCGTGGTGCTATCGGTGTCGTTCCGCTGCCAGCTACCGAGCATTTCCTCGGCAGCATCGATCATCCGGGATGGCGCCCAGGCGATGCTCTTGGCCAGGCCGCGCGTGACATAGGCTTCCAGTGCCTTGGTCGTTGGCACAATGCCACCGTAGAAGGCGCCCATGAATTCGCCGAATGCAACTTTGACGGGTTCAAGCACGGGCGGTTACCGGGCGAATCGCGAAAGCAGCCGGTCGTATACCGCCGGCTGCTCCTGCTCTTTGGCTTTCGGGGCAACGAACGACGGCAGCGCGGCAGCGCGAAAGAACGCGGCATCACGCTGCATACGCTCGATAGCATCAACCGACACAGCAATCGGCGAAATCCCGGCGGAGTCCAGCGCAACAGTATCTCGCCCTGTCGTGGCCAGCATCGACAGCAGTTGTTCGTTTTCGGCACTCAGGCGCTCGATGACGTCGCTGGCGCGCTCACGCTCACCATTCACGGAATCCAGCAATGCCATCATTCCGCTCAGTTGCTCGTCGAGAATGGCCTGGTTCACGTCGTCCAAGGTCATACCCTCAACGCTATCCAGTGCGTAACCGCGGTTCGTACTGAAATTTGGCTCCAGGACGAAGTCGAATCCAAAAAATGTAGGCCGGCGCTCGTCAATGGCGCTGGAAAAGCCCCCCATCCGGCTATCGAATAGTCGGGCAGCGACTTCGCCTGGCTGCGTCTTCGCAAACTCCGCCTGGTGCTCAACCGTACCGTCGTCAAAGGCGCGAAGATGGGTTGTGACGAATGCCGGGATGACCTTTGGTACCGGCGAGATACCATCAGAAACACCTTCGTTTGGGATCATGCCGAACTTCAGCCGGGTGAGATGGCCGTAAAAGCCATGCATGTCACGGTTTTTGACGCGCTCCTGGCATTCAGGGCCGTTGATGGCGTCGACGATGGCCCGGATGTTGAAATGCCGCTCCTTGCCGCGGTACTGCCGGCCACGCTCCTTCAGGTTGTAGGTGATGATCTTCGTTTTCATCGCAGGTCTCCAGTTGCCTGCGATGGTAGGCGGTGCCGGCGGGTGACTTTTGCGGTGTTTTCCGTCGGGAGTGTTAGGTGGGCGATAGCTGCCACCCTCCCGTTATCCTCGTATCATTATCTTCAGTGCGGTATTCTGGGAGGATTTCGAAACGGTAACCCAAGCCATGAAGCACTTTTCGATTGCCCTCCTCCTTTTCGCCGGCTTGATGAACCCATCATTCTCGGCTTCCATCCAAGGCAAAGTTGTAGGCGTCAGCGATGGCGACACGATCACCGTTCTAGATGCCGCCAAGGTCGAACACAAAATCCGGCTCTCCGGCATCGATGCCCCCGAAAAGGCGCAACCCTATGGCGACCGCTCCAAACAGCACCTCAGCAACCAGGTGTTTGGCAAATCTGTCGATATCGAGTGGAACAAGACGGACCGGTATGGGCGAACCATCGGCAAAGTGATGGTTGGTGGCCAAGACGCGAATCTCTCCCAGATTCGTGCTGGCCTGGCTTGGCATTACAAGCAGTACGAGATGGAGCAACCTGCCGGCGAGCGGGCAGCCTACGCCTTGTCTGAGCAGGAAGCCCGCGGCCGGCGCCTAGGGCTTTGGTTGGATGCGAAGCCGACTCCGCCTTGGGATTTTCGGCATGGTGTTGGTGAGGTGTCAGCCGGGAAAAGCGAGGGGTCTTGCCCTTGTGGGGGACCGGCTAACTGCACTGGCCCTAAGGGCGGGACGTTTTGTATAAGTGCGAAAGGGAAGAAAAAATATCTTTGACTGAATCAATCAAAGCCAAGCCCAATGCCACGAATTTCCCTCGTCATGACTACGATCAATTTATACCCTAGCGAATAGTTATGCAGTTGCTGCATATAGCAGCAACTGCAGAGGGGGCGCAAGCAATAATGGCTATATCTTAGTTAGCCTTAACAGACTTATCCAAATAGTACAAAATATTTTTTGTGGCCAGGTAGAGTGTCGCTGGATATTTTTCCATTATTTCATCTATCCTTTTACACTTCACTTCAATATCTTTATCAACCTCAATACTGAAGTCAATCGAATAGCACTCTTCTATTGCATTAGATATTTTAACAATATTTTTTTTGATATTAGTATAATCTTCGCAAACAGCCTCAAACGACATTCCTAAGAATCTAACCCCATCTTCACCATCAGAGTAAAAGACGTTTAAAAAATTTTTGAAGAAATTATCATGCTCGTTAAATAAATTAACCAGCCTAAAAATATTTTCTTCATTTGATAAATCAGGATCAACATAAAATGGACTATTATCAAAAAAACTCTCCCCTGGCTTAAAAAAGCTATTTCGCCACGCAAAGCACCTGTCGTAATTTCGTGCACGCTTATAAAAATCACGAACTTTATTTAAGAGTTGTTCCGATTGACAACTTCGAAGTGCATTATAAGTAACCTCAAGCCTCTCTTTTTTTATTCTATTTTTCAATGAAATTTCCGCGCACATATCTGCAATATTTATTAAATCATCCTCAAATTTATTTAATTTAATGACAAAAACCGCCGCATCAATTTCCGAGCTCTCATTTTTTTTACCAAGAAATTCCCTAATATTCTTATAGTGCTTTGCCAACAAAAAAAACAAATCATCATTAATCTGCTCGGAGGCATAATGCAGCAAGTTTCTAGGATATCGTTTAAACCCCGTTGTATTTTCTTTTTCAAATGAAAATTGAGACACAAGCATCTCCCCCTTGAGATAAAAATCAAAAATTCTACGACACCAATTTTGTCATTGCCGATAAAATCACAAGGCCAATTAGAATGCACCATTGGTTTACTGGGTCAATAACCCCGGGCGGAATGAATATAGAAGCACGAAAAACCTACTCAACAACCTTCCCCCGAATTCTCGCCCGCAACTTGACCAGCTTCTCCGCCGCCCGAGTACTCGACTTCTCGAGCAACAGCCCAAGAAGGATCTCCGTCGGCTCAGGCATGTTCCGCCCGTTCTCGTAACGGCTGCCGCCGCTCTGCGTCACGCCCACCACGGACCAAAATTCGCCCTGTCGGAGCCCAAGTTTTCGGCGTTCAGCTTTTATATCTCGCTTACTCATTATTTCGATTTCCTTTTGCCCAGCTTGCTAAGCGATACTGAGAACCCTTTAGCGATGCAATCAGCCAACGCCCCGATGCTGACCGGTAATAAAAAAATATCCCATCGCACCACAAAGCCCAATCAACATCACAGCGCCAAAAACAATCTGTCGTGTCTGACGCGATCTACCACCAACGGTTTGCGCTGCCAGATTCGCAATCGCCGCAGAAATGACCATCACGCCGACAAAGTTTGTGGCGGTTGATGAAAACTGTTCCATGGCATGGGTGGCTGAGGTGGGTAGCATGACCTTCCTTCTAATTGCTAGGTGTTCGCGAACTCGCAGACGAGCTTCCATGAAGCTGCCCTACAGGGCAACAGCCCCCCACTGGCGAGTGCAGTATCAGCATGAAGGCGACGGATAGACCCAGCGGTTCTCAAAACTGTCGAACCTGGGATTGACCTGAACTCGCATTTTGCAGCCGTTCTCATAGGACACTACGCAATCGCCATTGGTACAGGACGATCGACAGCGAATGGCGGCTGTGCGCGGCCTGCAATCGGCCGCAGAAACCTTTGTCGGCTGTGCTTTGGGGAACCCGGCAAAATCTTCCCATTACTCGATGTCCTTGGAACGAGAGTTTTTGTATTTGCTGGCGCATCCATCGTGTGCAACATCCACTGCTGCTTGCCCTGACTCGTAACCCATTGCCCACTGGCAGCCATTTTCGCCACAAACAAGGGAGCCATATCCAGGCCCTTTTGCTCTGCTTACAGCCTTGCACTTGCTGGCAAGGTGGGCAATACCATTGCGCCGGGCCTCAACTCGACACCCTTCCAACGCAGCTGTGTCTGCCTGCGTCTGCGAATCGTAATTGCTTGTTCTGTAGAAGGCCCTAAAGACCTCAGCATCAGCTATAGCAATCGACGTGTAGGCAAATCCCGGTAGCCAACAAATACCTAACGTAACGCCCAGAAAAAAGCTCTTTAACACATACCCCCCAGCTCTCGCACCGCCACCCAATTGATGACCTTAGGATATATTCACTAGCTAAAAAACACTAGAAAAAAGTTGCTTGGCATCCTTGTGGAGACAGGTACTATGGGTATCCATTCAGTTTCAGCAGATAGCTGATGCAGCGATATTTTTCCGCAGCCTCTATCCTGACAATTCAGTTGATGAGCATGTACATCCAGTCTGATTGAGTCCTAGCAGCCCCCTTTTGAAGAATAGTTCTCATCCTCAAATGCCCTAAAAATCAGGGTAACCGATGTTTGACGATCTGTATTGGTTGACCAACGGATTAATGGTATGTTAACAGCATTAAAAAATCAATATGAGCATAAGCCATGTCTGACTTAGATAACACATTAGCAACCGCGCATACATTCCCGATAAGCTCCCAGATTTTTACTTGGCATGAATTTATTTATTTCGGGACTGTAACCGAGCATGAAGATTTAATTGATTATTTCAAGTTCAATATAAGCTCAGAAAGCAATTTCTCTTTATTTTTAGATGGAACAGGACTTTTAAAAGACTACAACCTTGACGTGCGAGTTTACAACAGCATTGGCAATATAATTACAGGGAGCACAGGCCCAACAGATGTTGAATCAATTAATAATATTTTATTAAACCCTGGTGATTACTACGTCACAGTGGAACTTGCTGACAAGAACTGGAGTAGCTATGCAGGAAGTGGTGGCGTTTTTCAAAGTTACGACCTCAGCATGTCAGCCGAGCCACAGACAGTCACACTTCCAGACTTAACCATTAGCAATATAAATCTAGGTTCCATATCAATAACAAAAGGGGACAATCTTTTTTTCTATCCAACCTTCACAAATATTGGAAACACGACTGCAAACCAAAGCATTGTCAGCGTATATATTGACAACACTTTTTCATTTAGCTCCAACCTCCAGGCACTTGGGTCAAACGCGATTAGCTACCCAAGTTACAATTTAGTTACGTCCAACTTACCCGTCGGCAACCACACACTGAAAGTAGTACTCGATAGTAATTCTGCTATTTCTGAAAGCAATGAGGCCAATAACAGTTACTCGAGAGATTTTACTGTCACCGAAGCTCTGCCTGTAAATCATTCACCAAATATTTATAACTACCTTCAGGACCAAACAGTCAATGAAGGATCTCAACTTAACTATTCAATCCCCTCAAACTCTTTTGTAGACAGTGATGGTGACACTCTTGTATTTTCAGCATCCCTAAGTAATGGCAACCCTTTACCTAGCTGGATATCATTTAATCAAAATACTCATCAGTTTTCGGGAACAATACCCTACAATACATCTGACTTAAGCGTTCGAGTCACTGTCACCGATACCGGAGGCCTTTCATTTTCTGACGAATTTTTGATCTACACCCTTGCATTAGAAACGATGCCTTCGATTAATATTTCTACGCCACCGGGAATTAATGAAGGCAACGCAGGAAGTACAAATCTTACGTTTTACGTGACTCGTACAGGAAACACAAATATTGCATCCAATGTAGCGTTCTCAGTCTCCGGAGGAACAGCTGATGCAGCAGATTTTACGGGTGGTGCTTTTCCGTCCGGTGTAATAAACTTTCTACCAGGAGAAACAACAAGCAAAGCAATAAATATCGCCATCGCAGGCGATAGCACTGTCGAAAGTAACGAATTCTTCAATGTAATACTATCAAATGTTTCAGGTGGCACACTAGGTATAGCTTCCTCTACAGGGACTATCCTAAACGATGACAATGCTTCACCAACCACAAGCAAATTCAACATTCAGTTGTATTTTGCAGAAAACGTCCCTGATAACTACAAGGTCATTTTTCAAAATGCTGCAGAAAAATGGGAAAGTATAATCACAGAAGACATTCCTGATTTTGGAAGCGTCGACGATATCGCTATTAATATCAAGACTCCCTATATCGATGGCAAGGAGAATGTTCTCGGCAAAGCAGAATTTGACGTCAAAAGGCCTGTAACCAACCTTCCATCTTGGTCTCACATAAATCTTGACTCCGCCGATATTGATCTCATGATAAAAAACAATATTGCGGAAAGCGTGATATTTCACGAAATGGCCCACGCCCTTGGCTTTGGTTCACTTTGGAAAATAGACAACCTAGCCAATGGCCACAATTACACAGGCACTCATGCATTGGCTGAATACAGAACGATTTCCGGAATTGTTGATGCCGGCTGGATCCCCCTCGAAAGTGACCTGGATGCAAAATCCAATGATGTTCACTGGGCGGAAAATATATTTGATAGCGAATTAATGACTCCGGTATCCGAAAGCTCGCCTCCAATGCCAATTAGTAGGATGACGATTGCCGCCTTCGAAGATCTTGGTTATGTTGTCGATTACTCAAAGGCAGATTCATATGAAATCGACCCTGCAAGCATAATCTCTCCAACAACAGAGCTAAATGCTCCTACCTATATTTCTGTATCTGAGTCCCCAACCCCAGATAGCGACAATCTCCTGGGAAGCGAACTCGATGACATAATATTCGGACTGGAAGGTAATGACTACATTTATGCCATTGATGGAAACGACTCTATTGATGGAGGCATGGGGAACGACACCCTCGCTGGCCAAGCAGGAAATGACCTCATCACTGGTGGCCCCGGAGTTGACACAGCAGTATTCAGAATGTCCAGGGACCAGTATCAGATACAAAAAGACACACTGAGCAATAAAATTGCGGTTAACAGCACCTCAGAAGGTAACGACAGCCTAACCGAAATCGAACGCATAAAATTCTCGGACAAAGCTATCGCATTTGACCTTGACGAAAATGCAGGATCGGCACTCAAAATTTTAGGCGCAACATTTGGGGCTCCGTCAGTTTTAAACAAACAATATGTTGGGGTTGGACTTTTTATACTCGATGCAGGCTGGACAGATGAGGAAACAATGCAACTTGCTATTGCTTCTCGCCTAGGTGACTCAGCCACTAATCAGGATATAGTCAATCTTTTGTACACCAATATTTTTGGCGCAGCACCGACCGCAAGCGAGGAGGCATATTTCCAAGGACTCTTGGATCGCGGCGAAATCACTGCAGCAAAACTAGGTATGGTTGCAGCCCAAACTGATATAAACATCAATAACATTGTCGACTTGATTGGATTAACGGAATTGATCGAAAACGGCATTGAGTACTTTCAGGTTTAACTAATTCATAAGGAGTGGCTTCCTTTTCTAACAGAGGCCCTAAAAATTTCTGAATTCAATGCCGTTCATCTTGCAAACTAAAGCAGACTGGACATGGTTCTTTCGAGATTCAGTATTTTTCGAAAGCGGCGCTGTCGAAGAAAATGATGCCACTCCAAATGAAATACAGATCAAACATCCGCAAACAGCTCATCAGCCTTCTCCAGCACCGACTGCGTCAAATCCCCCGAGGCACTGACCGATCCCCCGTGCACCATGTAGCTCGCCCCTTCCAGGAAGGCGAATGACATGGCATCAATCAAGTCCGGCGATTTGATCCCGTCCCGGCGCATGTCCTCTTTGCTTTGCATCACATAGCGCAGGCCGCCGGCCTCACTGAAGTGATACGGCAGGCGCGAGCCCTGCGTGATGATCTTCTCGCGGATCTTCTTGCTCAGCCCCTGCGGAAACACTGCCCGGCCCTGCCGGACGGCATCTCGGAATCGCACCATCGCGCAGGCGCGCAGGTTGTAGAAGCGGCTCTTGTATTCCTTCTTGAAGCACGGCGCGCCCCAGTTCACCCGGACCACGGTGCCGCCAGAGCGCTCGATCAGCTTGCAAACCGTGGCGCCCACGCCGCCGGCGTCCACATAGAGCGTTGCGTTCGAGAGATTCCCGACCAGATTGACCAGGTCACCGGCCAGGTCGATTTCGTTCTTGTCGTTCGAGCAGATGGGGATTTCGATGTATTCGACCCGCCGCGCATCCGGCCCATGATCGCTGTTGCCGATCACCTTGGCCAAGACGGCGACGGAATCATCGCGATACTCCCCCAGTGCGACGTCCGAGAGCACCACCAGGCCGTAGGGCTCGTCATCCTCGATAATCCGCCGGGGCTCGAAGGCGGCATCCAGGTCTGCGCGGGTGAGCAGCACATTCCCGCTGCTTTGAGCGAAGAGCCCGAGGACGCGAATCTGGTACTCGACTGAATTCCGCCCGCCGCTCTCCGATTCCCGCTCTCTGAGCCATTTACTGGTGACGAAAGGCGAGCACTCGGAATTGAAGCGCAGTGCGTCCCAGCTGCCGCCGTTCGCCTTGCTCAGGATGTGATGGGAGTCGTAGAAGCGCCCGGCGTTTCTGGCGCCCTGGGAAGCCATCAGCGTCCGGTTGCCGGGCTGGGTCTGCGTGCCATCGATCACGTCGAAATGATCATCCGGGACGCCAGCGGCCTCGTCGATGATGATCAGCTGCCAGTACCGGTGCTTGCCGGCGACGCCGATGGCCTCCCCCTTCTTCATGGCGATCTGGGTAACGAACCACTGCTCCGAGTAGCCGTTCACGTGAACGCGGGTCTTGGTGATCGTGAAATAGTCGTTGATCCAGGCGTGCGGACCATTGGCGATGGCAATCCGCGCGTCCTGCATTTCCTTCCAGATACCGTCGGCGACCTGCTGGATGAAGGGGGCCCCGATGTAGGTATTCGAGCCAACCTCCACCTTGCCCTCGTAGCAGGCAACCGGGAAGCACAGCAGGTGCCACAAGGCGATCCGCGCGAAGGCCGCGGTTTTGCCGGTCCCGGTACCGGAGACCACAGACACCTTGGCATTCGGCGCCATGATGGCGGTGAACAAGTCTTCCTGGTCACCACTGGGCATGAAGCCCGTGACCTCTACGGCGAAACGCAGCGGATCGGCGTGGTATCGCTCGACGAATGCCGAATACCGCGGATCCTCCAGCAGGTTGCGGTTCTTCTTTCGACTAGCCACCCATGGCCCCGTCGTCACCCATTGGCGTCGCCTCGATCAAGCCACGCTCGGCGAGCACAGCCGTCTGTCTTTCTCGCGCCCGCTGCATCTTCTCCTCGTAGACGCGGTACAGCTCGTCACCAGAGACCATGTTGATGTTGACCTCGGCCTCCTTCTCCTTGAACAGACCAAGGGCGCGCGCCAGGTTGTCCGCCGCCTTTTCCTTGCTCATGGTCAGTATCTCGATGCCGTCGCGCCCAGCCTTCACGCCGGCATAGACCAGGCGTGCGGCCGGCGAAAGCTTCCGGGTGTCAGTGAAGAACACTTCGACGATGCCCTGGCCATGGCACTCCGGACAGTTTTCGTGGGGCTCCTTGCGTTTGTCGTACCAGGCGTCGGTGTACTCCGGAAATTCACCGATGTCGTCGTCGGCGTCCGCCTTCTTCAGGCGCGCGCGCTCCCGCTCGTGCTTTTTCCTGGCGTCCTCCAAGCCGGACGGCGTGTATTGCCGCTGATGCCCCTCTCCCCAGCAGAACGAGCAGCAGACCCGGCGCAGCTGGGAAATCTCGTTGGCGTCGAGAGAGACGATGGACGCCCACACGCGCATCAGCTCGTCAGCATCGATCCCCAGCCGGCGGGCACGAGCCGAAGCCAGGGTCTCAATGGCCTCCCGGACCTTCGCGAGCGTCAACAAGCGACTTCCCTGCTCTTGCGCACTCACCGGGCTGTATCCAGCACGGATAGCAGCCTGCCTCGCGTTCCAATCGACCATGTACTCGCGGACGAACATCTCCTGCCTGTCAGTGAGTTGGGAGAACAGTCCGAATTGATCCTGGTCGCGATTGACCGCATCCACCGTGGTCAGGGGCAAGGTTTCCTCGTCAAAGGTTTCCGGCTTGATGGTTTCGGAAACCTTGGCATGGTTTCCCTGAGAAACCTTGCGCAGAGAACTTTGCCTGCTGGCCCCTGGCTTCCTCGCTGCCGAGGTGTCTTCACTTTGGCTGTTGGATTTGCTCGTCAGCACGCCCTTCTTCGCCCAGCCATCGCGGATCGCAACCTTGCGCACGCCGGGGCCAGAGACCGGCAGCGCCAGCGCCTCGACAATCCATGCGTAGCCTTCTCGCGGATCCTGTTCCCAATGCACACGCACGCCGGCCCATTGCTCAGGCGTCAGCTTTGGTTTCGCGGCCATCCCTTCCCGTCTCCTCTCAGATGGACAAGCTAAGCTGGGTGGTATCCGGCGCAGCAACGGTGCAATCGATGCGGAAGCGCTTCATCTTCGCCTTGGCATTGTTGGCCGCGTCGACCGACCGCTCGATAGCGCCGGTGAGCCTGCTACCAGCCTTCATGTCCTCGAACGCCGGATTGAGCTCAACGAATCGCTCGAGCGCGGTACCGGCCTCACCAGTGGCCACAACCATCTGGGCAATCGCCTCTTCAATCGCTGCAACCTTGTCGTGCAGCTTGCGCAGAGCCTCCATATCGCGCCGGCGTGCCTTATCCCAGGTGTCGAACAGCCAGGCTGACGTTTGGCGCTCTTGGGTCATCCGCGAGCCTGATTCCCAGTCATCGGTAATCCCGAACAGGAAGTCGATGGAGACCTCATAGACCGCTGCGGCGCGAACGATCAGCCAGAGCGGCACGGAGTTGGTATCCGTGGCCAGCTCGACCTTCGAGAGCTTGGAGGAGTTCGAGTAGCCCAGGCGCTTGGCCGCAACGTTCTGGGACATGTTGCAGAGCTCACGAGCCTCGCGAAATCGGCTGCCGATGGTTCTCACGACGGCGGCCTGCTCGGTGCGTGAGGAACCGACAGGAATCGCCGGATCGCCCAGCTTCACAGTTCTGTTATTTGCCATTTTCCGCCATCCTTTTTCGCCTGTTTCTGGCACAGAAAAAACCTGAACGGGAACTGGCCGGCGGCGATCTTGAGCTTCAGCCAGCCGTCCTCCCGAATAAATCCACCCTTGACTTCGTGAAACTCAAATTCGCCGTTGGAGAGCATCACGGCGAAGTCAGGCCTGTAATGCGTGGCATCCGCCAGCTTTAAGGTGAGCCCTTCGTACTTCCACCAGGCGATCTCTTTCCGTGCGTGCCGCTCTGCCAGCATTGCCGCGTACTCGGCTTCGGTCTTGTTCATCCCCTCATCGCGCATGGCACCCTTGGCTACGCTCAGGATCTGCGTGGCAGGAATGGCTGCTAACGGTGAAGCAACTGGGGTCTTGGCTGACGCGGTAGCGGCGGCGCGCCCGGGGGTGCGCTTCTGATGCTCAGTCAACTGATCCTCGCTCCAACGAACGACGTTTCCCATGCTCAGCCCACCTTCTCTAGCCAGGCCAGGCGCTCGGCAAGTACCTCGCCCTTGGCAGGGATCCAGCGCTGGCATGCCCTCAGATAGACGGCAGACAGGAAGGCATAGGGCGCCCTGGCTGGTGCGCATAGGCCAAAGCCGTGCACCGCCATTTTCCCGGCCTCCTTGAGGCGGAAATGGTCGCAGTCGACGCAGCGAACGGTGATGGGTTCTGCCGTCTTCATGCCGCAGACTCCGTCTCGACCAGCCGGAGCACTGAGTGCCCAATCACGCCAACGTGTACCGGCAGACGTGGCGCATCCGAACCGCCGAGATAGACGCGCTTGGCCATCGCCAGATCACCGACCAACAGGGGCGCGCTAGGCGTGAAGCCTTGGGCGACGTTCTGCATCTCTGCGATACCCGACAGGTAGCGTGGGTGCGCGTGAAGGCTGCCACCCTGGTGCCGATAGGCCCGATAGCTCGTCTCGAATCGCTTCTGCAGGAACGGCAGTTCCCGTTCGACCGTCTGGCAGAGCTTTGGCCATCCGCCCAGGTCATCGATCACGAGGTGGATGATCGCGTCGTCAAAGGCCAGTGACTCCCACTGCCCTACCCGGCTGATCGCCCGCATGACCTTTGCCCAAGCCAGCGCGGCAGCATCCTGGCTGGTCCCCTCGATCATCCGGACGATGTCGGCGATCTTCGGCATCCATTGCCCGCTGTCAGGGTTCTGCAGATGGCGACCGATGGCCCCCTCAATCGCCTCGATCTCGTACTGCTTCAGGCCTTGCCAGTACAGCTCGATCACGCCCTGCGAGAGGTTTTTTTCGTAGTACTCGGCGAGCACGGTCAGCGCTTTGACGAACCGGACAAGGGCGTTTTCGGATGTGCTCACAGCGCCACTCCCTGGGAACGCAGCCAATCCTCAGCAGCACTGGCGTTGGCACGCTGCCGCTCAGCGGCTTTTTTGGTGCCAGCCCGTTGCGGCGATTGCATGTTGGCCAACACCCGATCCACGTACTTCGGCAGGTTTGCGATGGGTTCCGTGGCGGTTTCCTGCGCCAGACGAACGGCTTCACGCATCTGCTGCTGGGTGATTCCGGTGTCGCACCAGCGCTTGAACAGCGGCCACAGGCCTTCACGGTCAAAGCGGCTTGAGGCCTCGAAGGCGGTACCGGCCTCCCGATTGAACCAAGCCAGCCAGTGGCCTTCAAGGCGTGGCGGGTCGGGAATGGGGCCCGCCTCGGCGCCGGAGTCGCGTAACTCCGGTTGAGGTACGGATGGTGGTTGTTCACTGGGGTTTACAGATGTAGATGAAGATGAAGATGACGCACGTGCACGTGAAGGTGCGTAGTCAGGTGCCCCCTTCGGTGTTGCACCTAAGGGGGGCTTAGGTGCGAACTCAGGTGTTGCCTTAGGTGCGTTTCCGTACTCGCCGCGAATCGTTCTTTTGTATTCATCTAGAACCATCCTCGATGAATACCAAAGGGGGCCATCCTGTTCAGAAATCAGGATCACGGGATCGCCTTTTTTTCGACCCGCGCCGGTCGGCGTGAAAATCAATGCTTCGCACTGAGCGCCACCATCAGCGCCTTTCAGGACACCTTTGCTAATCAGCGACTTGACCTTGGAAATCGGTGCTCCGACCGCTTGCGCTAGTTCCTTCAAAGGCCAGCGGGCTACGCCATACTCTTCCTGGTCGTGCAACAGACACATGATGTCGAGCCAGATGCCCTTTTCTTCATGTGTGCAGCGGCGCAGATTGCTATTGCCCTGCCAGTCTGCAGGGTAAAACTGAAACGATGGGCGCTTCATTTTCCCCCTCCCTTTTTGATGAAGGGGCCCAACACGATGTACAGCACCATCCAGGTGTCAGGCTTGCTCACACCCCACCCCCTTGCTGCACAGCCAGCGCAACTGCCACCGGGCGCACCCAAACCGAGGTACTCGACAACATGAACGTCTCGCCCGACATGGCCAGCAGTATGGTTTGCCCCATCATGCTGGCGATTGCCCTGGCGGCCGCGCGCGGGACTGCATTACCGATGCGTTCGCGCTTGGCTTCGTCGCTTGTGCCATCGAGGTCGAAAATCTGGCCCTCGGCGTAGTCGTCGGGGTCGTACAGGCTCTGCAGGGCGGCCATGTCCAAGGTGGTCATCGGGCGGTGCCAAGTGCCATCCTCTGCGCGGATGATGGCGACCATCTTGTCGGTCGGCGCCGGCATGCTTGCGACTTCCTCGAGGCGCGGATCCGCGACAGACCAGCGGCCATTGTCATGACAGGCGGAGCCCGAGACAGCGCCTGCATGCGCGCGCCAGGGGACGACGCCGTAATGGCCGCCGGTCAGGTAGTGGTCGCCCTTTTGGGGTATCCCTGCCGGACGAGGATCGGCGACGGCATAGGCGCCCTGGCCCGTCGTGCTACCGGCGATGACCGTCCCACTCGCTTTGGCCCAAGCAGTCACCGCATATTTCCCATACGTTGGACCGCTGCGGCGCGGGTCGGCGACTGAAAACTTCCCGCCACCCGGCGCAGATTGACCGCTGAGCGCCCCGCTGGCATCGCTCCAATTCAGCACGCC
Organism: Azonexus sp.; assembly: GCA_030824535.1. Classification (GTDB taxonomy): domain Bacteria; phylum Pseudomonadota; class Gammaproteobacteria; order Burkholderiales; family Rhodocyclaceae; genus Azonexus. Next base: position 9,418 of record JAVBXO010000182.1, on the reverse strand, counting down.
ATATTGGCTGTACTCATGCTTTCCCAACATCCGGGGATCCGCAACGGAAAAGGCGCCGTTACTTGGTCCAGAGCGGCCAGCGATGGCGCCCGTGGCATCGTCCCAGCCGTTCACGCCGAGGTATCCGTTGTGGAATTCGGGGACGATCAGGTAATCAGCGAGCTGGCCATTGTCGATCTTGAGCCGGTTGAGGCTGCGCCAGTCACCACCTGCCTCAACGAAAGCCAGACGCACCCAGGTCTTCCACTGCAGGCGCGGGATGCGATGCATCGGGCCGGCAGCCAGGTCTCCCGGCAGTGCCATCCGTCCGAGGACTTCGCCAACACTGCGCAGCGGGCGCTTCGGTGGTTCGTAGAGAAATGCAGGCACCTTGGCCATATGCCGGGCGACCAGCAAAAACCGCTTGCGGCTTTGCGCCAGGTGGCCGATCTCGCCGCAGTCATGTGCCGTTTCGGCGACGGCATAGCCGTAATACCGCAGGATGTCACCGATCTGGTCGAGCAGGTGGCGGCCACGACTGGTGATGCGTGGCACGTTTTCGAAAATGATCAGCGGAACTGGGTCGTCCTTGTACGTCTCGCAGGTCAGCCAGATCGTGCGCAGGGTCAGTTCGTTGAGTGCCTGGTACTTGCTGGTTTTGCTCATCGTCTCGTTGAGCAGTCCGGAGAGTCCCTTGCAGGGCGAACTGGTGAAAACGATGTGTGGCGTGATGCTCTTGAACGCGACGCGAATGTCGTTTGTCGTTGCCTCGCGCCAACCGGCCGGCGGTTCCTGCCCGTGGAATGCGATGTACTGATCACGGGTGAACAGATCCATCAGCGTGCCGTCGGTACCGGTGGCTTGCTTGAAGTCTCGCAAGCCCGCCGGATCCACGTCGATACCACCCAGGCAGATGAATTCAGCTTTGAGGCTACCGACGCGGGCTTGGCCCTCGTTGAATCCTTGGGCCCCGCCGCCTAGGCCACAGCAGAGGTGGGCGTGGTAGATGGGGACGGTACTCATGCTGCACCGCCGTCAGTAGGCAAGGATTCGTTTGTACCCACCTTGATATCGGTGCCGATCCCCTTAATGGCCGAATTGATCAGCTCGCGAATCGGGCCCCTCATGACAGCCACCCAAGTTGCTGGATGATCAGAAGCGTCAAATAGCTCCCGAAGCAGCCAACCAGGAGAAAGACAACCGTCCAGAGGTAGTGCGACCAATCGAGCGGCGGCAGCCCCTCTAGATACTGTATCGCCACCAGAAATTTGCCAAAGCCGAGAATCAGCGCAAAAATCGACGCAACCGCAAGGAAGGCTACGAGTGAAACGATCGCTATTTGTCCGTATGTCATAACACACATCCTTCCACAGACTTGAACTCGACCACCCAGACCCACGGATTTCTTTCCCATGAGCCAGCGCCGTTGATGGATTCCCAGAGCGCGCGATAGGCCTCATAGGCGCCACGCGGCCGGTTTTCTCCTTCTGCTTTGAATCCGAACCCGTTTCGCTCCACCCCCTCGGCGACAGCATCATCTCGGCGGATGTCGTTGAGACGTTCGACACGAACGGCAGTGATTTCCAGCAGAATTCGGCATGCCCAGCGCGGCATGTGGATAGACGGGCGCCCCTTGCCCGTCCCAATCTTCCCGTCAGCCAAGTAGTGGATGCTGCGCGTGGTGAGCTTGGCAGGCGGCACAGCATCGAAACATGCGTGCGTACTCCACGCCTCCCGTACCCACAGCTGGTCGCCCGGCTGGCCATAGGGGCAGGCATCAATGAAATCCTGCACGGGCTCGTGCGAAAGCCAACCAAGTTTCCCTACCATCCAGCGGGATTGGCCAGGCTCAACGGTATGTGGTTGCGGCGTCAGAAGTCGCCGCGTCTGCGTCTTCCGCCCTTCGACGATGGCGCACACCATTGGCGCGTTGAAAAGGATCGGGCGCTCTTTCATGCTGCACCGCCATCCAGGCCCCAGGCCACATAGTCGAATTCGTCCATGGATTCCGCATGGTCGGCAGCAGACCATGGCCACTCGATCACCTTGGCCCAGCAGCTTTCACGCAAGGGGCCAATGCCTTCCTGGTCGGGGTTCAGTTCGAAATACTGGGCCATCGCCGCGTTGTGCTTAGCGGCCATATGGTGCGCCGCGGCCTCGCACGGGGCTGGGTGGCACTCATCAGGACCGGGAATGTGGATGCACCAGAGCTGGTTCATGCTGCACCGCCTTCTGCGCTGCGGATTGCATCAACAGCTTCCCAGGCCTTGCCGTCATGACGGATTAAGCCCTTCTTGCGCAGCGCCTGAAGGCGCCTGTCAATGATGCGCCACTCCGGCTGCGTCGAGTGACGATAGCCCGCCAAAAGATTGCAGAATGGCTTGGCCATCTCAAGCAGTGGCTTGTGTGCATCAAGAAGCGCCATGCGGTTGCGTCCGGCTTTGATCTGCGCGAGCAGTTCAGCGTCGAAGGCGGTGTAGTCAGGTTTGGTCATCACGCACCGCCTTCCGGATAGCCGTCGTGCTGCACACCATCGAGCAGGCGAGCAGCGGCTTTCTTGCCAACTCGTCTGACTGCGGCATCGCCACGCCGGAAATGACCGTCGAATTCCCGGCCGTCGCCGATCATGTACTTGACGATCCCATTGCGCAGGTCTCGTGCCTCATCGCCGCCGGGGATAGGGCTATGAGGAGCCCACTCGCCCCATTGCTTAAACATGAACGGCACGCCAGCGACGGCGCACTGGTCACGCAGCGAGCGAGCCCAATCCGGGTGCATCGGGCGGGCGTTCGGGCCGGACTCGCCGCCAACGACGACCCAATCGAGAGGGCGACGTATTCCATCTTCCGCCTGTTCCCGGTTATAGGCTGCCGGACTGTTCATGGCGTTTCTGATTGCCTCTTCGCGGTCATAGGCCCAGCGCTTCAGATCAACCGGGCCAAGCATCGGCTCCGCGCTAATCCAGCGGACAGTAGCCGGTGTGTCGAACAGGAGCGGAATGCGCTCGTCGGCGGCGGCCTGGTCCTCGACGCTTACTCCGAGCCAGACATTCGGCAGCCCTTTCGGTGTCGATCCAATGGCCGCGACCTGCTCGTCGCTTATTCCACCGAGCACCTGATCCGCCCATGCACAGACATTGAAACCACGGGATTCAGCCGCCTTCTCAGAGAACGATCTGAAGTAGTCGCGCATCCGCTCCGGGCGCTTGGTCAGCACTTGGAAAGTATGTTGTGGCGCCAGCGCCATAACAGCAAAAACCTTGTCTATCCACTCGAACGGCACCGATTCATGAAACAGGTCGGCATGCGCACAGACAAACACCATGCGCGGGCGCTTCCAGCGGATAGGCTGGTCAATCCACTGCTCATTGAAACGAACTTCACCTGTCCAGACTGGGCCGGCCTTCGTGTCGACCGTGAGGCCTACCCGGCTCGGATGATGCTGCAGTCGAGTGCCGGCGAGCTTCATCGCGTAGCAGTGCTTGCAACCAGCGCTGACCACGGAGCAACCGGTGACCGGACTCCAGGTCGCGTCGGTCCATTCAATTTTGGTCTTATCGCTCATAACCCCTCACCCACGAATCGACTGCAGCAGCTCACCGGTCACTTTCATCAGCGCCAGCAGCAAGGGTTCCAGCTTTTTCCGCTCGTCAGCATCAAAGCGACCATCCTTGGCCGCCTCACTGCCCGTGCTCAAGACGACACCAATGGAGGTCATCAGATCCATGAAGAGCTTCACGGCCTCGGCCGGCGAGCGGTGTTCGAGTTCGAAATCCATGGTGATCTGGTCGACCAGCTGCGCCAGTGCAAACACCGCACGCTTGGCCTGCGCCAGAACAATGATCTCGAGGATGACTGAGAACGATGCCGGTGGTGCCTCGTGGTCGGGGTTGATCCCGTTGGACAGCGTGTTGCCGTTGATCCCCATCGTCTCGGCGATGGCTTTGACACCGCCTGGGTATTCTTTTGCGTCAGCCTGAAGCGCCAAGAACAGCGCGCGGTGAGTTTGCTTGATCGGTCTACGCATGGCGAACATCTCCTTCTTTTTGTCTAGTCCCGCGCTTGGCGGTGGTGGAAACTGGCTTCATCGAAATCGCTCCCGCTCGCTTCCGGCTTACGATGGAAGCTCTCGCCTAACCATCCGCAGAAGGCGCAGGAGAACCTGAAAGACGAAGACATCAAGGCCAGCTTGATGGGCATGGGCATAGCCCTCGGAACGGCAATTCGGGCGCTCATTGCGACTCACCCGAAGAAGGCGGAACTGCTGGCGGCACTACGCTTTGAACATCAGGAGACGCTTGCCCTGCTGACGGCATCGCCATACCCGGAGCAAACGCTGACGGCGTTTCATGCAGTGTGGTCGCTGGTTGGTCCCTTGGAAGAAGACCAATCGCCGACGCGAGGCGATTCATAGCCCTCTCTCGATCCGGCAAAACAAGGAACGCCGTTGTGTGTCGCATAGCGAATGCCTTTCTAATAACGCCTACCGCCTTGCCGGTGCTGGGCTGATACTGGGATCAGTCGAAAAAATGGTGATCTGGCTGGGTGGTCGGGCGCCGAGGGTTGCCTAGGGTGGCTAGGGAGAGTTCATGCCGGATCGAGCGAATTTCGAGAGCATTTCAGGCAGCCTCTTTCTTCGTTCCGTCAGCAATACTCGCGTGCATATCAAGCAGTGCTGCACCAGTGCGATATGCGGGATTCTTGATTTCGCCTCGCGAAATTTCACTAATGGTGGATTGAGCGCATTTGCAGCGCTCAGCCATTGCCGTTTGCGTAATTCCGGCTTCCGACAGATCGGAGATGATTTTTTTCCAGTCCATGCGCCGATATTATCGGAGTTCCGATAATTTAGTCAAGCGGCAAACCGATTGAAATTATCGGAATACTGATAAGATGGAACCATCAGAACGAACACCATTTGGTCGCCGATTATTTGAAGCCCGCGAAGCAGCCAAGCTGACGCAGCAGCAGGTTGCGAAGGAAATTGGAATGTCGCAAGGTACGCTCGCCGAAGCAGAGATAAATGGCAAGCGATCAGGCTTTACCCCTCAACTCGCCGAAATCTACAAGGTCTCAGCAAAATGGTTATCCACGGGAAAAGGAGCGCGCGAAATTGGCGGAAAAGAAAGCCCTAGCCCCAAAGCAGAGACCATCAAACCCAAAAGTAGGCGCGAGGAACGGATCGACGAAATCAACACCTTGCTCAGCGAGATGGACATGGAAGGCCTGGCGGTAATCCTGGACCGCGCTAAAGATGCGGCACGCGACTACCCGATAGTCAAGCAAACGCGAGCATCGTGAGCTTGGCGGACTGGCGCAGACAATGATTATGCCAAATGGCGTATTCTCTTTAAGTCACGATCGCGTTTCTTCCGCGCTAAGAGTTCCACCTCTACAAGCAAGCTGTCCGAACTCCGGAGCAATTTTTCCGATATCCTTGACCCAGAGCGCCAGGGATCGGATGGATGGCTAGGTAAGGACTAAGTGCATCAAGAGGTCACGGCAACCCCTGGCAAAAAGCATCAGCAATGGAGCGATATTTCTTCCAGCGCCACCCAGTTCTTTTGCGACAAACCATCCGCCAGATAGACCGACATATGGAGAGGAGCACCTTGGTTGCCCAGAGTTACCAGCAAAAATCCTGTCAGATTTTTGCGATTGAGGCAGAGGAAGTCATTAGCGGTTTCTCGATCTTGAAAAGACGGAATTGGGCGCGCTTCTGGGTGTGTATGCCATAGACCTAAGACATGCTGACCGACGGAGAATTGCTGATGAGCATCGGCGTTGGCTCGCCGACGGTTTGCTTCGAAGCCATGCCGAGAACGGCGATCTTCCGGATAAGGCCCGGTTGCCAGCGTTACAAGTACTTCATCTTCATGGGGATTGGCGCTGAATAGCTGGCCACCAGCTTCCTTCTGAAAAAACCAAGCTTGGGCATGTTGGTACATGTGCTCAAGAACAGTAGGCGCAAAGATGATAGCTCCACGTCCATCTGGCAAGAGGAATCGACGCTCAAGCATCCCAAAGCCGATCCCATATCATTGAATTACTGTCTGCTGCGTTGGCTGACCATTCGCGATAGGACAAACCCGGCCTGACTTTTTCTAGAAATTTTCTCCCGCGCACCAGGCTGCGTAGCATTGGCGTCGACACTTCACCATCGAGTAGGTCCAATGCGGCCTCGGATAGCATAGCCACGGCGTAAGAAGCCGCAGCATGAGTATAACTTTGGAATTTGCTGCTGCAACCGGGTTCGCGCAACATGATATCCGCAGGCCAGTTGATCGCCATACAGGTATCAAGGGGATCACGAACACTTTTGCTCCATGGGTGACATGTGGGAAGTAGGCAGGCATGTGCTGCAGCGGCAAACGGCTCCAACCAGCCGATTAACAATGGACATGGCTGGCTTTGTCGAGCCCGCTCCAGTGCCCCCCGGACATTTGGCTCCCCCGTTAGATCAAGAATTAGATCAAAGTCCGCTAAGCTATGCAATTTCAGCCAGGATTCCAGCGAGGATGGAACAGCCTCAAGTGAAACAGCGGGCCAAGCTTCCTTTACCCGCAAAGCAAGGGCTTCCACTTTAGTCCGCCCGAGATCGTTCGCACCAAGTACGTGGCGGCCAAGATTAGCTGCTGAAAGTGAGTCCGAATCAACCAGGGTCAAATGCCCGACGCCAGCCTTGACCAGATGCTCAACCACGAAACCACCGAGCGCACCAACGCCGACCACCAAAACCCGCTGCTTCTGCCGTGTGCCAATCTCAGAATGTTGATCACGGCCGCAAATCCAAGCCACATCCAAGCGCTCTACCGGTAAAGGCAACAGCTGGTGCGCCCTTAGCGCTTTCCAACTATAACCATGCCGCACCGTCCATACCGGACCACCCGGCAACAGGAATCCAAAGCTGCACTCTGGCGCACGCAGAATAACTAGGCGATGAATCGGACGATTGCATTTGTCGCGACCTTTTATGAATCGCCCTGCCACAGTAGAGGGAAGTCGAAGGCGAACCAGCCGCTCCACTTCGCAACTAGATCGGGGCCAAGTGTCAGGCGTTAACGGCTTGGCGATGGGTATATCAGTGACCAGTACTTTTACTCGTCTCTGGCCTGCGCCGACGACCGGTAGCACTCGGTCCATTGCTTCTGCATTACCGAACAGCACCGAACGTTTATCTGGCAAATAAACGCCGTCCCCATTCCGAAGCTGCCTTGGTGGATTGTCCAGCAACAAAATACTAGTGACAGGATCCCAGTGTGAATGTCGCTGAGCACAGTAAATATACCAATAATTCAATGCTTCTTCGCGGAAGTGGCCGTCCAACAACCCCTGATTCCACGGAACGCAAAATTGGCTGAAAAATTGATCCAGTGTTTGGTTAATCCGCTGCTCTGGGGTTGCGCCACTGGTTGGTCCCGGATCACCGGCAAAACACAATTTGCCACCATCCTCAACGTGCGGCACCCGCAGAACCGCCGATTTTGGTAACCAAATCTCTGCAAATTGCGATTCGACAAATCCCGGCGGCAAGTAGAGCCATGCACCGGCAATCTCGCGCCCATCGACAAATGATGGCAATCGGATAGGAAAAACCCTCGTACCATCCATTCCTGGAGACAACTCCATATCGAGCGCCGTGTGGGTACGAAGAACGTGCTCCAGTTCGTCTGTTAAAGGCCGCACTCGATATCAGTCAGGCCAAGCCCTGTTTCGCAGGTTGAAGAATCACCGAGGTTGGAGCGTTGGATGCGACCCCTTTGGGTGAAGTGGGGGCACTGGCTGAAGTCGTGCCAAATGCCCTTCGAACACTCTCGGCTAACACCGCACTGTCTTCAGCCAGCAAAATTTCCAGCAGGTCAACTTGCAACTGCGTACACCACTGATCAAAAGCCAGCTTGCGTTCGCCTAAGTCCGTATTCCATCGTTCTGCAAAATTTTCCCCTGCAACGGTCGGGTTCTCGACCCACCAGTAGCCATCACGAATTTCAACCATGTAAGGCATCAACTCCATTAGGTCGCTCAGCAGTTCGATATGGCTCTGGTAGATCTGTCCCTTGTTGGCTAGGCCCTCGTAGCACTGAGTTAACAACGTGACGATTAGAATGGAAATTGGTTTGTTTTCACTATCCAATTCACCACGATCCACCATCATGTCGCGATGGCGCTTGAACAGACGAATAGCCACCCTTAGGGTGTCACTCAGTGCGACCGACTGATGCGGAACAGGCTCTACTCCGGCTGCCTTTTCCATCGCCATCGCTTCGCGAATAACCATCTGGACCAGTTGGCGCTTCGATTGATCATCAACCCACTGCGTGATGCCCTCAGGGTTTGATGGTTTCCACGACTTACTTTGTCTGTCTACCACTGCTAAAGCAGTATCGCTATAGCGGGTAGGTGTCATTTGGCGATCAAGTGAAATCAGATTGTTCGGAATTAAATTCATCGGTACTGACGGTGTAAATTCGACGTAATACCGAGAACTCAAGTCCTCAATCCGCCAGCAGCGGTTTTTCGCAATCACCTTACGACTAGCGAGTGCCGGCTGGAACTGATCGAAGAATTCAATTGGGTTCCATACCTCATTACGATTCAGGATCACTTTGCACACTGCATCGATATCGAATTTTTCCGCGCTAGGAGATCTAATCAGCGTGCGTGTACTGGACGAGCCCTGCGGCAATACTCTTATATCATCATCTTCCCATTTGAGTTTTTGAATTAGTTGCTGGCCAATTGACTCATAGTCCGAGATTGCCTCAGCTACATGATTTTTATCGACGCTGATGTGCTCATTAACCCGATGCAACTCAGCTACCACGGTTTCGATGTGATGACGTTTCGAGAAGGCCTCCATCGAGGAGGCCTCCATCGAGAGGGCCTCCTTAACCAATTGACGATTCCGTTCTGACTTCCGAATTGCATCACGGCGTATTGTGGCCTTCTCAACCAGATCGACATAGGGCAAAGTATGTAATATGTATTTCTGTGTAGCAGGCATAGGCTTTCCTCCTAACGCAATTGAAGGTGCTGGACTCGATGGGGATAAATTACCTGTGGTTTCAAAATCAAAGTGCTACTTGCTCACCACTAGGGCCTAAGACCATAGTCGATGAAATTTCAATGGTATTTTTAAATGCGCTGCCGATTCCTCGGTCGGTCTCATAGCAAACATAGACGGCTTGGTTGCGGGCTTGCATTTTCTGCCCAACACGAAAGCAGGCAGAAGCCGGCGCACCCACGAAGAGGTGGATGCGCTGAACCTTCCATTGATCCTGGAGTATCCGAATGGCTTCATCCAACTTGGCACCGAAGAACTCAAGATCCCTGGGGTGTCCAATGACGTCCGAGCCAAAACGGTCTGCGGTGAGTTTGATGGTTGGCAACATAAACTCCCCCCTCTCAAAGGCTTGAGTGGTCAGCCTATCGTAAGCAAT
>JAVBXO010000244.1 GCA_030824535.1 Azonexus sp. | reverse complement strand
AGCCTTGACCGGATCGCCTTCCTGATACAGACGCTTGATCAGGATGCCGCCGACGCGGGCGCGCACTTCGGTTTCCCGCGCACCTTCGGTCTGGGCCATGATTTCGATGCTGGTGGCGACCTTCTGCGGCTGCATCTCGAGCAAAGTCACCGGCAACGGCCCTTTCGGCGGCGCCGCCGGCTTGTCAGCGGAACAGGCCGCCAGGGTGGCGGCAACGGAAACGGCCGCGATCAACACGGCCAGTGGTCTGCGTTGGGGCAGGAAAGCAACAGTCACGATGTATCTCCTAAAATTTTAAGCTCGCGGCCATTATAAACATTCATGAATGTATGTAAAATACTTTCTGAGGGCAAGCTTTGGATTTACATTCGCTTGCCGAGCGTTTTGCCTGAAGGAGAAATATCGTGGTCAGAAAGACCAAGGAAGAAGCGGAAAAAACCCGCAAGGACATCATTGATGCCGCCCGCCGGGTCTTCCATCAGCATGGCGTGGTGCGTTCAACACTGGAAAAAATCGCCCGCGAAGCCGGCGTGACGCGCGGCGCGGTGTATTGGCATTTCTCCAACAAGGCCGAGCTGTTTTTCGCGATGCGCGAAGACGTCTTCGTACCGATGGTCGAGCGTACCGACGCTTTCTTGCTATCCGATGAATTCAGCGACCCACTCGACGCCATCGAAGCCTCGATCCGCGAATTTTTCCGCGTCCTCGAAGACTGCACCATCGTCCGCGAAGTCTTCGAAATCATGATTTCGCGCTGCGAATACGTCGACGAATTCGCCACCATCCAGGAAGAAATCGGCCGCCCGGCGCAGGATTTCCTCAACAAGATCGAACGCAGCTACCAGCTGGCCGCCACCCGCGGCACCCTGCGCCACGGCCTCGACCCCCGCCTCGCCGCCCGCGACACCTGGGCCTTTACCAGCGGCCTGCTGCACCTGCTGCTCGGCTGCCAGCAAGGCGACAGCGAACTCCCCGGCCAGATCCCCGCCATGCTCAACGCCCACATCGCCCTGCGCCGCCGCTGAACATTTCTGCGGTCGACGCTGAAAAACGGGCAAAAATGAGCGTCGACCGTAGCAGTCAGGCGCAAGGAGGTCGAGGCCCAAAGCACTGTCATTCCCGCGCAGGCGGGAATCCAGGAAATCAAAAAACTGGATCCCCGCCTGCGCGGGGATGACAATTCAAGCAGCGTGTCCTTAAAGCGGTTTACTGCTCGACGAAAGCCCGCTCAATCACATAATCGCCGGCAACGCCGAGGTGCGGGGAAATCTGGAAGCCTAAGCCGTCGAGCATGGTCGAGATTTCCTTGAGCATTGCCGGGCTGCCGCAGATCATGGCCCGGTCGGTGGCCGGGTCGAGCGGGGTCTGGTCGATGTCGGCGAAAAGCTTGCCGGACATAATCAGGTCGGTCTGGCGGCCTTCGTTGCGGAAGGATTCGCGGGTCACGGTCGGGTAGTAGATCAGCTTGTCGCGGATTTCCTCGCCGAGGTATTCGTGTTCCTTGAGGTCGTCCTCGATGTAGTCGTGGTAGGCCAGTTCATTGGTCCAGCGCACGCCGTGGATAAGGATGATTTTCTCGAAGCGCTCGTAGGTTTCCGGATCGTGGATCAGGCTCATGAAGGGCGCGAGGCCCGTTCCGGTGGCGAACATGAACAGGCGCTTGCCCGGCTTCAGGTCGCGCAGCACCAGCGTGCCGGTCGGTTTCTTGCTGACCAGCAGCTTGTCGCCGGGCTGCAGGTGCTGCAGGCGCGAGGTCAGCGGGCCGTCCTGGACCTTGATGCTGAAGAATTCCAGATGCTCTTCGTAATTGGCGCTGGCCACGCTATAGGCGCGCATCAAGGGCTTGCCATTCACTTCCAGTCCGATCATCACGAACTGGCCGTTGATGAAGCGCAGGCCCGGATCGCGGGTGGTGCGGAAGGTGAACAGGTTGTCGTTCCAGTGATGCACTGAAGTGATGGTTTCGGCGTTGAAATTGCTCATGGCGGGCTTTCCGGACGGGATGTTGCTGTGCATCATAAGCCTGGACTAAAAGACAGGGAACCGGATAATTCAGCTATTACTTATCGAAAATATCGATATGTTTCAATCCACACCCGCCAGCGGGCGAAACTACCGGGAAGAGCTTACGCCCATCCCTGGCGCAATTATCGCTCTCCCGAAACGCTAAGGGAAATGCTGAAATATTCAAAAATGTCATTCCCGCGAAAGCGGGAATCCAGGAAATTCAACAAACTGGATCCCCGCCTTCGCGGGGATGACGTATTTAATCAGCGTCTCCTAAGGTTTCAAACCGGAGTTAGTTTTTGATGAAACTCAGCCTGCGCCAGCTTGAAATCTTTGCCGCCATTGCCAAGACGCAAAACGTCTCGCGCGCCGCCGAGCGTCTGGCGATGTCGCAATCAGCGGCGAGCAATGCCCTCGTTGAACTTGAACGCCTGTACGACTGCCCGCTTTTCGACCGCATCGGCAAGTCGCTGCATCTGAATGCCACCGGCCAGGGCTTGCTGCCACTGGTCGAAGGCGTGCTCGCCCAGGCTCGCGACATCGAAACCTATCTTTCCGGCGGCCAGCTCGGCCCGCTCAGCGTCGGTGCCACGCTGACCATCGGCAATTATCTGGCGACGCTGATCATTGCCGACTACCTGCGCCAGCATCCGGAAGCGCCGGTGGCGCTGCAGGTCGCCAATACCGACGCCATCGTCGAGCGCCTGCTGCGTTTCGATTGCGATCTCGGATTGATCGAAGGCGACGTCAGCCACCCCGATTTGCTGATCGAGCCGTGGATGGAAGACGAGCTGGTGGTTTTCTGCGCGCCGCAACATCCGCTGGCGCAAGTGGCCGCTGCCGACAATGCCATTCTCGCCAGTCAGGACTGGATTCTGCGCGAGCGCGGCTCGGGAACGCGCGGCCAGTTCAATCGCGACATCGCCCGCCACCTGCCCCGCCTGAACGTCCGCCTGGAACTCGAACACACGGAAGCGATCAAGCGCGCCGTCGAATCCGGCCTCGGCATCAGTTGCCTGTCGCGGCTGGCGCTGCGCGAGGCTTTCCGGCGCGGCAGCCTGGTCGAAATCAGCACGCCGCAGTTCGATCTGCGCCGGCATTTTTTCTTCGCTCGCCATCGTCTGCGCCAACCCACGGCCGCCGCGCGTCGCCTGCGCGAACTGTGCCTGGCCTTCAGTGCCGGCGCCGACGACACCACCGGCCTGCAACTGCCCTTCATTCACTGAAAAAT
>JAVBXO010000234.1 GCA_030824535.1 Azonexus sp. | reverse complement strand
CCAGGAAGTCGGAATTGCCGCCCGGTACCGGATCGGCGGCTGACGCGCCCACAGCCCGGCAGGCTCGTAGATCAGTTTGACCTTGGCCGGCTGCGCAGTGAAATCGGACAGCTGGATACCAGCCCGCAGGCGTTCCAGATCGGCTTCGAGCGGCAGGCCTTCGACTTGCGCCCAGTAGGTTTTTTCCAGCTTGTACTTCGGCTCGGCAATCTTTGCCTGGAGCTTGCCATCGTCGGTCAGCAGCAGCAGGCCTTCGCTGTCGGCGTCGAGCCGGCCGGCGACATAGACCCCCTTCAGCGCGATGAATTCGTTGAGCGCCCGCCACTTGCCCTCCGGGGTAAATTGACTGAGCACGCCGTAGGGTTTGTTGAAGAGAACGATCCGGGACACTTGAGGATGGAGAACATGAAAAGGGAGCGTGATTTTCGCCGATTTTTCGGGGTTGACCGCAGAAGCCGGGGAATTATTGCCTGCTGCGGTCGACTGCCAAATTTCGGCAAAAATCAAAATGGCCCCGGACTCAGTGGCTGGTCCCTTCCGACTTGCTGATCTTGTTCCAGACGTTGTACTTGCCGACCGGCTTCTTCATCGGCAGGCGCTTGATTTCCTTCAGGCTGTCGGCGTCGTAGATGATCAGTGCGCCGTCCATGTCCCACAGACTGGCCAGCACGTATTTGCCGTCCTTGGTGAATTCAACGTGGGCGAAGGTCTTGCCCGGTTCGGGCTTCAGTTCGGCGACGATTTCCAGCGTCTGTTTGTCGATGACCTGCATGGTGTCCTTGAACTCGCGGCTCATCATCGAATCGGTCCAGGCGTAACGGCTGTTTTCGTGGCTGCGCATGAAGAAGCCGGGGCCACGGGTCTTGATCTGCTTGATCGTCTGCCAGTTGCTCATGTCAATGATGCTGATCAGGCCTTCATTGAGATTGGGCGTGGCCATGACCGTTTTACCCTGCCATTGCCAGGTAATGCCGGAACCGAGGTGCGGCATGCCGGGCAAGGCCAGGTCGGCGATTTTCTTGCGCGCGTCGAGATTGACGACCTGGCCGCTGACCGCCCCCTTGGCGTCGTTACGCGAAGCGCCCATGACTTCATCGTAATTCTGGGTAAAGAAGAAGTCGTCGAGGTAATCGTCAAGCTGGCTGCGTTGCGGATTCAGGAAACCCGGCAGGAAAGCACCTTCGCGGTACTTGAAATCATGAATGATGCCGGTCGGCACTTCCGGCGCCTGCGGGTCATAGGAGATTTCCCACAATTCCTTGACGTCCTTCAAGGCAGCAACAAAGCTGCGGCGCGGGCTGGCGTCGTAGACCGCCGACACCCGCGACGATTGCTTGCCGGCCTTGTCACCCACCGCCAGCGCTTTGACGAAATTGAGTTCGGCATCGAGGATGACCAGGCTATGCGGCAGGTAATTGGCCACCGCGACATACTTGCCGTCACCGGAAACAGCGGCATTGCGGGTATTGATGCCGGCGCGCACTTCGCTGACGACCTTGAGATTCCACAGATCGAACTTGGTGATCCAGCCATCGCGTGAAGCGAAGAAGACGTAACGCCCATCCGGCGTGAATTTCGGCCCGCCGTGCAGGGCGTAGCGCGACGGGAAACGATGAATGGCTTCGAGCTTGTCGCCATCGAGCACCGACACATGGTGGTCGCCGCTTTCGACAACGATGAACAGGTTCAGCGGATCGGCCTTGAACACCGGCTGATCGGGCAGGCTGCCGGTAGCGTGATAAACGATGCGCGAGGCCTTGATTTCCTTGTCGCTCCATACCGGCATCGGCAAAATCGGCGTGTAGGCGTAGTTAACCAGGGCCTTGATTTCGCCCGCACTGAGCAGTTGCCCGAAAGCCGGCATCTGCGTTGCCGGCCGCCCGTCGCGGATGACTTTTTCTGCGTCCGGCTGGCGCAGGCGGGCAAGATTGTCCGGCAGCAGCGCCGGGCCGACGCCACCCAAGCGTTCGGCGCCATGACAGGCAGCGCAATGCTGCTGAAAGTTGCTCTGGACATCGGCAGCTTCGGCCAGTTGCGCCATGCTCAGCAGGAAATACAGGGCAAAGCCGGCGGGAATCAGGATTTTCCAGTTCATGCCGCAATCTCCTCGTCGGACAAATAGCAACCCGGATCTTCGGCCCAGGCATCGCCGTAGAGCTGCTGGGCGCGAACGCGGGTATTGCCGTTGCAGATCGGCAGATAGGCACAACTGCCGCAACGTCCCTTGACCGCGCGCGGGTAAGCCTTCAGCCCGGCCATCAAGGCATCCGAGGCATCCGGCCAGATTTGCGAAAACGGCCGATCCTTGACGTTGCCCAAGGTGTGGTGCCACCACATGGTGTCCGGGTGCACATTGCCGAGGTTGTCGATATTGGCCACATTGACCCCGGAAGAATTGCCGCCCCACTGGCGCAACTTGGCTTCAACATGCGCCGCCCGCTCGGGGAAGCGCCGGCGCACCCAGTGCAGGAAATAGACGCCGTCGGCGTCGTTGTTGCCGCTGGTGAATTCCTTGTTCAGGCCGCGCTGCTGGTAGTCGAGGCAGGTTTCAAAGAGCAGGTCCATGGATTGGCGGGTCAGTTGGTGCTGCGCATCGTCCCGACGATTCTTGTTGCCGCGCCCGGCGTAATTGAGGTGCGAAAAATAGAAACGGGCTATGCCCTCATCCTCGACCAGCTTGAGCAGACCGGGCAGATCGTGAGCATTGTCCTGGGTCATCGTGAAGCGCACACCGATTTTCAGACCAAGATCACGACAACGCCGTATGCCCTGCAGCGAGGCCGCGAAAGCGCCGTCCATGCGGCGGAACTTGTCATGCGTCTCGCGGATGCCGTCGAGCGAAACGCCGACATAGTTGAAGTCACATTCGGCAATCTGCGCGATATTGCTGTCGTCGATCAACGTCCCGTTCGACGACAGGCCAACATAAAAACCCAGCGCCTTGGCGCGTTTGGCAATGTCGTAAATATCCGGGCGCAGCAGCGGTTCACCGCCGGAAAGGATCAACACCGGCACCTTGAAGGCCTTTAGATCATTCATCACCGTCGCGACCTGATCGAAGCTCAATTCGCCGGCGAAATGCGTGTCGGCGGAAATGGAATAGCAGTGTTTGCAGGTCAGGTTGCAGCGGCGGATCAGGTTCCAGATCACGACCGGGCCGGGCGGATTGCGCTTGGGACCGAGCGGCGTCGGCGCGACGATTTCCTGCAGATATTGGGAGATGCGAAACATGAAAGTCCTTGCTGGCGGGGTG
>JAVBXO010000117.1 GCA_030824535.1 Azonexus sp. | reverse complement strand
CCGCGTAGGCGGGAATCCAGAGCTCTGATTTATCCGGCTTCCCGGCTGCGCGGGAACGACAATTCACGAATTGATCGGTGTTTCTTAGTACGTAAAACGCGGAGCAAGTTCTTCAATATTGAACTCGCGCAGGATGGCTTCGGCGCGTTCGCGGGCATTCTTGCGCGGTTTGCCCCCGCCGTTATTGCGCTTGCTGGCGATGATCAGTTCGTTCTTCATCGAATGCTCCCAGCCGACCAGTTCGGTGACAGTCACGTCGTAGCCGTGCGATTCGAGCAGCAGGCAGCGCAGCACGTTGGTCAGGTGGCTGCCGAGTTCGCGAGTGTGGATGGGGTGACGCCAGAGTTCGGACAGCGGCGTTTGGCCCAGCGACTCGTTTTTCTTCGCGCGCATCGTCGCGGCGACTTCGGCCTGGCAGCAGGGAACGAGGACAAGGTGCTGGGCATTGCGCGTCAGTGCGAAGCGGATGGCGTCGTCGGTGGCGGTGTTGCAGGCGTGCAGCGCAGTCACGACATCGACGGTTTCCGGCAGTTCGCTGGAGGTAAACGAGTCTTCAACGGTGCAGGCGAGAAAGCGCATGCGCGGGAAATCGAGGCGGGCGGCCAGCTCACGCGAGCGTTCAACGAGTTCGGCACGGGTCTCGATACCGACGATTTCACCGGTCTCCCTGGCCTTGAAAAACAGGTCATAGAGGATGAAGCCCAGGTAGGATTTTCCGGCGCCGTGGTCGACCAGAATATTGGCACCGTCGAGCAGCGGTTCGATGAATTGATACAGGTGATAGACCTGTTTGAGCTTCCGGCGGGTGTCCTGATTGAGCTTTCCATCGCGCGTCAGGATATGCAATTC
The DNA here is from genome assembly GCA_030824535.1 of Azonexus sp. Lineage (GTDB taxonomy): Bacteria > Pseudomonadota > Gammaproteobacteria > Burkholderiales > Rhodocyclaceae > Azonexus. Next base: position 25,665 of record JAVBXO010000117.1, on the reverse strand, counting down.
CTTAAGCAATTCAATGGATTGGCCGGGACGCAGCTCGGCGATGTCGGCGGGGGAATTCGGCTTTTTCATGGGGCGAATTATCTCATTCATTGAGCGCTCAATTTTGTGTCAACCGAACTGCCGGTGCAGCGTTATTAGGCTCATGGTGATCAAACACCGCAAACATAATGGAGACATAAAAATGGGTAGTCTGAGCAACGAATCCTTTGAGCAATTTCTGGATTCCCTGAAAAAGGCTGGCATTACTATTTCCAACGAAGCTTCCCTGCGCGAGCGTCTCGCCGAAGCCCAACGCTGGCGTTACGCTTTCCAGACGCTGGCCGCGAACGGCAAGATGATCGGCATCTGCTTTGAAGATCATTCCAACGGTAACAACGGCGCCGAAATCGAACGCGCTTTCAACGAATTCCAGTTTTCCGAAAAGACCAAGGCTGTTTTCTCCGCCAGTCTCAAGCACTAAAATTCACACCAGTTTTTGTGCCTCGCATTGGCGGGGCGCATAAGAAGAACGGGCGCCGAAACGGCGCCCGTTTTGCTTTTTGGCCCATTTTTGCGGTCGACCGCAAAAATGGGCTAAAAGTGATTGTGGATCAAACCCTATCCGGCCATTCGTCGTGTGCTGCCCCGCTCAAATATCAACAGGGTCGACGTCGCCGAAGCATAGAGGCGACCTTCGGCATCGATGAGCCGGGCTTCGGCGAATCCTGCACGCCGGCCGATGGATACGACGGAGCCCTCGGCCCGCAGCAGCCCGCTATCCTTGGTAATCGCCTTGTGGAAGGCAATCTTCAGTTCCAGGGTGGTGTAAGCCTGTTCCGCCGTCAGCTTGGAATGGACGGCACAGCCGCAAGCCGAATCCAGCAAGGTGGCCGCATAGCCGCCGTGGACCGTGCCCAAGGGGTTATAGGCATGCTCCCCGGGCTGGCCCACGAATACCGCCTTGCCGAGTTCAACTTCGACAAACTCGAAATCCAGCGACAGCAGAATTCCCGGCTTCTTTCCCGAGGCCATCAGGGCGCGCAACTGCGCCAGGCCATTGAGCCCGGCACCGCTTTCTTCAACGAGACTCATATGATGTTTTGGTCCTGATCGCTGGGTGGTCTCGTCGTTGAAACCTGGCCGGGCGGATTGGCGATCAGGTCTGCACCTTGAACCACGCCGCATACAGTGCCGGAACGAAAGCGAGCGTCAGTACCGTGGCCACAAGCAGTCCTCCCATGATCGCAATCGCCATCGGCCCCCAGAAAACGCTATGCGTCAGCGGGATCATGGCCAGGACAGCCGCTGCCGCCGTCAGGACGACCGGGCGGGTACGGCGTACCGTGGCATCCACGATGGCCCGCCAGGCTTGAGCACCTGATTCAATGTCCTGCTCGATCTGATCGACGAGGATCACTGAGTTGCGCATGATCATGCCGCCCAGGGCAATGACACCAAGCAGTGCGACGAAGCCAAACGGCGCATCGAAGACGAGCAAGGCCGGTACCACGCCGATCAGCCCCAGCGGCGCAGTCATGAAGACCATGAACATCCGGGAGAAGCTGTGCAGCTGCATCATCAGAAAGCTCAGCATGACCAGGAGCATCGCCGGGAAGATCGCCAATAGCGCGAGGTTCGACTTGTCGGCCTCCTCGATGGCGCCACCTTTCTCGATCCGGTAGCCGTTGGGCAGGCTGTCGAGCACCGGCTGCAAGGACGGCCAGATCTTGTCTGTGGCATAGGGGCCCTGGACGCCATCGGCCAGATCGCTACGTACGGTAATCGCCATGTTGCGGTTCCAGCGCCATAGCACAGGCTCCTCGAAGGTCGATTCGATGCGAGCGATCTGCGACAGCGGGACCACGGCGCCAGTGCGCGAGAACAAATTGATGTCGCCCAGACTCTCCAGCGTTTTTCGTTCGCTGGCATCAGCGCGCAACACGACGTCGATCAAGTCCTCGCCACGGCGGATTTGCGTCACCGGCGCACCGGACAGGACGGTCTGCAGCGTTGCCGACACATCGGCCGACGACAGCCCCAGCAGACGGGCCTTGTCCTGATCGACGTGTACCCGCTGCGTTCGGACACGCTCGTTCCAGTTGAGTTGGGTGTCGCGCACCAGGGGGCTTTCCCCGACGATGTCGCGCACCCGGTAGGCGATGCCGCGCACGGTGTCGGGATCCGGGCCGATGACGCGGAACTGGACCGGGAAGCCGACCGGCGGGCCAAACTCAAGCCGCAACACCCGGCCACGCACCAGCGGCTGCGCCTCATCCTTGGCAAAGTAGTCGAGCAGACGGCTGCGCAAGGCTTCCCGCGCTTCGATGCCGGCGGTCATGATGACAAACTGGGCGTAGCCGGGATTGGGCAGTTCCGGTTCCATCGAAAGGTAGAAACGCGGTGTGCCGCTGCCGGTATAGACCGTGAAATGCTGGGCGTCCGCATCCTGGGCCAGGACTTTCTCGAAGAGCTTGACCTGCTCCTGCGTCGCCTCGAACGAGGCGCCTTCCTGCATGCGCAGTTCGACCATCAACTCGGGGCGTGAGGCAGTGGGGAAGAACTGCTGCTGCACCAGGCCCATCCCGGCGCCAGCGAGGAGGAAGAGGGTGCCAGTGGCAAGCAATACCTTCCAGCGATGCGTGACGCACCAATCCACCCATTTGCTCAAACGGTGATAGATCGGCTTGTCGTAGGGATCGGCATGCGCAGCATGTGCCATGCTGGCTGGCAATAGCTTGATTCCGAGATAAGGGGTAAAGATCACGGCGACGAACCAGGAGGCAATCAGCGCCACGCCGACCACCCAGAAGATTCCGCCCGCGTATTCGCCGGAGATGGACCGGGCGAAGCCGACGGGCATGAAGCCCGCTACCGTGACCATGGTGCCGGTCAGCATGGGAAAAGCCGTCGAGGTATAGGCAAAGGTCGCCGCTTCAATCCGGTCCCAGCCCTGCTCGAGTTTCAGGACCATCATTTCGACGGCAATGATCGCATCGTCGACGAGCAGGCCAAGTGCAATGATCAGCGAACCGAGCGAAATCCGGTCGAGATTCCAGCCGGCCAGATACATGACGAAAAGGACGATGCCCAGCACCAGCGGCACCGAGGCCGCAACGACGATTCCCGCTTGCCGCCCCAGCGCCAAAAAGGAAACGGCCAGCACGATGGCAAGTGCTTCCAGAAATGATCGCTCGAATTCCCATACGGATTCCTCGACCACCTTCGGCTGGTCGGCATACTTTTCCACCGAAATCCCGGCCGGCAAGCCTGCCTGAATCTCCGCCATCCGTTCGTCAACGGCCTTGCCGACCTTCAGAATGTTGGCGTTTGGCGTCATCGTCGTGGCGATCACCAGCACCGGGTGACCGTTGTGCCGAATGACAAAACTCGGCGGATCTTCGTAACCGGCGCGCACGGTCGCAATGTCGGACAAGCGGATGAGCCGGCCGCCGGCCTCGATGCTGACTTTTGCCACATCCGAGGCATTGTGCAGGGCGCCGTCAACGCGGGCCAGAACGCGGTCGGATCGGGTGTCGACCGAACCGGATGGGCTCATCAGGTTTTGCCGCACCAGGGCATCCATCACCTCCTGCGGCGTCATGCCCAGTGCGGCAAGCCGCTTGGTGGAGAGTTCAACGTAGACCTTTTCGGCTTGCTTGCCGAGGATGTCGACCTTGCTCAAGGTCGGCACGCTTTGCAGGTCGACCTTGATCTTCTCGGCGTATTCGAGCAGCTCGGCCATCGACAGCCCGTCGCCTTGCAGCGCATAGAGGGACATGTAGACGTCGTTGAACTCGTCATTGAAATAGGGGCCACGCACGCCGTCGGGAAACTCTTGCCGGGAATCGCCGATCTTCTTGCGCGCCTGATACCACGCATCGGTCAGTTGCTGCTTGGGCAGGCCGCCCTTCATGCGCAGGGAGATGGCACCATAGCCCTGGCGCGAAAAAGTCTTCACATAGTCGAAGCCATTCAGTTCGCGCAGCCTGCGTTCCATGCGGTTCATCACCTGATCCTGAACCTCCTGTGCCGTCGCGCCAGGCCATACGACAACTGCCGTCAGCAGCGGAACATTGAAGTTCGGATCCTCCGAGCGGCCAAGCTGCGTATACGAGAAGGCGCCGGCGACGAGTATCGCCAGGATCATGAAGAGCACCATGGCCTGGTGGGTGACGGCCCATTTGGAAAGGTTGAGTTCCTTCACAGTGATTTCCCCGGTGCTTTGGCCACTTGAACGGGCGGCATGCTCAGGTTCATGCCGCTGGTCGTGCGTTCGATAGGGGCAACCTCAAGCCCGGGCGTCAGCTTCTGGACGCCCGCCGATACCACCCTGGTGCCATCAGCAATTCCGCGCACCAGCACGGCCTCGTCCGTATAGCGGATTACTTCCACCGGTTGGGCCACGATTTTGCCGCCGGCGTTTTCTACCTGCCAGACCATGCTTTTGCCATCGGTCTTCCAGACGGCAGTGGCTGGTAAAACAGCGGCTAGCTCGCCATCCTTGGCTGCCAGATGCAGCTTGGCTGTTACCCCGAGATGCAAGGCCTGGCGGGTGGCGGGTGACTTGTCGAGAATGCTGAAACGGGCGCGGAAGCTGCGGGTCTGGGCCGATGCTGCTGGCGACAGTTCCCGCAGTTTGAGGGGAAGCGTGAGCTCAGGGGCATCCCACAAGCTTGCCGATGCCTTGATGGCGCGGGCGCTACCGGCAAGTTCCTCGGGCAGATCGGCGACCACCTCCAGTTCGGAAGGCTTGGCGATGGTCACGATGGGCTGGCCTTCGGCAACGACCTGTCCAACCTCGAAGCGAAGCGAGGTAATCACCCCGTCGAACTCGGCAACCAGGGTCGCGTATTTGGTCCGGTTGCGGGCTAGCTCAAGTTGGCGCGAAGCTTGTGCCTGGCGCGCAGCTGCGGCGTCGGAACGGGCTTTTTGCCGCTCGTGGTCGGCGACGGAGACCGAGTGATCGGCGAGCAGGCGGCGGAAGCGTGCTTCGTCCGACGCAGCCTGCTCAGCATCTACCTTCGTCGCCTGTAGTTGGTCTTCAGCGGCGCGTAGCCCCAGTTCGTAATCGGCCGGGTCGAGCCGGGCAAGGGCTTGCCCGGCGACGACGCTTTGCCCGACTTCGACCAGGCGGGCGGCGACCTTGCCGCCAGTCCGAAATCCCTGATCGGACTCATAGCGCGCCCGGACAACGCCGGTAAAGCTGCGCTCATATCCGCTGGAAACATTATGTGCGGTGACCACCAGGACGGGATGCGGCTTTATCTGTGGTGGCGACTTTTCGCTGCAAGCGGCAAGCCCTGTTGCGCAAGCGAGGATGATTGCCGCGCGCACCGTCAATCGGCATGAGAAGCGTGCTGACGCGAATGTCTCGATCATGGTTTGACTCCGGAAGATGAATTTGCCGCAATGGGGGCATTGGCCGGGGTGGGCATGGCCTGCCAGCCGCCACCCAAGGCTTTGTAGAGTTGAACGTAGTCGATTGCCCGCTGTGCCTTGCTTTCGGCTAGCGTCAGATCGGTGGCGAGCCGGGCCCGCTGGACGTCGAGAACTTGCAGAAGGTCGATCTGCCCCTCGCGGAAGAGCGAGCTGGCATGGGCGACCGCCCGTTCGCGCTCCGTGGTGGCCGCTGTCAGCGAATCCACGCGTTGCTTCTCGCCGGCCAACGCGGCAAGGCTGTTTTCGACATCCTCAATCGCGCCGAGGATGGCCTGCTCATAGGAGAGCAGGGATTCGCGTTCACGCGCCGACTGGACGTCGATGCCGGCCTGGATGCGTCCGGCGTTGAAGATCGGCAGTACGAAAGCTGCTGCTACATTGGAATAGCGCGATGCCGGCAGGCTCAGCGCATCGTTGAGTGTCAATTTCTGAGAGCCGAACAGGGCACTCAGGAATATTTTCGGGAAACGGTTCGCCTTGGCTTCGGTCAGACGTGATGACTCGGCCGAGAGGCGTTGTTCGGCCGCCAGGAGATCCGGGCGGCGCCTTAGCAAATCCGCCGGTTGGCCAGTGAACGGCGCAGTTGGCGAATGCCAGTGAAATTGCTTGGCGGCCGCATGAAGTTCCGGGACCGGCATCGAGGCATCCGATCCGCTTAGCACGGCAATGCGACTCTCGGTGACGGCCATCAGCGTCCGCAATTGCGGCAGCGAAGCTTCCATGTTCAAGGTCTCGCCGGCGGCTCGGGCGACATCGAACTCGCTGGCCATGCCTTCGCGATGGCGACTGCGTGTCAGGCGCTCGGTGTCGCGTTGCGTTTGCAGCAGGGATTCAAGAACCGTCAGGCGTTGCCGGGCGCCGTGCCAAATGAAGTATTGCCGCGCTACTTCGCTCGCGGCGATCAACTGGGCACCGGAAACACCGAACGTAGCTGCTGCCGCGTCTTTTTCTACCGCGCTGGCCGCTGCCCTGGCGCCGCCGAACAAATCAATCTCCCAGGCGACCTCGACGCCGGCGCGCGTTGCCTTGGTGTCAGGCATCGATTGTTTGAGCTGCGTTGGCAGACCGGTTCGGCTAGCGGATCGGGAGGCAGTCAGATCAAGGCTCGGAAACAGGCGCGAATCGGCTGCCACCGTTCCGGCTCGCGCCTGCTTCGCCCGTTCTACGGCAATCCGGATATCGTGGTTGGCCTTGGTCGTGCGTTCCACAAGGCGTGCCAGTGGCTCGTCCCCGAATTGTCGCCACCACTGAAGATCAGCCGAAGAATCGCCTGCCCGTAGTTCTTCAACATGGCGAAAGGCTGGGCTGAGGGGAAATCCCGGTTGCGGTACGTCGGGATTGCCGGCACACCCGCCCAAGGCAAGCGCGATGGCGAGGAGGGTGGCACTTTGGAGATGTGCCGCTCTGGCAATACGGATTGTGTCTTCCATGGGCATTGGACTTGATATACTGAACGGTGTGGTAAACATTATTTACCGATATTTACTGAACGGTCAAGTAAACAATGGAAGCAAATATTCCCAAGCGCGGACGACCGCGCGACCCTGAACGCGTTCAGCGGGTTTTAGAAGCGGCAGCGGGGCAATTCATCGAGCACGGCTTCGCACGGGCAAGCATCGAAGCAATCGCCAAGCTATCCGGCGTCTCCAAGGTGACGATCTACAGCTACTTTCCGACCAAGGAAGCTTTGTTCGAAGCCGCTGTCGGGAGTTGTACCGATGTGGTTGTTACTGCCTTGCCCCCCGGTGCGCTGGATGCCAACAATCCCGAAGAGGCGCTCTCGATCATTGGAACGTCGTTCCTGAAGTTGATGCGCTCTGATGACGCGCTTGGCTCGTTTCGGATGATGTTTGCAGCGGCGGGGGAACATGTCGACGCCTGTGCGGCGTTCTACCGGGAGGGACCGGAGAAACTTGTTCGGCAGGTTGCTGACTATCTGCGAGCCGCCAATGCGGCAGGCAGCCTTTCAGTCGCTTGTCCCGATGAGGCTGCCGATCAGTTTCTGGCGCTCTTCCTCGGTAGTGCTCACATTCGGGTGATGCTGGGTCTGGACAAACCGAGCGAAAGTGAGGATGCCAGTTTGGTGCGATCAACCGTGGCGCTTTTCATGCGGGCATTTGGCGGCCAAGGCATGCCCGTTCGTCCCGAACCGAGTTGATATGTTCCTGCTTTGTCGGGACCCCATTCACTCTAAGTGGCATGCATTGAAGTGGCTTAAAGGATGACCGCATCTACATCATCGATGGCTCGGTGTGGACCTCGGCCGGCATGACGGCCGGCATTGATCTGGCGCTGGCGATGGTCGAGAACGACCTCGGGGCCGAAGTTGCTCGTTCGGTGGCGCACCGGCTGGTCATGCACCAGCGGCGCTCGGGCGGGCAATCGCAGCATTCCGAACTGCTGGCGTTGGCGCCGAAGTCAGACCGCATCCAGCGCGCGCTCGACTACGCCAGAAAGAATCTTCATCTGGCGCTGAGCGTGGAAAATCTGGCGGAAGCGGTGAATCTGAGTCCCCGCCAGTTCAGTCGGGTATTCACCGCCGAAACCGGCCAGTCGCCGGCCAAGGCCGTTGAAGGGCTGCGCCTGGAAGCGGCAAGACTGATGATCGAACAAAGCCGCCGCTTGAGCCATTTCAAAGCGAATGGCGCAAGGCATCCACAAACAGCTTGAACGCCGGCGAAGTCTGCCGGCGTGTTGGAAAATAGAGGTGATAGCCGGGGAAGGGCTGACACCATTCCGCCAGCACGGAAACCAGGTGGCCGGAATCGATGTGCGTCCTGACCATGTCCTCGGGCAGGTAAGCCAGGCCGCAACCCGCCAGGGCTGCGCGCAGTATCGGTGACCCCATGTTGAACGCCAGTTGGCCCTGCACGTGGGCGCGCAGAACCTGCCCCTGATTCTCGAATTCCCAGGCCAGAAAGCTGTCGTGTGTCGGTAGCCGCAGATTGATGCAGTTGTGCGCGGATAACTCCTGCGGTGTTTTCGGGGGCGGCCGGTTGGCGAAATAGGCCGGCGAACCGACGACCAGAACACGCAAATCGGGACCGATGCGCACGGCCACCATGTCCTTTTCGACCTGATCGCCCAGACGAACGCCCGCGTGATAGCGTTGGGCGACGATGTCGGTCATGCCGTAGTCGATGCTGATTTCCACCTTGATGTCGGGGTAGTCCTGAAGGAACTTGGGCAATCTTGGCCAGAGCACCGAATCTGCAGCGTGTTCCGCACTGGTGATGCGGATCTGGCCGGCGGGCTTGTCGCCCAGTTCGCTCAAACTCGCCAGTTCGGCCTCGATCTCGTCCAGGCGTGGCGCGACGGTCAGCAACAGGCGCTCTCCCGCCTCGGTGGGAGAAACGCTGCGCGTTGTCCGGGCCAGCAGGCGGATGCCCAGCCGCGTTTCCAGGCCGCGTATGGTGTGACTCAGCGCTGACTGGGAAACGCCCAGTTGGGCGGCGGCTTTGGTGAAGCTCCGCGCTCTCGCCACGGTAATGAACGCCAGGAGGTCGTTGAAGTTGCCGGAAGCCATTTATGAACTGTCCTCATATGCCCATGCTGATTGTAGCTACTTATCAAATCAATGATGGCGAACTACATTGATGCACTGCGAAACCTTTCCCCCGAGGAGAAAAACATGACGATGAAAGTGCTGGGCTTTGCTGCTCAATCCGCGACCGACGCCCTGGCCCCGTTCCGTTTCGAGCGCCGCGATCCGCGCCCCGATGACGTGGAAATCGAGATTCTCTATTGCGGTGTCTGCCATTCGGACCTGCACATGGCGCGCAACGACTGGGGCTGGACTTTCTATCCCGTTGTGCCCGGCCACGAAATCATTGGTCGGGTGCTCGGCGTCGGGGCCGACGTGACCCGCTTCAAGGTCGGAGAGCACGTCGGGATCGGCTGCATGGTCGATTCCTGCCAGCACTGCTCCGCCTGCGAACAAGGCCTCGAGCAGTATTGCGAGGAAGGCCACACGCTGACCTACGGCAGCAAAGACCGTCACGACGGCATGATGACCTACGGCGGTTACTCGGAAAAGATCGTTGCCAGCGACAAATTCGTCGTCAAGGTACCCGCTGGCCTCAATCTGGCGGGCGCCGCCCCGTTGCTGTGCGCCGGCATCACCACCTGGTCGCCGCTGCGCCACTGGCAGGTGGGGCCGGGCAGCAAGGTGGCGATTGTCGGCTTGGGCGGTCTCGGTCACATGGGGATCAAACTGGCCAGGGCGTTGGGCGCGGAGGTGACGCTATTCAGCCGTTCGCCGGGCAAGGAAGCGGATGCTCGCCGTCTCGGGGCCGACCATATCGTGCTGTCGACTGACGAAGCGCAGATGCGGGCCGCCAGAAATCATTTCGATCTGATTATCGACACGGTTCCCTATCAGCATGACGTCAATCCCTATCTGCCCACGCTGTCGCTCAACGGCACGTTGGTGCTGGTGGGTCTGGTCGGCGATCTGGCGCCGACCTTGAGCACCGTTCCGCTCATTCTCGGGCGCAAGGCCGTCGCCGGTTCGGTCATCGGCGGCATTGCCGAAACCCAGGAAATGCTGGATTTCTGCGGTCAACACGGCATTACCTCGGAAATTGAGGTTATCAAGATGCAGGAAATCAATGCCGCCTACGAGCGCATGCAGAAAAGCGACGTGAAGTACCGCTTCGTGATCGACATGGCATCACTCAAGGCCTGAGCAGGTTTTCATCAACGCAAGGAGTGACGGGGGGAGATCTGAATGACCGACGTGATTGTAGTGATCGGCGCTGGCTCGATCGGGCAAGCCATCGCCCGGCGGGTGAGTGCCGGAAAACGGCTGGTTCTCGCCGACCTGCGCGAGGAAACCGCCCAAGCCGCCGCGCAAATCCTCGGTGACGCTGGTTTCGCGGTCAGCACGGCCATCGTCGATGTTGCATCGCAGGCATCGGTCCAGGCTCTGGTCGAGAGCTGTGCATCGCTTGGTCCGATCAGCGGCTTGATCCATGCGGCGGGCGTTTCCCCGACGCAGGCGTCGCCTGCCAGCATCCTGAAGGTCGACCTGTACGGCACGGCGCTGGTGCTTGAGGAATTTGGCCGGGTCATCGCGCGCGGCGGTTCGGGCGTGGTCATTTCTTCGCAGTCCGGCCACCGCCTGCCGGCGCTCTCTGCGGAGCAGAACAAAGCCCTGGCCATGACGCCGGCCGACGATTTGCTGGTGCTGCCCATGCTCCAGCCCGATCAGCTGAGCGACTCGCTGCACGCCTATCAACTTTCCAAGCGCGGCAACTCCCTGCGCGTCATGGCCGAAGCGGTGCGCTGGGGAAAGCGCGGGGCGAGGCTGAACGCCATCAGTCCGGGAATCATCTTTACGCCCCTCGCCAGGGACGAGCTTTCTGGTCCACGCGGCGCTGGATACCGCCGCATGATCGAGCTATCCGCCGTTGGCCGTGGCGGAACGCCCGATGAGGTCGCCAACATTGGCGCGCTGCTGATGGGAGCGGACGGCGCCTTCATCACCGGCAGCGACTTTCTGATGGATGGCGGGGTTACCGCTGCTTATTGGTACGGCGAACTGGCACCAATGTAGCCAGTCCCGTCAGAGGAAGTCAAAAGCAAAACGGGCGCCGAAATGGCGCCCGTTTTGCTTTTTGCCCCATTTTTGCGGTCGACCGCAAAAATGGGGCAAAAATCAGCGTGTCACCGGCTTGTAACGAATCCGCTTCGGCTTGGCACCTTCTTCACCCAGACGCTTCTTCTTGTCGGCTTCGTATTCCTGGTAATTGCCGGCGAAGAAGTTCCACTGCGAATCGCCTTCGGCGGCCAGGATGTGCGTACAGATGCGGTCGAGGAACCAGCGGTCGTGGGAAATGACCATCGCGCAGCCGGCGAATTCGAGCAGGGCGTCTTCCAGTGCGCGCAGGGTTTCGACGTCAAGGTCGTTGGATGGTTCGTCCAGCAGCAGCACGTTGCCGCCGGCCATCAGCGTTTTGGCCAGGTGCAGGCGACCGCGCTCGCCGCCGGAAAGATTGCCGACCTGCTTGCCTTGGTCGGCGCCCTTGAAGTTGAAGCGGCCGATGTAGGCGCGGCTGGGCATTTCAAACTTGCCGATTTGCAGGATGTCGCTGCCCTGGGCCAGTTCTTCAAACACCGTCTTGCTGCCGTCGAGGCAGTCGCGTGACTGGTCGACGTAGGCCATCTTGACCGTCGGGCCGATGTCGACGGTGCCGGAGTCGGGCTGTTGCTGGCCGGTGATCATCTTGAACAGCGTCGATTTACCGGCGCCGTTCGGGCCGATGATGCCGACGATGGCGCCGGCCGGGATGGTGAAGCTGACATTGTCCATCAGCAGCTTGTCGCCGAAGGTCTTGGTGACGCCGTTGAACTCGATGACCTTGCCGCCCAGACGCTCGCCGACGGGAATGAAGATTTCCTGGGTCTCGTTGCGCTTCTGGTATTCCTGGCTCGACAGCTCTTCGAAGCGCGACAGGCGGGACTTGGACTTGGCCTGACGGGCCTTCGGGTTGGAACGCACCCATTCCAGTTCCTGCTTCATCGCCTTCATGTGGGCGTCGATCTGCTTGTTTTCGGTTTCCAGGCGGGCTTCCTTCTGCTCCAGCCAGGACGAGTAGTTGCCCTTGTACGGAATGCCGTGACCGCGGTCGAGTTCGAGAATCCACTCAGCGGCGTTGTCGAGGAAGTAGCGGTCGTGGGTGACGGCGACCACGGTGCCGGGGAAGCGGACCAGGAACTGTTCCAGCCATTCGACCGATTCGGCGTCCAGGTGGTTGGTCGGCTCGTCCAGCAGCAGCATGTCCGGCTTGGCCAGCAGCAGCTTGCACAGTGCGACGCGGCGTTTTTCGCCGCCGGACAGGTTGCCGATCACGGCGTCCCAGGGCGGCAGGCGTAGCGCGTCGGCGGCCAGTTCCATCTGCGCTTCGGTGTCGGAGCCGGCGGTGGCGATGATCGCTTCGAGGCGGGCCTGTTCTTCGGCCAGCTTGTCGAAATCGGCTTCCGGGTCGGCATAGGCGGCATAGACTTCGTCGAGCTTGGCCTGGGCTTGCATGACTTCGCCGAGCGCCGACTCAACTTCTTCGCGCACGGTCTTGTTCGGATCGAGTTGTGGTTCCTGCGGCAGGTAGCCGATGGAGACGCCGGCCAGATGCTGCACTTCGCCGTCGTATTCCTTGTCCACGCCGGCCATGATCTTGAGCACGGTCGATTTGCCCGAGCCGTTCAGGCCGAGCAGACCGATCTTGGCGCCGGGGAAGAAGGAGAGGGAAATATCCTTGATGATCTGCCGCTTGGGCGGAACGATTTTGCTCACGCGGAGCATCGACATCACGTATTGAGCCATGAACCTGACCTTGATCTGAAAATGAAGAAGGCCCGGAAACCGGGCCCCGAAACTGCAATTATCGTCGAAAACCTGGCGAGGATAGCGCGCCGTTGATGACGTGGGGCAGCCGCCGTTGCCGGGGCCGCCTTGGCCAAAAATTAGCCGCGCACCGACTCGGCAAGATGGCCTTCGATGACTTTCAGCAGCGGTGCGAAAACCTTCGGTGTGCCGGCAATGATGTTGCCGCTCTCGAGATAGGTAGCATTGCCACGCAGGTCGCTGACCAGGCCGCCAGCTTCGGAAATCAGCAGCGAACCGGCTGCCATGTCCCACGGCGACAGGCCGAATTCCCAGAAACCATCGTAACGGCCACAGGCGACATACGCCAGATCGAGCGCAGCGGCGCCGGGGCGACGTTGGCCGGCAGTCTTTTCCGCCAGTTCCTTGAAAATCGCCAGATAGGTATCCATCTTGTCGAAGTTGCGGTAGGGAAAGCCGGTGCCGAGCAGGGCGTCCTGCAGCTTGATGCGGCGCGAAACGCGGATGCGGCGCTCGTTGAGGAAGGCGCCGGCGCCCTTGCTGGCGGTGAACAGCTCATTGCGATTGGGGTCGAAAACGACGGCTTGTTCGACGATGCCATTCTTGGCCAGGGCAATCGACACCGCGTATTGCGGCAGACCGTGAATGAAGTTGGTGGTGCCATCGAGCGGATCGACGATCCACTGATATTCTGAATCGCGGCCACCCTTGCCGGCGGTCACGCCGGACTCCTCTGCTAGAATGCTGTAGCCCGGATAAGCCTCCATCAGGATTTCCATGATTGCGGCTTCGGCAGCCCGGTCGACTTCGGTGACGAAGTCATTGGGCTGCTTGCTGGCAACCTTGAGCAGATCGATGTCGTTGGATGCTCGGTTGATGATCTGGCCAGCGCGACGCGCGGCCTTAATGGCGATATTCAGGGCTGGTTGCATGGCTTAAAGAGCTGTCGGGCGACGTGTGTCGTCCGAATCATATTTGAAAGGACGAATTTTACACCATGAACCTCGCCGTGACCCCCGCTGTGACCCCAGAACTCCTGCTTTCACGTATCAGGGTTGTCCTGTGCCGCCCCAGTCATCCCGGCAATATCGGCGCGGCGGCGCGGGCCATGAAGACCATGGGGCTGGCTTCGCTGGTCCTGGTGGCGCCGAAGCAATTTCCCGATCCCGAAGCCGACACCCGTGCCACGGGTGCGGTCGACCTGCTGGGAAGGGCAAAAATCACCAGTACGCTCAGCGAGGCCCTGCATGGCTGCGGCTATGCGATGGCACTGTCGGCGCGGCGGCGCGATCTCGGGCCGGTGCCGGAAACCTCGCGTAGCGCCGTCGGGCGCTTGCTCGCCGAAGCGGCCCATGGTGACGTGGCGCTGGTGTTTGGCAACGAAACTGTGGGTCTGAGCAATGAGGAAATCCAGCTCTGCCAGGCGGCAGTGAGCATTCCGACCAATCCCGATTTCAGTTCCTTGAATCTCGGTTCGGCAGTCCAGGTGCTGTGTTACGAATGCCGCATGGCAGCTTACGGCGACTTGCCACCGCTGGCCGGGCAGGGGGTTACGGCCTTCTCGTCGGCGGCAGCGAGTCATGATGAAGTCGAAGGTTTCTTCGAGCATCTGGTGGCCGTCATGAGCCACAGCGGCTTTTACAATCCGGCCCAGCCGGGACGCCTGTTGCCCAAATTGCGTCGCTTGTTTGGCCGGGTGCGCCTGGAGAAGGACGAGGTCAATATCCTGCGCGGCATTCTTTCGTCGACACAACAAAAAACCGGACATGGCCGGCGCGAAGACTGAAAGTACGTATTCCCAAAACAAAAAACCCGCTGCCAGCGGGTTTTTCTTTGCCAAGTGGTTTTAGCCAGCTTAGTTGCAAGCGTCCTTCAGGCCCTTGCCGGCGCGGAACTTCGGCGACTTGGCGGCCTGGATTTCCAGGGTTTCGCCGGTTTGCGGATTGCGGCCGGTACGGGCAGCGCGTTCGCCAACGTAGAAGGTACCGAAACCGATCAGGTTTACGGTGTCGCCGTTCTTCAGGGCTTCCTTGATGGCTTCGACAGCGGCATCCAGTGCACGGCCAGCGGCAGCCTTGGAAATTTCAGCGGAAGCGGCCATTTGGTCAATCAGTTCGGTCTTGTTCATGTGAGTCCTCGGGTATGAATTTGGTGTGGTGGATTTTTATGAGGACGAAGTTATATCGCTGGCGAAATCCTTGTGTCAAGCGGATTTTCGGCAATTGCTCCGGGCTGTTAATGCCGGATGGGATGCCGCAGCGCGGGCTGCGGCATCCTGTGCTTTCAAATCAATGAGTAAGCACTTTCTGGGCTGCGCTGTCTTCACCACCCGCAGCAATTTCAGTTTTTGCTTCTGCAGGCTCGGGCAAGGGCTCCGGATTGCGTTCAAGAGCGCGCTCAAGGACTTGATCGATCCACTTTACCGGGATGATTTCGATCTTGTTCTTGATGTTGTCCGGGATCTCGGCCAGATCCTTGACGTTCTCTTCCGGAATCAGCGCGATCTTCACGCCACCACGGACGGCTGCCAGCAGCTTCTCTTTCAGGCCACCGATGGCCAGCACTTCACCACGCAGGGTGATTTCGCCGGTCATGCAGACATCGCAGCGCACCGGAATGCCGGTATAGGAAGAAACCAGCGCCGTGGTCATGGCGATGCCGGCCGACGGACCGTCCTTGGGCGTTGCGCCTTCAGGAACGTGAATATGGATGTCGGCCTTCTCGAAGACATCGTCCTTGATTCCCAGGCGGCGGGCACGGGCACGCACAACTGAACGGGCGGCTTCGACCGATTCCTTCATCACGTCACCGAGTGAACCAGTGCGCAGGATGTTGCCCTTGCCCGGCATGATGGCGCATTCGATGGTCAGCAATTCGCCACCCACCTCGGTCCAGGCCAGACCAGTGACCTGGCCAATCTGGTTTTCCTTTTCCGCCATGCCGAAGCTGTAGCGCTGCACGCCAAGGTACTTGTCGAGATTCTTCGCGGTAACGATGATCTTCGCATCGCGCTTCTTCAGGACCAGGGTGCGGACGACCTTGCGGCAGATCTTGGAAATTTCGCGTTCGAGCGCCCGTACGCCCGCTTCACGGGTGTAGTAGCGGACGATGTCGCGCAGGGCGCTTTCGGCGACGCTGATTTCCGTGGCCTTGAGGCCGTTATTCTTGATCTGCTTCGGCAGCAGATAACGTTCGGCGATATTGACCTTTTCGTCTTCGGTGTAACCCGAGAGGCGAATGACTTCCATGCGGTCAAGCAGGGCTGCCGGGATGTTCAGGGTGTTGGCCGTGGCCACGAACATCACGTCAGAGAGGTCGAAATCAACCTCGACGTAATGGTCCTGGAAGGTGTTGTTCTGTTCCGGATCGAGCACTTCCAGCAGCGCCGACGACGGGTCGCCACGAAAATCCTGGCCGAGCTTGTCGACTTCGTCGAGCAGGAACAGCGGATTACGCACGCCAATCTTCGACAGGCTCTGCAGGATCTTGCCCGGCATCGAGCCGATGTAGGTCCGGCGGTGGCCGCGAATCTCGGCTTCGTCACGCACGCCACCCAAGGCCATGCGCACGAACTTGCGATTCGTTGCCTTGGCAATCGACTGACCGAGCGAGGTCTTGCCGACGCCCGGTGGGCCGACGAGACACAGGATCGGTGCCTTGACCTTGTCGACGCGTTGCTGCACGGCAAGATATTCGACGATGCGTTCCTTGACCTTTTCCAGGCCAAAGTGGTCGGTGTCGAGCATCTTCTCGGCGGCGGTCAAATCCTTGCTGATGCGCGTCTTCTTGCGCCACGGCAGGCCGATCAGCGTTTCGATGAAGTTGCGCACAACGGTGGCTTCGGCCGACATCGGCGACATCAGGCGCAGCTTTTTCAGCTCGCCCTGTGCCTTGGCCAGGCCTTCCTTGCTCATGCCGGCGGCCTTGATCTTCTTGTCCAGTTCTTCAAGATCAGCGCCTTCCTCACCCTCGCCAAGCTCCTTCTGGATGGCTTTGACCTGCTCGTTGAGGTAGTACTCGCGCTGGCTCTTTTCCATCTGGCGCTTGACGCGACCACGGATGCGCTTTTCGACCTGGAGGATGTCGATTTCGGCTTCGAGCTGGGAAAGCAGGCGGTCGATGCGTTCGCGCACGCTTTCCATTTCCAGTACTTCCTGCTTTTGCTCCAGCTTGAGCGGCAGGTGGGCGGCGATGGTGTCGGCCAGACGACCGGCATCCTCGATACCGGCGATGGAGGAAAGAACCTCCGGCGGAATCTTCTTGTTCAGTTTGACGAACTGGTCAAACTGCGCAACGACGGCGCGGCGCATGGCCTCGACTTCGTGGTCTTCGATGCCGAGCGGCGCCAGCGGCTGGGCCGTAGCCATGAATACCGAAGATTGCACTTCAATGCGCTCGACGCTGGCGCGTTGCGTGCCTTCGACCAGCACCTTGACGGTGCCGTCGGGCAGTTTGAGCATTTGCAGGATGTTGGCCAGGCAGCCGATACGATAGAGATCGTCCGGCTCCGGTTCATCCTTGGCTGCAGATTTCTGGGCAACCAGCAGAATATTCTTGCCGGCTTCCATGGCCATTTCCAGGGCCTTGATCGATTTCGGGCGTCCCACGAACAACGGGATGACCATGTGCGGGAACACGACGACATCGCGCAGGGGCAGCAGCGGCAGTTCGACGGTTTCCGTGAGGGGGTTGGGGTTCGACATTACGAAGCCTTTGAAATAGGTATGCGCCCCTCAGATAGGGGCGGGGAAACCGGTTTTCAAGCCCTGCTCAGTTCGAGCCGGAAACTTTCGGCTGATCGGCGTAAATGAGCAGGGGTGCGGTATCGCCATTGATGGTGGTTTCATCAACAACGACTTTTTCGACATTTTCCATGCCCGGAAGTTCGTACATGGTGTCGAGCAGTGCTTGTTCCATGATCGAACGCAGGCCACGCGCGCCGGTTTTACGGTCGAGTGCCTTTTTGGCAATCGCCGCGAGGGCGGTCGGACGCACTTCGAGTTCGACGTTTTCCATCGAGAACAACTTCTGGTACTGCTTGACCAGCGCATTCTTCGGCTCGGTCAGGATCTGCACCAGCGCCGATTCCTCAAGTTCCTGCAGGGTGGCGACGACCGGCAGACGGCCGATCAGTTCGGGAATCAGGCCAAACTTGATCAAGTCTTCCGGTTCGACACCTTTCAGTGCCTTGCCGATGTTTTTCTTGTCGTCCTTGCTCTTGACCTCGGCACCGAAGCCGATGCCACCGCGTTCGGAGCGATTGCGGATGACCTTTTCCAGACCATCGAAAGCGCCGCCGCAGATGAACAGGATGTTGGTGGTGTCGACCTGGACGAAGTCCTGGTTCGGGTGCTTGCGGCCACCCTGCGGCGGGATCGAGGCGGTGGTGCCTTCGACCAGCTTGAGCAGGGCTTGTTGCACGCCTTCACCGGAAACGTCGCGGGTGATCGACGGGTTGTCGGACTTGCGCGAAATCTTGTCGATTTCGTCGATGTAAACGATGCCCTGCTGCGCCTTTTCGACATCGTAGTCGCACTTTTGCAGCAGTTTCTGGATGATGTTCTCGACGTCTTCACCGACATAACCGGCTTCGGTCAGCGTCGTCGCATCGGCCATCACAAAGGGGACGTTGAGCAGGCGGGCCAGCGTCTGGGCGAGCAGGGTCTTGCCGGAGCCGGTCGGGCCGATCAGCAGGATGTTGCTCTTGGAGAGCTCGACATCGCCGGTGTTCTTGGCCGAGTGACGCAGGCGCTTGTAGTGGTTGTACACCGCCACGGCCAGGATGCGTTTGGCCACTTCCTGGCCGATCACGTACTGGTCGAGGATGGAGCAGATCTCGCGCGGCGTCGGCAGATCCGAGCGGTCGGTCTTGACGCCTTCTTCGGGCAATTCATCACGAATGATGTCATTGCACAGCGAGATGCACTCATCGCAAATGAAGACCGATGGCCCAGCGATGAGTTTTTTGACTTCGTGCTGACTCTTGCCGCAGAAAGAGCAGTACAGCAGTTTTTCCTGGTTGCCTTTGGTCATCATGTTCTCCTGGTTCAGGCCGCGTCGCGGCGGGTGAGCACCTTGTCGATCAGGCCATAGGCCTGGGCATCGGCGGCTGACATGAAGTTGTCGCGGTCGGTGTCGTTTTCGAGGCGTTCCAGCGGTTGACCGCAGTGTTCGGCCATGATCCGGTTCAGCTTGTCCTTGATCGACAGGATTTCCTTGGCGTGGATGGCGATATCCGAGGCCTGGCCCTGGAAGCCGCCCAGCGGCTGGTGGATCATCACGCGCGAGTTCGGCAGCGCGAAACGCTTGCCCTTGGCGCCGGCGCAAAGCAGGAAGGCGCCCATCGAGGCGGCTTGGCCGATGCACAGCGTCGAAACATCGGGCTTGATGAATTGCATGGTGTCGTAGATCGACATGCCGGCAGTCACCGATCCGCCCGGCGAGTTGATGTAGAAATAAATGTCCTTGTCCGGGTTTTCCGCTTCAAGGAACAGCAATTGGGCGACGACCAGGTTGGCTGTGACGTCGTTGACCGGGCCGACAAGAAATATCACCCGCTCCTTCAACAGGCGCGAATAGATGTCAAAGGCGCGTTCGCCACGCCCGCTCTGCTCGATCACCATGGGGACGAGGCCCAATGCCTGCGGATCCCAGTTGTTTGCGTTGTCGATAATCATGTCAGCCCTTATTTGGTTGAGTTTGAGACAAATGTCGTTTTTGCGACGATGTTCAGATTACTGCTTCTGGCCCATCAGCTCATCAAAAACAGCGGCCTTGTCGGTGACCTTGGCCTTGCCCAGCACCCACTCGACCACGTTGTTCTCGATTGCGACGCCTTCGACATCGGAAAGGCGCTGCGGCTGAGCGTAGTACCAGCGAATGACTTCTTCCGGCTGTTCGTAGGAGGCAGCGGTTTCTTCAACCATCGCACGAACCTGCTCGGGAGTGGCTTGCAGCTTTTCGGTCTTTACAACTTCAGCAAGAATCAGGCCCAGGCTGACGCGGCGCTTGGCCTGGTCGGCGAACCATTCCGGCTGCATCGGGAAATCCTTGGTTTGCATGCCACGTTGTTCCATGTCCTGCTGGGCGGCTTGCATCAGGCGCTGGATTTCCATGTCGACCAGGGCGCTCGGGATGCTGATCGGGTTGGTGGCCAGCAGGGCTTCCATGACCTGATCCTTGATCTTGGCTTCGATGCGACGCTTCACTTCGCGCTTCAGGTTGGCTTCGATTTCGGTGCGCATCTTGCTGATGTCGCCATCGGCAATGCCCATGCTCAGGGCGAAGGCTTCGTCGATTTCCGGCAGGGTCGGGGCCTGGACTTCCTTGACGGTGATGTCGAACTGCACGGTCTGACCAGCCAGATCCTTGGAGAAGTAGTCAGCCGGGAAGGACAGGTCGAAGGTCTTGGCTTCGCCAGCCTTGCAGCCTTCAACCGCCGTTTCGAAATCCGGCAGCATCTGGCCCTGGCCGAGAACGAAGGGGTAGTCGCTGGCCTGGCCGCCGGCGAACGGCTCGCCGTCCTTCTTGCCGAGGAAATCGATGACGACGCGGTCTTCCTTGGCGGCGCCACGGTCGGTGTTGGTGTAGCTGACGCGCTGCTTGCGCAGGATGTCGAGGGTCTGGTTGACTTCAGTTTCGGTCACTTCCAGAACCGGGCGCTCGACTTCTGCGGTAGACAGGTCGCCAGGCACGAATTCCGGATAGACCTCGAAGATCGCCGAGAATTCGAGGTGGGTAGTGCTTTCGGTGGCCTTCGGCTCGATGCGCGGATAACCGGCAACGCGCATTTTTTGTTCGGCGACGGACTGACCGAAAACGCGATCAAGTTCTTCAGCCAGCACTTCGTGACGAGCCTGGTCGCCGTATTGTTGCTTGACGATATTGAACGGCACCTTGCCCGGGCGGAAGCCAGGCATCTTCATGTTCTTGCCCATGCGCTTCAGACGTTGTTCCATTTCCTTTTCGACATCGGCGATGGCGATGGACAGGGTGACGCTGCGTTCGAGTTCGTTAACTTGTGCGATGCTTGCTTCCATGAGAATTCCTTGTGACTTCGGTGCCGAAAAATAAAGCCGCCAATAATATCACGTCAGTCGAAATGCCGACTCCCTACTGAGGAATGCAAAAAAATTGCCGAAGGGGTAGACACAATTTTAAGTCTTACCTATAATGCGGGCCTTCCCGGCGGCGGCATTAGCTCAGTCGGTAGAGCACTGGATTGTGATTCCAGGTGTCACCGGTTCGATCCCGGTATGTCGCCCCAAGTAATACTAACCCCCGCCTGGTGAAAGCCTGGCGGGGGTTTTCGTTTTGGAGCCTGCCATGGCCGTTGCTGATGTTTTCGCGGGGCTCGCGCCCGCGCTTGTCTGGTCGCATTTTTCGACCTTGTGTTCGATTCCCCGTCCTTCCAGGGGCGAAGCGGCGCTGCGTGAACATCTGGCAGCCTGGGCGGCGGGGCGTGGTCTGGCTGTTGCGGTCGACCCTGCTGGCAACCTGATTATCAGAAAGCCCGCGAGTGCCGGCCGTGAAGCCTTGCCGGGAGTGATCCTGCAGGCGCATCTCGACATGGTTTGTCAGAAGAATGCGGATAGTGCGCATGACTTCACTCGCGATCCGATCCGACCGCAGTTGCGCGACGGCTGGCTGGTTGCTGATGGCACGACGCTGGGTGCGGACAACGGCATCGGCGCGGCGCTGATGCTGGCGGTGCTGGAAGACACTACGCTCTGTCATGGGCCAGTTGAAGCGCTGTTTACAGTAGACGAAGAGGCCGGCATGGGCGGTGCCCGTGGTCTGGCGCCGGGGCTGTTGCAGGGGCGTTTGATGCTCAATCTTGATACTGAAGATTGGGGCGAGTTCTATCTTGGTTGCGCCGGTGGGCTGGATGTCGATGTCCGGCGTACTTGTGCGCCTGAGCCTTTGCCCGCGGGCTTGCAAGTCCAGCGTATCGAGTTGCGCGGCCTGCGCGGCGGGCATTCAGGTGTCAATATTCACGAAGAGCGCGGCAACGCCAACAAATTGCTGGTGCGCGCCTTGCAGGAACTGGGCGCGGATTGTTCTTTCCGCTTGCTGGCACTGCAGGGCGGGACAGCGCGCAATGCTCTGGCACGCGAAGCTTTTGCGATGATTGCGCTGGCCGATGCTGCTGACTTGCCGGCCCGTTTGCAGCGTATCGCGGCTGATTTGTGCCGCGAATTGCAGGGCGTCGATGACGGATTGACGCTGACTTGTTCGCCGGCCGAAGCGGGGCCGGTGCTGCCGCTGCCTGAGCAACAGATCTGGTTGAATTCGCTGCATGCTGCGCCGCATGGCGTGAAGCGCATGAGTCAGCAGGTGCCGGGCGTGGTCGAAACCTCGAATAATCTCGGCATGGTCGATATCGGGCCGACCGGCGGCAGCGCCAATTTCATGGTTCGTTCGCTGGTCGACCGCGCGGCCGTGGCGCTGGCCGATGAAATCGTCAGCCTGTTCGCCTTGAGTGCTACCGCGGCGGTGAAATCCGGTTTTTATCCGGGCTGGATGCCGAATCCCTCATCGCCATTGCTGGCCTTGTGCCAATCCGTTTTTAGCCGTGACTTCGGTGGTGAATCGCAGGTCAAGGTGGTGCATGCCGGGCTGGAATGCGGCATCATCGCTGAGAAGTATCCGGGCCTGGATATTGTGTCTTTCGGCCCGAGCATACGCGGTGCCCATGCGCCGGGTGAGCGCGTCGAGATTGCTGCGGTGGAACGCTGCTGGCGTTTGTTGGTGGCCATCCTGGCCGAAATTCGTTGATCAACTATTTTGTGACTGGAAAAATCATGCACCGTTTTGTTTTGCTGGCGACCCTGATTGGGGCGCTCTCGGCTTGTGGCGTCGAAACCGTGGGCGTCGCGGCGACGGCTGCTGCCGCCAAGAAGCAGGAACTGGAGCAGGGGAAAAAAGACATGGCGCAAGCCCAACGCCAGATTGATCAGGTCACGCAGCAGTTGCAACAGCGCGCCGCTGATCAGGCCGCTGCCGACAAGTAGGCCAGTTAGGCGTTAGCGCCGGCGCAAGGCTTCGCGGCGGGCGAGGCCGAGCTTGGTCGAGCGTTCGATTTTTTCGACGAAAGCCGGGAAGTCGAGACCGAAGCGGGCGCGCAGTTCTTTGGCGAAATTGTTCAGCCAGCGCCAGCGCGGGTCGAAGTTGTATTCCTTGAAGGCGTATAGGATGTGGTTGCCGTCTTCCGGGACGGAAATCACGATGACCTGGTCGTCGAAGGCCTGCATCGCTTCGCCGATCAGGCCGGCGTAACTTTCCTTCTCGCCGGCCAGATTGATGACCAGCACACCATTGCCGCCGAGTTTGGCGTAGGCGTTTTCGAAAAACTCCCGGTTGGCCAGGCTGGGGGCGAAGCCGGTTTTGTCGAAGGCATCGACCAGCAGCACATCGATGCCTTTATCGACGTTGGCGAGAAACTCAGCGCCGTCGGCTTCGAGCACGCTCAGGCGGGCATCGTCGGGCGGTAGCAGGAAGGTGTCGCGAAAAGCGATCACATCCGGGTTCAGTTCAACGGCGGTCAGATGTGTGCCGGGCAGGCGCCGGTAGCAGAACTTGATCAGCGAGCCGCCGCCCAGACCGATCAGCACCAGACGTTTTGGGCGTGGCTGGAACAACAGAAATGCCATCATTTTTTGCGTGTACCGCAGCGCCAGGTCGTGCGGCGCCTGCAGCGACATTTCGCTCTGCATCAGGCGGACATTGAAATACAGGAAGCGCGATTTGCCATCATCGATGACGAAAGGCCGGGGATAGCTTTCGTCGAGCAATTGCGCGCGCAGTTCGCTGGCGCGCGCCCAGGATGGCTCGTGCAGCAGCACCGTGCCCGTTTCGACCTCGAACGGGCTGGGTAATTCGTAAAGCTTGTTCAAAACGGGCGGCTTATTCGGGCAGGTCTTCAGCGCGCAGCATGAAAACGTATTCGTCACCGGCGGCGGTATCGAGCCAGGTGAAGGGCAGGGTTGGGTAAGCTTCTTCGAGCGCGTCACGGTTGTGGCCGATCTCGACGACGAGGATGCCGTTTTCAGTCAGGTGTTTTTTCGCTTCACGGAGAATGATGCGGGTGAAGTCGAGGCCGTCTTCGCCCGAGCCCAGCGACATTTCTGGTTCGTGCTGATATTCCGGGGGCAGCGCGGCGACGGATTTGGCATTGACGTAAGGCGGGTTGGAAACGATCAGGTCGAAGCGGCGTCCGGCCAGATTGGCAAAGGCATCGGAATGAATCAGCTCGACGCGGTCATGCAGATGGTAGTCGGCAACATTGCGCTCGGCGACGGAAAGTGCATCTTCCGAGAGGTCGACCGCAGAAACCTCGGCGTTGGGGAAAGCCAGCGCCGTCAGGACGGCCAGGCAGCCGGAACCGGTGCACAGGTCGAGCGCCGATTCGATGGCCCAAGGATCGTCGATCCACGGCGCCAGTTGTTCGTCGAGCAATTCGGCGATGAAGGAGCGCGGCACGATGACGCGGTCGTCCACATAGAAGCGATGCTCGCCCAGCCAGGCTTCCTGCGTCAGATAGGCCGCCGGCAGGCGGTCCTGGCTGCGCCGGTGGTAAATGTCGAGCAAGGCTTCGCGCTCGTGCGGCAGCAGGCGAGCATCGAGAAAAGGTTCGAGACGGTCAAGCGGCAGGCTCAGCGTATGCAGCGTCAGATAAACCGCTTCGTCCCAGGCGTTATCGCTGCCGTGACCGAAGAATAACTGCGCAGCGTTGAAGCGACTGACGGCGTAGCGCAGATAGTCGCGGATGGTGATCAGTTCAGTCTTGGCGGCAGTGGTCATGGGGTAGTTGTCAGGAGGTAGGCGTTAGGAGTTAGGGGCGCTGATTGAATCGTCATCCCCGCGCAGGCGGGGATCCAGTTCGTGGGTTTTTCTGGATTCCCGCTTTCGCGGGAATGACATTTCTGAATTAAATCAGCGTCTCCTTCAGGGCTGGCTGCTTGTTAACTAACGGAGGTTTTGCTAAGGACTAGCAAGCAGCAACTGGCAACAGTCGTTCAAGAATTTGCCGGTAAATGGCCGACAGCTGAGGCAGTGCTGCGATGGCGACGCATTCGTCGATCTTGTGGCTGGTGGCGTTGACCGGGCCGATTTCGAGCAGCTGCTGGCAGATTTCGGCGATGAAGCGGCCGTCGGAGGTGCCGCCGGTGGTCGAGAGTTCGGTGTCGATACCGCAGACGTCCTTGATGGCCTGGCTTGCGGCATCAGCGAGCGGGCCGCGAGCGGTCAGGAAGGGGCGGGCGCCCAGTGTCCATTTGATGTCGTATTCCAGGCCATGTTTTTCGAGCACGGCGCACAGACGTTGCTGCAAGCCTTCCGGCGTGCTGGCGGTGGAAAAACGGAAGTTGAACTTGATGTCGACGTGACCGGGGATGACATTGGTTGCGCCAGTGCCGCCGTGGATGTTCGAGACCTGCCAGGTGGTCGGCGGGAAGTATTCGTTGCCCTGGTCCCACTCGGTCGCTGCCAGTTCAGCCAGCGCCGGTGCCATCTGGTGAATCGGGTTGCGGCCTTTTTCCGGGTAGGCGATGTGGCACTGGACGCCCTTGACGGTCAGCACGCCGGAGAGCGAGCCGCGGCGGCCATTCTTGATCATGTCGCCGAGGGTATTGACCGAGGTCGGTTCGCCGATGATGCAGAAATCCATGCCGATACCACGGGCTTTCAGGGCTTCGACGACGGCGATGGTGCCGTCATTGGCATCGCCTTCCTCGTCCGAAGTCAGCAAAAAGGCCAGCGAGCCGGGATGCTCGGGGTTGGCGGTAATGAAGGCCTCGGTTGCGGTCAACATCGCTGCCAGGGAGGATTTCATGTCGGCGGCGCCACGTCCGTAGAGCATGCCATCGCGAATTTCCGGGGCGAAGGGCGGGCTGGTCCATTTT
>JAVBXO010000278.1 GCA_030824535.1 Azonexus sp. | reverse complement strand
TGTTTCGTTCTGGGCCTACCTGACCGACCGCCTCTCCGCCACCGGTCTGGTGCCACACTTGGCCGACCTCATCCGCCAACGCGCTGCATGAGCCTCTCCACCACTTTCTGAGAAGCTACTAATAGAATGACCAAAAACCACGATTTATGACGATTGGCTGTTAAAGATGGGTTAGCAGGTTGAAGGGCATATCCAGGTCGATGATGCGTACTTGGGCGGAGAGCGTAGCGGCGGGAAAGTGGGGCGAGGCTCAGAAAACAAGGTTCCTTTTGTTGCTGCCGTATCGCTCGATGAGAAAGGCCAGCCACTGCGGGCCAAACTGACGCCTGTGCCAGGTTTTACGCTGAGCGCGATCAAGTCCTGGGCCCAAATGACGCTGCGACCGGGAAGTACCGTGTTCTCCGATGGACTATCCTGTTTCGCGGCAGTGACTGCTGCCGGCTACGATCATCAGCCAACGGTGGTTGGCGGGAAAAAGCCCAGAGACTTGCCCGCATTCAAGTGGATCAATACGGTGCTCGGCAATCTCAAGAGCAGTTTGAGCGGCACTTACCATGCATTTGGCTTTTTAAAATATCCGAATCGATACCTTGCCGCATTCACCTATCGCTTCAATCGCCGCTTTAACCTCAATACATTGCATGCCCGCCTGCTGGTCGCTGCAGTGAATTGCGCACCTCAAAACCTGCGAGCAATTCAGCTAGCTGACGTTCGTTGCTAATCAGGAGGTATTTTGTGCGAATGAATTCGCACCTACATGCAAGTTTTTGACTTAAGTAAGTGCCATTCACCCCGGCCACCATTTCGCGCCAAAGCCAATTTTTTTGATTTTCAAGCGATAGCCCTTCTGCCCCCCTTGTCAGAGGGGGGCGTTTGGGCGGACTTGGGTGATGCGGTGGTGGTGCTTTTGGCATCGGGAAAATGCTGATTTTTCGGAAGTGTCATTCTCGCGCAGGCGGGAATCCAGGGTTGCACGCGCCGAACTGGATTCCCGCCTGCGCGGGGATGAGCATTTGATCAACGGGCAATCGAGTGAATTTAGCTCATCCGAACTGCCGATTATTCGTTTGAGCGCATCCAGGCCCGGCCTCATCCTTTCCTCACCGCAACACCGCGCCTGAAGCCCGCCTACCCGGCAAGACTTTCCGGCCCGCCTCGCCGCCTACCCTCGCGCGGCATTTTTGGCCGCTTTTTGCGGTCGACCGCAAAATTACGAGGAAAACCATCATGCAAGACCGCGACGGCTTTATCTGGCTTGACGGCCAGTGGCTGCCCTGGCGCGAGGCCAGGGTGCACGCGCTGACTCATACCCTGCATTACGGCTACGGCTGTTTTGAAGGCATCCGCGCCTATGCGACGGCGAACGGCCCGGCGCTGTTCCGGCTCGACGAACATCTGCGCCGTTTGCAGGATTCGGCGCACATTCTGGCGATTGATCTGCCTTTTGACCGGGCCGCGCTGGCAGAAGCCTGCCGCGAGGCGGTGGTGCGCAATGAACTGGCCAGCGCCTACGTCCGGCCGCTGGTCTTTCTCGGCGCGGAAAAACTCGGCGTCGATCCGGCCGGCGCCGCGACGCACATCATGGTTGCCGCCTGGCCCTGGGGCGCTTATCTCGGCGGCGCAGCCATCGAGCAAGGCATTCGCGTGCGCGTTTCGTCGTACAGCCGCCATCATCCCAATGTGCAGATGTGCCGCGCCAAGGCGATCTCGATGTACGCCAATTCCATCCTCGCCGTCCGTGAGGCGCGGCGCGATGGCTACGACGAGGCGCTGCTGCTCGATACCGAAGGCTATGTCGCCGAAGGCAGCAGCGAGAACGTCTTCATCGTCCGCGACGGCGAAGTGCTGCAACCGGAAACGACGTCGGCACTCGACGGCATCACCCGCCGGACGGTCATGCAATTGGCCGCCGAGCTCGGCCTGGCGGTGCGCAGCAAGCGCATCACGCGCGACGAGGTGTATTGCGCTGACGAGGTTTTCCTGACCGGCACGGCGGCGGAAATTACCCCGGTCATCGAGGTCGACCGCAGAAAGATCGGTGATGGCCGGCCGGGGCCGCTGACGCAGGCTTTGCAAAAAGCTTATTTCGCCTGCGTGCGCGGCGAATCGGCAGCGCATCACGCATGGCTTACGCCGGTTTGACGATGGTCTTGGCGGGCGGTAGCGGGTAACATTAGCATTTTCTAATTAATTAAGGACATGCCATGAAGCCACTGCTCGCCCTCAGCCTGCTTGCCATCGCCTTGCCGGCGCTGGCCCAGGATCTCGCCGCCCTGACCGCCGATACCAAAAAGACCGTGCTGCCGGTGGTGCCCAAGGTCGTTGCCGCGATGCAGGAAGCGGTTGCCGACAAAGGCGTCGCCGGGGCGATTCCGGTTTGCAAGGAGCTGGCGCCGGAATTGATCAAGGCCAAGCGCCAGGAAACCGGCTGGGACATCCGCCGCGTCAGCCTGAAAACCCGCAACGCCGAGCGCGGCACGCCCGACCTGTGGGAAGTCCGCCAGCTCGCCGACTTCAACATCCGCGCCGCCAACGGCGAAAAGCCGGACACGCTGGAAAAGAGCGAAATCGTCCAGATCGACGGCAAGCCGGTGCTGCGTTACATGAAGGCGCTGCCGGTCGGCGACGTCTGCCTCAAGTGCCACGGCGCCGAAGCCTCGCTTGACCCGGCACTGAAGGCCAAGCTGGCCGCAAGTTATCCACATGACCAGGCCACCGGCTACAACAAGGGCGAAATTCGCGGCGCGCTGACGGTCAAACGGGCGCTGTAAGAGAGCGCTTGCTTAAATCGTCATCCCCTGCGCAGAGCCTGCCCCCGGCTTGAACGGGGGCGGGGATCCAGTGCGTGGCTTGTTCTGGATTCCCGCCTGCGCGGGAATGACATTTTTGAATTGATCGGCATTTTCCAAGGCATTTCTGCGGTCAACGCCCTTTTCCGGGCGTTTTTCGCCGCAGCATTCAGCCCATCGGCAGCGCCAGATCCCAGGCTTTGCTTGCCAGGTGGTCAAACAGGGCCAGTGCGGCCGGCCCCAGGCTGGCGCGGGAGCGCACGCATAATTGCAGGTCGCGCGGTGCCCAGTCGTCGGTGATTTCGACCAGTTTGGCGCCCTCGACCGCCGCCGAGCGCGGCACCATGCCGATGCCGACACCGGCGGCGACCATGCGGCAGACGGCATTGAAGCTGCGCACCTGAATGCGCACGTCGAGCCGCCCGCCGAGCCGCGCAGCGTGGTTCATCATGAAAGTGTGGATGGCGCTGCCG
>JAVBXO010000205.1 GCA_030824535.1 Azonexus sp. | reverse complement strand
GCGCATTGGCCAGCGAGAAGCTGCGCTTCCGGCCGTCCTTGAGCAGGATGTCGATGTACTGGCCGGCGAAGAATTGCAGGCGTTCGTTGGCCGGCAGACGCAGATGCATGTCGATGACGTCGGGGGCCAGTTTTTCCAGCTTTTCAATGCGCGCCGGCAAGGTCTTGACCGGGATGGCGCTGGCTGAAACGACCTGCTTGCATTCGATTTCCAGGTCCGACTTGGCCTGGGCACAGCAGTACAGCGTCAGGCCGGCAGCTTTTTCGGCGTCGGTCAGCGCATGCGCCTGGGCCTTGCCGTGCTCGACTTCGCCGCACAGCACCTTGCCCTTGCAGGCGCCACAGGCGCCATCCTTGCAGCCGTAGGGCATGGTCAGGCCCTGACGCAGCGCTGCGTCGAGGATGGTTTCATCAGCCTCGGCGGCAAACTGGCGGCCGCTCGGCTGGACTGTCACTTGGTAGCTCATCGGTTCCCCTTGATGCTCGGCTACAATGCCGGCGTGCAAAAAATCCTGATCGTTGGCAGCGGGGACGTCGCCCGCCGCATCCTTTCCCTGCTTGCCCGACGCGCCCGCGTCTATGCCCTGCTGCGCGACCCGGCGCGGGCTGCCGAATGGCGTGCCGGCGGGGCGGTCCCGGTGCTGGCTGATCTCGACGACCAGGCCAGCCTGAGTCGTCTGGCCGGCCTCGCCGACTGCATCCTGCATCTCGCACCGCCGCCCAATACAGGTGCGGTGGATAGCCGGACCCGGCACCTGCTGGCGGCTTTGGGCAAGTCCAAAAGTTTACCACGCTGCCTGATTTACGTAAGCACGACAGGGGTTTACGGCGATTGTGCGGGCGCCGTCATCGATGAAACGCGAACCCTGCATCCGGAAAGCAGTCGTGCCGGTCGGCGGGTCGATGCCGAGCAGGTCTTGCGCGACTGGGGCGCGCGGACCGGCGTGGCCGTTTCCATCCTGCGCGCACCGGGGATTTACGCTGCCGACCGCCTGCCGCTGGAGCGTCTGCAAAAAGGCCTGCCGGCGCTGGTCGACCGCGATGATGTGTTTACCAACCACATCCACGCCGATGATCTCGCCGCCGCCTGCGTTGCCGCGCTGCGCCGGGGGGGCGCCAATCGCGCCTACAATGTCGTCGATGATTCCGACCTGAAAATGGCCGACTACTTTGATCGCGTTGCCGCTGCTTTTGCCTTGCCGCCAGCGCCGCGTCTGACGCGCCAGGCCGCAGCGGCAGTGCTGTCGCCGCTGCAGTTGTCCTTCATGCGCGAATCGCGGCGGATAGGCAATCGGCGGCTGAAGCAGGAACTCAAACTACGTCTTCGCTACCCGACGGTTGATGCCGGGATTGCCGAAGCACTCGCAAGGAGAAACGCATGCTCGTTGTAAAAACCCTGCACCTCTGGATGGTCATTTCCTGGTTCGCCGGCCTGTTCTACCTGCCGCGCATTTTCGTTAACCTGGCCATGGTGCCCGCCGACAGCGTCGCCGAGCGCGAGCGCCTGTTGCTGATGGCCGGCAAGCTGTTCAAATTCATGACCCCGCTCGGTGTTCTCGCTGTTGTGCTTGGTTTGTGGTTGTGGCTGGGCTACGGCTTTGCCGGCGGCTGGCTGCATGCCAAGACCACGCTGGTGGCCATTCTCGTCGCTTACCACTGGCATTGCGGCCGCGTGCTGCAGGCTTTTCGCAGCGGCCGCAATGGCAAGTCGCACGTCTGGTTCCGTTTCTACAACGAAGTGCCGGTGGTGATCCTGCTTGCCGTCCTTTTCCTCGTCGTTTTGAAGCCCTTCTGAAGCCTCCTGACATGTTTCAATCCACGCCCGCCAGCGGGCGAAACTACCGGGAAGAGCTTACGCCTCTCTCCGGCGCACCGGAGTTGATTTTTGATGAATAAATATTTTGCAATTTGCCCGCGTGGGCTCGAAGAAATGCTGCTCGAAGAGCTGCGTAGTGTGGGTGGCGAGGAACTGCGGGTTACCCATGGCGGGGTGTTCTTTTCCGGCGAGTGGACGGTCTGCTATCGCGCCAACCTTGAATCGCGCATCGCCACGCGCATCCTCTGGCACGTCGTCAAAGGCCCCTACCAGAACGAGGAAGACATCTACCATCTGGCCGTGCGCCAGCTCTGGCCGAACCATTTCACAGTCACCCGGACGATGCGGGTGGTGACGACGGCGATCAAGTGCCCGCTGAAGTCGCTCGATTTCGTCACGCTGCGCGTCAAGGACGCCGTCTGCGACCGCTTTCGCGAGGACCTCGGTGAACGGCCGAACATCGACACGCGCAATCCCGACGTCAGCGTCCATGTCTTCCTGACTGAAAACGAATGCACGCTATACCTCGATACCTCCGGTCAACCACTGTGGCAGCGCGGTTTTCGCAAGGCCAGCGTGGACGCGCCGCTGAAGGAAAATCTCGCTGCCGGCATCCTCAAACTGAGCGGCTGGCAGCCGGGCATGCCCCTGATCGACCCGATGTGCGGTAGCGGCACCTTCCTGCTCGAAGCTGTGCAGATCGCGCTGGACCGCGCGCCGGGTCTTGACCGCACTTTCTCCTTCGAGCGCCTGAAGCGCTTCCAGGCACTCGATTGGGTCACCATCCGCGCCGCCGCCGAAGCCCGCGTCAAACCCGCCGAACGCATGGACATCCGGGGCTACGACATCGACGACCGCGCCGTCCGCGCCACGCGTCGCAATCTGCAGGAAGCCGGTTTTGGCAACGTCGTCACGGTCGATTGCGCGGACATTCTCGACGTCCAGCCGCTGACCGAGAACGGCATCCTGCTGGCCAATCCGCCCTACGGCGAGCGCATCGGCGAACAGGACGAACTGGCCGAACTCTATCCGCGCCTCGGCACGGCCTTGAAGCGCCACTGGGCGGGCTGGAACTGCTTTTTCTTCACGGCTGATCTGCGTCTGCCGAAGCTGGTCGGTTTGCGCCCGAGCCGCAAGACGCCGCTGTTCAATGGGCCGCTGGAATGTCGTTTGTTCGAGATTCGCATGGTTTCGGGGAGCAATCGCAAGGTGGTGCCGGCGGAGTCTGCGGAGTAAGCGGGGGGTTTTTGCCTGCGCGGGCGGTGTTGCGGGATTTACCGTTGTTTTCCGCCTTGAGGGCGTCTTACTTTCTTTTTGCTTGCCCAAAAAGAAAGTAAGGAACGCCTACGAAATAACTTCCCGGTTTCATGCAGATGAATTTGGCATGATGGTGTAGTTCCAAGCAGG
This sequence comes from Azonexus sp., assembly GCA_030824535.1. GTDB lineage: Bacteria > Pseudomonadota > Gammaproteobacteria > Burkholderiales > Rhodocyclaceae > Azonexus. The sequence goes on along the minus strand of JAVBXO010000205.1, from coordinate 46 downwards.
GAGGAGTGTATCGGCGACGATGCGAAGAGAAGCCTTGAGCTGATGA
>JAVBXO010000229.1 GCA_030824535.1 Azonexus sp. | reverse complement strand
ATTTCTGAGCGCGCCGATGAGTTCGGCGAGGAAAGCTGAAGGCGGCAGGCTTAGATTGATCGCCCCACCCGGCGCCGGGCCATCGTAAGCCGCGGCGCAACGCAGCACCGGCGCCCGCAGGCTGCGCCCAAGCGCCTTCAGTTGCGGCGAGAACAACGGCGAAAAGCCGAGCTGACCGAGTTCGATGACCACGGTAGCGCCGGCTTGCCTGCGCCAGGCGACAAAATCCGCTTCCTGGGCTTGCAGGCGGCTACCCAGCCATTCCTGCTCGGCACCGCTGAGAACATTCGGCGCCGCCGGTTGACCGCAGGCAGCGCAAGTGGAATCACCAGCCTGCTGCCAGCGCCACACGGCATCACCGCAGGGGCGCGAGCATTGCATGTAGCGGCGCGAACCGCGCAGTTCGAGCAGGCTGCCGGCCGGCAAACCGCAGGATTCGACGACGCCGCTCTGCGAGGTGGTGGCCAGGAAATGCTGCCAAAAGCTGCGACTCGCACCATTGAGCAAGGACAGCTGCGCCGCCAGCTGGCCCGGCGGGCCGCTGGCAAAGGATTCGTCGTCGGCCAGCCAGAGCACTTTGCGGGCATTGCAAAAAGCCTGGGCGGCCAGCGCTAGCGCTGCTTGCTGGTCTGGTGACATCGCGGTCCGCGTTGAGGGTCGGCCGCGTGGTAGACAGGTTTGCGGCCGCAAACGGCAGGCATTTTACGGCCAGAAGGCCGGTCCACCGCAACAACGGCCGCCGGATGTCTTCAGCCTAGCCAGCCAGCAGCGCGTCGAGCATGGCGATCATCTGATCGATCTCGGTTTCGGAGACATTGAGCGCCGGCATGAAGCGCAGCAGGTTGGGGCGCGGTGCATTGAGCAATAGACCGACCGGCATTTGCTCCAGCGCCCGCTGAACGATCTGCGGGCCGCGCTCGTCGGCCAGGATCAGGGCGCGCAGCAGGCCAACGCCGCGTTCGCCGGCCAGGCCATGTTTGGCCGACAGCGCGAGCAGGCGGCGGGAAAGGTATTCGCCGCGCGCAGTAACATCATCGAGGAAGCCGGCGCTGAGCAGACGCTTGAGCACCGCAACGCCGACCGCCGTCATCAGCGGGTTGCCGTTGTAGGTACCGCCCTGGTCGCCGGGTTCGAAGCAGCAGATGTCCTCGCGGGCGAGCAGCGCGGCCAGCGGCACGCCGCCGCCGATGCCCTTGCCCAATGTCATGATGTCCGGAACGATCCCGGCGTGCTGGTAGCCGAAAAGCTTGCCAGTGCGGCCCATGCCGGTCTGCACTTCATCGACGATGAGCAGGATGCCGCGAGCCCGCGTCAGTTCGCGCAAGGCCTGGAGGAATTCCACTTGTGCCGGAATCACCCCGCCCTCGCCCTGCACCGGTTCGAGCATGACGGCGACGGTTTTCGGCCCGATCAGGGCGTCGACCGCAGCAATGTCGTTATACGGCGCTTTCGGAAAACCGCTGACCTGCGGCGCGTAAATCGTGTCCCAACCGGCCTTGCCGGAAGCCGACATGGTCGCCAGCGTGCGGCCGTGGAAGGAATGGCCGAAGGTGATGATCTCGTAAGCGCCATCACGATTGAGCCGGCCCCATTTGCGCGCCAGCTTGATCGCGCCTTCATTGGCTTCGGCGCCAGTATTGGCGAAGAAAACCCGGTCAAAACAGGAATTGTCGGTCAGCAGGCCAGCCAGTTCGATCATCGGACCGTTGTAGAAAGCCGGGCTGGGATTGATCAGCTTGGCAGCCTGCGCCGTCAGCGCCTGGGTGATTTCCGGCGGGCAGTGGCCCAAGCAATTGACGGCCCAGCCCTGGATGAAATCGAGGTACTTCTTGCCCTGGTGGTCGTACAGCCAGCTCCCCTCACCGCGCTCGAACACCAGATCCGGGCGGTTGGTTATATACATCAGGGATTCGGTGGCGTGTGCTCCGTAGTGCATTGTCTGGCTCCAGGCGAGGACGGTGAAAAGCCGGGATTTTAAGGCGATTTGCGGTCAACGAGATGACACGGCCGAAAAGCCTCACAACAGCTGCAGCGCCACGTAACCCATGCCGAAATCGACACCATCGTAGACATAGCCGCTGTAGCACTGCACGGCGGTGTGTCCCGAGGCCGACTGGTCGGCGGCCCAGTAGCCATCCTTCCGCCAGCCGGGTGGCACGCCGGTCATGATGTTCTGCTCCGTACCGATTTCGCTGCTGGCACCGTTCCAGGCATCCCAGATGGCCAGCAGTTCGTCGTAGAGCGGATTGTCGGTGGCGCCATCGGCAACGCTGGTGCCGGTCTGCACGGCCTTCATCCCCTGCGGCAAAGGCAGGCCGCCGTTGGCGGTCGGCAAGGCCAGCTTGAAGCCGTTGATCGTCGCGTAGCGGTAGATGTCAGTCGTATCGCCGCCGGGATTGATATTGCCGTTGATGTCCTGGTTGAAGAGGCTGTCGAGGAAATCATGCGTCGCGTAATCGGCGCCACCGTTGAGGCTGCCCTCACTCAGGCTGCTGCCGTCGCCGCTGCGATCCCAGTAGTAGTACAACTTGCCCTCGACGACGGCCGGGGCGATCAGTTTGCCGTAGGCGCCGAGATCGATGGCGGCCTTGCCGATCTGGTCGCCCTGCATGTGAATGTCGGCCGGCGCCAGGTCGGTGACCCCTGCCAGCTTGATGACATCGCCCCAGCCGTCGCCGACGTCGTCGGCAAACAGGTAGCCGTCGCCCTCGAAAACCCCGAAATAGTATTCGGCACCCATGTCGTGCGCGGCCTTCGCCGCCAGTTTCATGGTCTGCAAACTCGTTGCGGCGTCGAGATTCTCGACATACTTGCCGGCAAGCGTGCCGTCATCGAAACGGTTCGCGGCAAAAACCAGCTGGTCCGTTCCCGACACAAAATCGCTAATGGTCTTGATCGACGTGTAACGGGAAAGCCCGTTATTGGCGCCCAGCTCGGTAAAGTCGAAACGATCCGCCCCTGTGCCGCCGGTCAGGAAATCATTGCCAGTGCCGCCCATCAAGACATCGTTACCGGCGCCGCCCCGCAGCACATCCTGGCCCGCGCCGCCCTTCAGCACGTCGGCCCCGCCGCCCCCGGCCAGCGTATCCTGACCCAGCCCACCATCGAGCACATTGGCCAGCGCATTGCCCGTCAGCGCATCGCCAAACGCACTCCCCCGCAGATTTTCGATGTTGAGCAAGGTGTCGTGGCCGGAGCCACCGGTCGCCTGGGCAATGCCGAGCTTGAGATCGACGCTGACCCCGGCCGTCGCCAGGCGATAGCTGACGGTATCCC
>JAVBXO010000415.1 GCA_030824535.1 Azonexus sp. | reverse complement strand
TTTTTGCAGTGAAGCAAAGTTAAATTTTTTTGACGAGTAAAATGCGCGCCAAACCCCAAACCAGGAGAACGCATCATGACCCAGGACGAACTCAAACAGGCTGTCGCCCAGGCGGCGGCCGACTATGTCGCGCAAAACGCCCCGGCCGGCAGCATCATCGGCGTTGGCACCGGCTCGACCGCCAATTTTTTCATCGACGCCTTGGCGCCGCTGAAGGATCGCTACCAGGGCGCAGTCGCCAGTTCCGAAGCGACGCGCCAACGACTGGAAAGCCACGGCATCACCGTGCTCGATCTCAATGACGTCGCCGACATCCCGGTTTACGTCGATGGCGCCGATGAAATCGACGCCGGCCTGAACATGATCAAGGGCGGCGGCGGCGCACTGACGCGCGAGAAGATCGTTGCCGCCGTGGCCAAAACCTTTGTCTGCATCGCCGACGGCTCGAAGCTGGTCGAGGTCATGGGCAAATTCCCGCTGCCGGTCGAAGTCATTCCCATGGCCAGCGCCCACGTTGCCCGCGAACTGCTCAAGCTCGGCGGCACGCCAGTGCTGCGCGCCGGTTTCGTGACCGACAACGGCAACCTGATCCTCGACGTCAAGGATCTGGCAATCACCGACCCCAAGGGCCTGGAAGCGCAAATCAACCAGATTACCGGCGTCGTGACCAATGGCCTGTTCGCGCTGCGCCCAGCCAATGTGCTACTGCTCGGCACGGCCGAAGGCGTCAAGAGCATCGTCTGATTCACCGCATTCGATTAATTTTCCTGTCACATCGCTTGGCGATACTCCCGGCCAGTTAATGCCGCCGGGAGTCGCTCATGTTTGTTTCCGCCTTTGAAATCGCCCAAAGCCGTCAGCACACGCTGAATAATCTGCTCGGCTTCTCGCACACCTGCCTCGATGCCGGCCAGCGCTGGAACGCAGCGTTTACCGGCCATCTGCGCCAGCTGCTCGCCCGCCGTGGCGAATGCGTCGCCATCGTCTCCCCGAGCGACTTCACCGAGCACTACCGGCAGGACAGTGCCCAGAGCAGCGCGCTGTTCGAAGAAAGCCTGGCCATCCTCGGCGATGTCCATCAAGCCATGATCAGCCACGCCGAAACCCAGGTGCGGGTTTTTGACGAAATCGCTTTTGCACTGATTCGCCATGCCGAGCAAAGCAGCCCCTGGGAAAGCATCCTGGCATTGAACATCCTGAAAACCACGCTGACTTCGGCAGAAAACACCCTGCACGAAATGGGGGTCGCGACCAGTGAAACCCTGGCGCTGGCCGAACAGGAAACCCAGCAATTGATCGAAACCATGCAGCCGGCACCGCGCAAGCGTGCCAGCCCGCGCAAGAACGCTGCCTGAAGCGGCCAAATAGCCCACTTCTGCGGTCAACACTGTCCGGGAGGCTATTTTCACCCGACCCCGACAATGAGCAATCTCTCCATTTTCGCCCGGCTTGCCGGGCTTTTTTTTGCCGAACAAAGGCATTTTCCGGCGGCAAATTGGTGATCCCCGGCCCGAATGCTAAAATCGCGCCCTTGCTGCGGCGGCGCCCCCGCCCCGCACCAGCCCTCTTTTTCCGAACTGTCCATGCCCCCATCCATCCCGGTCCAGGCCGCCATTACCACTACCAGTGCGCCGCCCGGCCGAGGCTTCTGGCTGTCGGCGCTGCTTCCCCCCGTGCTGGCGCTACCACTGCTGCTGATCCTGTTTCAATTTGACCGTACCGGCCTGATGCTGGCCCTGCAGTCGGCTACCCGCAGCTTGCCCGACGCCCTGTGGGCGGCCATCACCCTGCTCGGCAATGGCGGCATGCTCTTCGCCTGCATGGCCCTGGCCTGGCGACTGCGGCCGGACTGGCTGATGGCCGGCCTCTGCGCCCTGCCCTTCGCCACTATTTATTCCCGCGCGCTGAAGCACCTGATCGTCTCGCCGCGCCCGGCCGGCGTGCTACCCGCCGAACAGTTGCACGTTATCGGCGAACGCCTGCTCAACCATTCCTTCCCGTCCGGCCACACCGTTTCGGCCTTTGTCGTCGCTGGCATCATCCTGCTGGCCGGCCGACCGCCCCGCAGCATCGCCATTTTGGCCATCGTACTGGCGTTGCTCGTCGGCCTGTCACGCATCGCCGTCGGCGCTCACTGGCCGACCGACGTGCTGGCCGGCGCCGCTGGCGGCTGGCTGGCCGGGGCCCTGGGCATTGTGCTGGCGCGACGCTGGGCGTGGACGCGCAGCAAGCGCGCCGAACAACTGGTGGCGCTGATCGTGTTAATGACTTCGCTGACGCTGTTCATCGTCAATATCGGCTACACCGAAGCGATCCTGTTCAAATACATCGTTGCCGCCGTCGGGGCCATTTCCGCCTTGCGCTGGCTGCTGGCGAAAAGCGCCCGATGCTGAAAAAGGCCGGACTGGCAATTTCCCTGATCCTGACCGGCCTGCTGCTGGTCTGGATGCTCGGCGACGGGCGCCTGCAGGAAGCCTTCATCCGCCTGCTGACGATCCCGGCCGGCGTCGCAGCGACGGTCATCATTTCGCAAGCCTTTTCCTATTACTGCCGGGCGCGGCGGATTGCCGGCGAATTCAGCCAGAGCACGGCGATTCCCTTCAGCCCGATTCCCTTCACCCAATACCTGCGCATCAGCCTGCTGCACAATTTCAGCGTCAATATCATTCCCTTTCGCGGCGGCGAACTGATGCTGCCCTACCTGCTGCGCCGTGCCGGCATTCCCGGCGCCCGCGCCGTGGCGGCGCTGATCTGGCTGCGCGTGCAGGATGCCCTGGTACTGGCCGGCATCGCCCTGCTGCTCTGGCCGGAAATTGCCCTGTGGCTGCGGTTGACCGCAGCAGCGGGGATCTTGCTCGGTACGCTGCTGTTTCGCCTGACCGCCCGCCGCCTGCGCGCGCCGCAGCGCTACCCTGGCCTGCAGAAATGGTTTGATGCGCTGACCGATGCCCTCGATGCACCGCTCAGCAGCTGGACCTGGAGCATCGCCAATTGGATCGCCAAACTGGCTGGTCAAGCGGTACTGCTCACCGCGCTGGCGGGCGTCGCCCTACCCGTCGCCGCCCTCGGCACGCTTGGCGGCGAACTGTCGGCGCTGCTGCCGGTGCAGGGCGTCGGTGGCTTCGGCACCTACGAAGCCGGCATCGCCTTCGGCCTGACTGGCGGCGTCGGCGACTGGCTGACCAATCTCGTGCCGGCCTTTGCCCTGCACCTCTTTACCTTGTTGTTTGCCGCTGCCAGCGGCATCCTTGCCTGGATTGCCCTGCCCGACGCGCTGCCCGCCGCGCCCGGACAACCGG
>JAVBXO010000413.1 GCA_030824535.1 Azonexus sp. | reverse complement strand
GTCGAGCGGATGAACAGCCGCGTGTCGAGTTCGGCTTCCAGGCGCTTCAACGCGGCGCTGGTCGCCGCCGGCGTCAGGTCGAGCCCGCGTGCAGCGGCCGAAAGGCTGCCGGCATCGGCAATGCGGACGAAAAGTTGAAGATCCTGAAGACTGTGCATTATCAAATCATATTTGATTCTTAATCTTCATATCGCTGCTTTTTCAATTTTATTTTCGCTATACAGTGTCAGCATCCGAGACCAGCAAGGAAGTCAGCATGAACATCGCCGAAATCGCCCAGCGCCGCTACACCACCAAAGCCTTTGACCCCAGCCGCAAGATTCCCGAAGCGAGCCTGGAGCAGATCCGCGAATTACTGCGCAATGCCCCGTCCTCAGTCAATTCCCAGCCCTGGCACTTCATCATCGCCGGCAGCGAAGCCGGCAAGGCACAAGTCGCCCAGGGCATGCATGGCCCCTATGCCTACAACGAGCCGAAGGTGCGCAACGCCTCGCACGTGGTCGTGCTGTGCGTGCGCGACACACTCGACGATGCTCACCTGAGCGCCGTCGTCGACCAGGAAGAGCGCGATGGCCGCTTTGCCACGCCGGACAACAAGGCGACCCAGGACAATACCCGCCGTTTCTTCGTCGGCCTGCATCAGAAGGACTACGCCGACGAGCGCCAGTGGATGGAAAAGCAGGTCTATCTGGCCTTTGGTTCGCTGCTGTTTGCGGCCGGTGCGCTGGCGATCGACGCTTGCCCGATGGAAGGTTTTGACGCTGAAGCCCTGGATACGGCGCTTGGGCTCAGGGAAAAAGGCCTGCGCAGCGTCGCCGTGATCGCGCTGGGTTATCGCAGTGCCGAGGATTTCAACGCCAAACTGCCGAAATCACGTTTGCCGGCTACGGCAGTCATCAGCGAGATCTGAGCGCATGCCCTGGTAAGGGGGCCAGCAAAAAAGCATCCCGGCGCGCCGGTGATGCTTTTTTTACGCCGGCTTTCGCGATCCCTGAGCGTTCATCAGCGTTTCCCGATTGGGCGGACGATGCCTCCGGGTTATCCTTGCGGTTCATTTTTTGAAGCGAAAGGAAATTCCATGGCCGGTGCCAGTCTGCTTGCACTGCTCGACGATATTGCGACGGTTCTTGATGACGTCGCAGTCATGGCCAAAGTGGCCGCCAAGAAAACCGCCGGGGTGCTGGGCGACGACCTGGCGCTGAATGCGCAACAGGTTTCCGGTGTCCGCGCCGAGCGCGAATTGCCCGTGGTCTGGGCGGTGGCTGTCGGTTCGCTGAAGAACAAGGCCATCCTGGTGCCGACGGCGCTGCTGATCAGCGCCATCATGCCCTGGCTGGTAACGCCTTTGCTGATGGTCGGCGGTCTTTACCTCTGTCTGGAAGGCGTCGAAAAACTTGCCGAAAAATGGCTGCATACGCCCGAGGAACTGGCGGCCGAAGAGGCTGAAGAACTCGCCGCGCTGGTCGATGAGAATGTTGATCTGGCAGTTTTTGAAGCCGACAAGATCAAGGGTGCGATACGCACCGACTTTGTGCTTTCGGCCGAAATCATCGTTATTGCCCTTGGTACGGTGGCCGGCCAGCCCTTCCTGTCGCAGGTCGTGGTGCTGGTTGGCATCAGCATCCTGATGACGCTGGGCGTCTATGGTTTTGTCGCTGCCATCGTCAAGATGGATGACTTGGGCCTGTATCTGCTGACGACGAGCAAGCTGGGCGGCGTCCAGATTATCGGCAAGGGCCTGTTGCTGGCCGCGCCGAAGCTGATGAAAACGTTGACTGTCGTCGGCACGGCCGCAATGTTCCTGGTCGGTGGCGCCATTCTGGTACATGGCCTGCCCTTGGTGCATCATGCGATTGAGCATGTGGCTGAAGGTCTCGGCGCTTTGAATGGTGTTGCCAGCGCTTTGCTGGAAGCTCTGTTTGGCGTGCTGGCTGGCGCCGTGGCGCTGATCGTGGTGCATTGGGGTGGCAAACTGATCGCGAAGGAATAAACATGAGCAAGGCGCTGCGACTTTCGGAAAAATGGTTCCGTTTTGGGCTCTGGCTGGTGGCATTCGTCTTTGCCAGCTTCCTGATCGGCCTCGGCAGTTCGGTCGTGGCCAATCTGCCGAAAGTCGAGCAGCGCCTGACGCTCGAGGATTTCATCGACAAGGCACAGGCCGAGAGCGTGCGTGCTGAAATCCGGCGCAGTCAGGAAAGCCGGCAGAGCGCCCAGGACGCCGTAGACCAGGCCAAGTTGAAGCTGAATTCGGCGCGCGCCAATTCGGCGACAGCCAGGGAAAGCTTCAACAGCTGGCTGGCCACCCGCCATGCGACGCAGCGTAGCGAACAGGATGCAGAACTGCTGGAAAAACGGCAGGCGCTTGAAGAACTGAAACTGCTTGAGCGCAAGGCTGCGTCGGATGTCGAGCGCCAGCAGCAGATTTCACTCGATGCCCGCCAGGCCGAGGCGCGGGCGCAGCGGCAACTGCATGAACTGGAGCAGGCGGCCCGTGCGGAATTGTCACAGGCCTTGCGTGGCCAGGAATTGCGCGTTTTTGTCTATCGCCTGGCCTTGACCCTGCCCTTGCTCGGCATTGCCGGCTGGCTGTTCGTCAAGAAACGCCAGAGCACCTGGTGGCCCTTTGTCTGGGGTTTCATCTATTTCGCGCTGGTCGCCTTTTTTGTCGAACTGGTGCCTTATCTGCCCAGTTATGGCGGTTACGTCCGTTCCATCGTCGGCATCATCATCACCGTGCTGGTCGGGCGTTACGCGATCATTGCGCTGAATCGTTACCTGGAAAAACAGAAACAGGCTGAAGCCCTGCCCGATGTCGAGCGGCGCAAAGAGTTGTCTTACGATACGGCGCTGGCGCGACTGGCCAAGAAGGTCTGTCCGGGTTGCGAGCGCCCGGTGGATCTGAGCAATACGGCGATCGACTATTGCCCGCATTGCGGCATTTGTCTCTACGACCACTGCGGCCAATGCCAGCAACGGAAGAGTGCCTTTGCCCGTTTTTGTCACGCTTGCGGGGCGGCGGCGCGGGCGGCCGGGGAATGAAAAAACGCCATGGCGGCAGAACCGCGCATGGCGTTGCCGATCAGGCTTCCTTTTTGGGGCGGAGTTCCTTGGTGTGACCCTCGAAACTCTTGACTTGCCCTTCGGCATCTTCGGCTGACAGGGCATACAGCGCCTGCAGTTCGCCGATCAATCCCTGGCGCTTGCCAGCAATGCCGGCGAGATGAGCTTCGGTGACCTTGCCCCAGCGGGACTTGATCTTACCCTTGACTGAGGTCCAGTCGGCATCGGTGATATTCCAGCTCATGT
>JAVBXO010000215.1 GCA_030824535.1 Azonexus sp. | reverse complement strand
ACATCCTGTCTCGCTTGCCGACTCAGCCCAATAGTCGAATCGGCGAACTGCTGCCCCATCGCTGGCTGCCCGAATCCACCGCCTGAATCAGAGTCAACCTGGATTCGCCGGGCGCTTACCTTACTTCGCCCGACCGGCAAAGCCCGGCGTCAAGAGGGCAATGCGATACGCCGCGCCACGGCCGACGACGTACAGGGTTTTCTTGTCCTTGCCGGCAAAGGCGAGGTTCTGCGGCTTCTTCGGCAAGGGAATCACCCCCAACGCTTCGCCACCGACACTGAAAACTTCGATGCCGGCATTGGAAGCGACATACAAGCGGCCCTTTTCATCGACCGCCAGACCGTCGGCGCCGCTGGAGTAATTGCCGTTATCGGCCTTGCTCCAGCCGCTGAGCCGGGCGAAATTGCGCCGCACGCCCAGACGGCCATCGACGCCGAGATCGTAGGCCAGCACATGTTCGCCCAGGGTGTTGGCGACGTAGAGCACCTTCTCGTCGGGGCTCAGCTGGATGCCGTTGGGCCGCTCGACGTCATCGACAACACGCTTGAGCAAACCCTGCGGCGTGATCTGGAAGACGCCGGCCTTGCCCACCGGTGGCTCGCCAGGCTTGGGAACCACGCCGGAATCGGTAAAGAAAATACCGGCGCGCTGGCTGACGACGATGTCGTTGGGGCGGCCGAAGGGCAGGCCTTCGTAGCCTTCGGCCAGCGTCCGTACCTTGTCGGGCGGAGCAATGACGCCAACGCCCGGCTTGACGTGCTGGACCGAGACCAGTTCACCGGCCGCCGTAAAGCCGAGACCGTTGGACCCATTGGTGTTTTCCAGGTAGGTCGAGACATGGCCTTCGCTGTCGATGCGGACAATCCGGCTGGCCTGGGTCTCGGTGAAGATCACGCTGCCGTCAGGCAGGCCGATGGGGCCTTCGGTGCCCTTGAAACCATCCTTGATGAATTCGATTTTGCTGCCGACGGCAACAACGTCGGGAATCGCCGTCGTTACGCTTTCCTGGGCCTGGGCAATGCCGGCGGCGAGCAACAGGGAGGTCAGGAGACGGCGGGCGCGGGCGCTGCTGCGGTCGACCGGTTTTTTGGGGCATTTTCCGGAATTCATGGTTTTCCTTGTACGAAGTGATGACGCAAAAAAACGAGGCAACAGCAGCGCTGCCCCTCGTTTCCTGATTCCCCGGCCGCAGCCGGGGAACGATACGGCGATGCCTTAAATCTTCGACTTGAAGACCAGCATCCAGGTACGCGGGTTGCCCCAGGTGACGGTCTGGGCGGCTGAGCTCGTCCAGGTGCTGGCGCTGCTGTAGTACTGCTTGTCGAAGATGTTGCGACCGAGCAGCGAGACTTCCCAGCTCTTGTCCTGCGCGCCAAACCCGAGACCGAGGTTGGTGACGTTGTAGGCGTCCTGGTAGGAGAAGGAGGCGTGGTTGTCGTTGAGGTAGGCACCGGAACGGAAGGTGTTGCTCAGGCTGATGCGGCCGAGGTAGCCGGCCACCGGCGCAACGTAGTTGAAGCCGTAGCTGAGGATGACCTTCGGCACGCCAGTAACCTGCTGACCCTTGAGGTCGAAGAACTGGGTCGCGGCGATTTCCGGCGTCTGCGCCAGCCACTGGGTTTCGTACTTGGCGATGTTGTAGGCGCCGGCGAAGTCCAGGGTCAGGCGATTGGTGTAGCGGTAGGAGCTTTGCAGTTCCAGACCCTTGGCGCCGATGCGTTCGACGTTGCCCCAATCAGAAATATAGGAGCCCGGCGTAGCCGGATTTTCACGCCGCCACGAAGCCTGGTAGTTCTTGATCTGGGTGTAGTAGGCGTTGGCATTCAACTGCAATGTGCGGTTGAAGAACAAGCCCTTGAAACCCGCTTCCAGGTCATAGGTTTCTTCCGGCTTGATCTGCGAGGCGGCCGCCGTACCGTCGGTGGCGAAGTAGATGAAACCGGACTTCACGCCCTTGCCCAGCGACGAGTACAGCAGCACGTCGTCGTTCAGCTTGTAGCTGGGCCCGATGTTCCAGGCGGTCAGCGAAGCGCTGATCGGGTCGCCGGCGCGCCAGCCGAAGGCGTTGTACACCTGGCCGCTGCGGATAGCCTTGGCGGCGGCGATCTGGTCGGCCGAAGCGCCGACGGCAGCGCCGAGGGTGTCAAGGTTTTCACCCGGACGGTCGATCTGGTGCGAGACGCTGTTCTGCTTGCGTTCCTGCGTCTGGCGCAGACCGAAGGAGAGGTTGGTCTTCTCGGTCAGATGCCAGTCAGCCTGGCCGTAAGCGGCGACGCTTTCGACGCGGGCGTCGGTGACGCGCGACTGGTAGACGCCGTTCAGCGAGCTACCCAGCAAGCTGCGGCCAGCGCCATTGGCGATCAAGCTGTTGTACTGGCTGGTGCTGGCGTACCAGGCACCGGCATCCTGGCCGTAGTAGCTCGGGTCGTCGCTATAGACGCGCGCCTTCAGGTAGTAAAGACCAGCCTGGTAATCCAGCTTCTTGTCCGCTGCCGGCGTCGAAGACAGACGCAGTTCCTGCGACAGCTGCTCGTTCCACAACTGCTGGCCGCTGTTGGAGACATAGAAGGGGCCGTACTGGCCGCCGTTCTTGATGTCGAAGTCCTGGTAGCGGTAGGCGGTGATCGAGGTCAGCGTGTGGTTGGCGACGCGCCAGTCGAAGGTGCCGGCGATACCGCTCTGATTGGTGATCTGCGGCCGCGCTTCGGAGTTCTGGATGTCGGTGGTATTCAGTTGCGGCTGGTAGACGCTGCCGTCGGCATTGTGGAACCACGCTGCCTTCTGGGCGAAGCGACCGAGGAAACCGGTGTTGTTGTAGCTGCCGGTCGGCGAGTAACTGATCGGCTTGACCGTCGGCCGCGCCGTGCCGTCGGCGTAGGTCGCCGGGCCGTTGGAAACGTAGGTACTGCCGGTGTTGGTGCGTTCGTCGGAACGCAGCTTGTCGAAGATGAAGCGACCGGTCAGGTCTTCGTTCGGCGTCCATAACAACTGGAAGCGGCCGGCGAGCTTGTTGCTCTCGCGCCAGGTTTCTTTGGCTTTGCCGAGCGACTGGTAGGTGTTGTTGTAAATGCCGTCGCTACGGTCGACGACGAAATTGCCGCGATAAGCCAGCAGGCCATCGACCAGCGGGCCGGTCGAGGAGAACTTGCCGCTCAGGGTGTTCAGGTCGCCGGTAAAGACTTCGAAGCTTGAGGCCTTCTGGAAGCTCGGCGCCTTGGTCACGATATTGATCGCGCCGAGCGAGGTGTTCTTGCCCATCAGCGTGCCCTGCGGGCCGTTCAGGACTTCGATGCGGTCGAGGTCGACATAGTCGTTCC
>JAVBXO010000213.1 GCA_030824535.1 Azonexus sp. | reverse complement strand
AGCCCCATCTGGCCGATGGCGCGAAGAATGTTGTAGGCAAAGGCCCCCATGGCCATCACCAGGGCGTTGGTGGCGAACTTGCCGCTGGGCAACCGCTCCACCAGGTCGAGATCGGTCTTGAACTCGCTGTGGAACTGCTCGGAGGTTGCATGGTCGCGATACAACGCGATGACCTGATCGACCGGCAAATCGAGATCCGTCCACCAGCCTTCCAGGCAAATGTCCGGGGCTACCAGCATCTGGCCGTGTTTGTCGATAGTCCGCTCGGTCACCCGCACGATCCGCTTGAAGACGAACGTCTCTTCGCCGACCACCTTGGACTCCTTAAACATCAGGACTCCAACCTTCTTGCCAGTGCGCAGAGTCGTCACCTCGCCCTCGGCAAACACCCGGTTGCGCCACGCCTGGACATCGCTTCGGCGCGGGTTCCATTTGATGATGTAGTTGACCTTTTCGGACGTCTCCAACTCAGCCAACGTCTCAACCGAATCGTGGGCCGCGTCAGCCCGCACCAGCAGCTTGTGATCAACCAAGGTCTTGGCCGACTTGATCGCCCGCAGGATAAACGCAACAAAGCCGGCCTGGGCATGCTGACTGCCCGGTCGCAGCTCCACCTCCATGCACCAGCCTTCCATGCCCAGATAGGCTGCAATCGGCGCGTAACCGTCGTAGTTCTTGTAGGTGCGACCCACGCCTTCCTTGCTGGTGTTGGAATTATCCTGGGGAAACACATCCACATCCAGGGGCACAAACTTTTTATCGTACCCGGTAATCTTCACGTTGAGCCGCTTGAGCATGGTTCGGGAACAACCGACAATCGCAGGGGTCAGGCCCGCGTCGGCCTCATCCATTCGCTGACGCATCCGTTCCGCCGAAGGCATCCGGCCAATGTCCAGAGCCTGCTGGAAATAAACGTCTTCCCGCATGGCGGTTATTGCCTGGTAATCGCTTTTGCCCAGGCACAGCAGGCCAAGATAGCTGCGAACAATGTCGACCTCGGCAATCTGGTCGCTGCCCTTGGCAACTCGACCAACATACCGCCCGAGTTCGCTGTAGCGGTTGATGCATGCGCCGACCAAAGCCAATCCAGAATGGCTGGTGTAGAATTCCTCGTTGCTCTGCTCCAGGATCAATCGCTTCATTTTTGCACCTGCCAAGTGAGTTTTAGGGACAGGCGCATATTGCAATATTTTTGCTGAAATTTCAATACGTTGATTTTAAATTTGCGGAAATTTTATTGATCTTTTTCCACTGAAGCAGGTATAACCTTCTGCATCGCCAGCCACGCCCGCTTTGAATGGGGTGAAGCAATAAATTCTCTCTGACAGGGCACTGACCAGCCTGTTTCCATTTCACCAAGGGAGGTAACAGGCCTGTCATAGTTGTTTTGCTTCAAAATTGCTGAGAATCACTGTTTTCAGGGCGGAGTTATCCGTCCGGCCTGCCGATGTTGTTTTTCGGTAGGCTCCTGATCTTTCCCAAGTTGTCTGCTGCCCGTTATCCGCTAATCAAATGTCGGGCAATGCGGATGCTCAAATCCATAGGCAATCATTCGTAAAATCGTCTCCATGGAAGGGGCTGTGAACGTGTGGAAGTAGTTGCGCATTCGCTCCCACAGTGCCCTGTTGCTACTCAGCTTTGCCTTGGCGGCTTGAAACAGCGGGCAGCAGAACTGCTGCACCTGATCAACAAGAAAAGCAAGTAACATCAGGTGCATAAAGACAGCGCTCAGGTGTTTTTTACCTAAGCCATAGTTGTGGCCGAGATTATAGCCCTGATTTTTCAGGGTGTTGAAGGTCTCATTCTCAATCCGCCAGCGGGCACGACCACAACGCATGATTTCCATGACGTTGTCCGGAGTGATTTCAAGGTCGGTGACCCAGCTGAAACGATTGCGGACCATCATCACCCCACCCTTGGTTTCAACTTCCCAGTGCTCAAGGAAGTTGACCTGCAACTCGCCCTCGCTGGCCTTATTGAGCGGTACGGAGTTGATGAAGCGAAAACAGTGTGTGGTGTTGGCCTTGCTGCTGTCCGGAAGCATCAGCTCGGTTACCTCTCCCCGCTCAGCCGCCGCATCAACCTGACTGAACATATAGGTGTGATCCCCGGGCTTGGCAGAGAGAATGTACCGGAGATCATGAGCCATCAGGTCCTTGATGTGCGGCGCGTTCGAACTCAGACCATCCTCGGTGACGATGACCTTCAGATGCGGGTGTTCCCGGCGGAAATCGTCAATAAAGCGTCTGACGGCATTACGTTCGCAATCGTTCTTGGTGGAGCCGTCCTGTCGCCGAATGAGTTCCGGACAGAGCGGAAAGACCGCCTTGCAGCCCGGTGACACAAACGCTCCGGCCACCATCTGCAGATGATATTCAATGGCGCCGTTGCGTCGCTCTTTGGTCAGGCAGTAGTCGGCTCCGATATTTTCTGAGCTGTGGATACCGGTTCCGTCAATGGCCATAAGAAGGTGACCGCCAAGGCAGGTCATCTTCGGCAGTGCCTTGCCCCGCTGCAGTTGATGAAAAATGGTGCGGAATGGTTTCCGAAGCAGGGTCGGGATGATTTCATCCAGAATGGCACGCATCTGGGTGTCACTGGGAATAACCCGCACCCCAAAGACACCGTGCAGGCTTTCGGGTTGCTCAAATCGTCGCTCATCAAAAGCGAGCAATGAGGGGTCTTTGAGCGAAAACATGGCAAAGCCACTCATCAGGGCGTCGTCCAGTGGGATCGATGCATTGGCAGCTCGGTGGTCGGGCACCCGTTGTAGATCCTCGCGGATGAGGGCAAATAAGGCATCGGCATTCAAATGAGAACGCATTTTGATCTTATCCAGTGTCTGTGCAGCTTTGCGGTTACGGTGAACAAAATTTTTGAGGGTCGACATGGCTTCTCCTTGTAAGTATTTGATATCACAAGAAAAAAAGTCGTTTTGATCCTTCACGGGATGTCAAGAGAATTCTCCGTTGTCCCGAATTTTTTATAATGTAAAATTAGTTAGTTACAACGGTCCTTTCATTTTGAACGGAGCCAAAAGTTTACGAAAGGCTTGTTCAGAGACCTCGTATTTACTGGGTTTCTGAGTAAAGCGGGAACTGCTGTTGTTTCATTCGACCAAAATTCCTCTTGTGAAATGGTTTTGGGCCATTTATCTGATGGCTTCTGACAAGGGTGGTGTTTCGGCTCTCCGTATCGCCAAACATGTCGGCGTTTCCTGGATTACAGCACGTAACATGCTGCGCAAAATCAGGAAAGCGATGGCTGACCGAGACAGCATTTACCGGCTTGCCAACTTGATTGAGTTTGACGACACCCTTGTCGGCGGGAA
>JAVBXO010000086.1 GCA_030824535.1 Azonexus sp. | reverse complement strand
CCTGCTGGAAGGGGTTGAACAACAGCGACACTTGTTCTTCGCTCATGCCTATGCCCGTATCCCTGACGGTAAATACCAGATCCTTGCCGTCGAGCCTGGCTGACAGCGTGACGCTGCCGCGCTCGGTAAATTTGACGGCATTGGACAGAAGATTGAGCAGGATCTGGCTGACGCGCAGCTGGTCGGTGATGCAGGACAGGGGCAGGCTGACATCCTGTTCCATCTGCAGCTCGATTCCCTTGCTGCTGGCGCGTTCCTGCAGCAGGGAAAGGGCATGCAGCATCACTTCCGCCAAGGACACTTCAGTGGCTTCAAGTTGAACCTTGCCGGCCTCGATTTTCGAAAAGTCGAGAATTTCGTTGATCACGCCCTGCAGCAGCTTGCCCGAAGACAATATTTTTTCGAAGGCATTACGCGCTTTTTCGGCGTTCACGAAATGCCGCAGGCCGATTTCGGCAAAACCCAGTACGCCATTCAGCGGGGTGCGAATTTCGTGGCTCATGTTGGCCAGGAACTCGCTCCTGACCCGTGCCAGGTTTTCCGCAGCGAGCAGCGCCTTTTCCCGCGCCAGGGCTGCGGCTCGCTGCTCGCTGATGTCGACAAAACTGATGACTGCGCCGGCATTTTTTCCGTCCCGGTACATCGGATGGATGGCGAACATGACCGGGATGGCATGGCCGTCGGCATGCCAGTAAACTTCACTGTCCTTGCGCATTTCCTGCCCCTTGAGCACGGCATTGTGACTGGGGCAGAGCTCGATGGGGTAGGGCGTGCCATCCGGCTTGCTGTGATGAAAAATATCGTGGGCGCATTTCCCGATAAGCTGTTCCGGGTGCTGCCCGAGCATGGCCGCCGCCGCCGGGTTGATAAAAGTAATCTTCCCCGTCTGGTCTACGCCATACAGGCCGTCGGCGCTGGATGCCAGCAGCAGACTGGCCCGGGCTTCAGTTGCCATCAGCTCATTGGTGCGCTGCTGCACCAGGTTTTCCAGATGCGCTTCGTTTTCCCGCAACTGGATTTCCACCTGCTGGCGGATGCCGATTTCTCCGACCAGCGCATCCGTCATGGCATTGAGCGATTCGGCCAGTTCGGAAAACTCGTCGCGGCCATTGCTTTGCAGGCGGTAGGAGAGATCGCCGGCGGCAATTCTTTTGGCGCCGTCATGCAGCGGAATCAGCCGCTGGCGGACCATGCGCACCAGATTGGAGATAAGCAGCAGGGTGACCATCGCCAGCGCGCCGCTGAGCAATACGACCATGAAGGCCAGGTGCAGGTAAGTCCGCTCGACCCGCTGGGCCGACGCTGCATGCAGACTGACAATGGTTTCGCGGATTGACGACGCCTTCAGCAGCAACTGGCTGGACAGGCGCTTGTCCAGTTCATCCTGGATTTCACGATTGCCGGTGGCGGTTTTCAGCGCTTTCCGGTTGGCTGCCAGGCGGTGAAAGATGGCGGCCGTGTCGTCAATGCGCTTACCCAGTTTCTCCAGCAACTTCTGGTCTTCAGGCGCAGTCAGCTGTCCCCTGCCCAGGTCGAGCAAGCGGTCGGATGCCTGCTTGTTCTCGTCCCACTGCCGGCGCATATGCTCTTCGCTGTAGAGAAAATAATGATCACGTAGCGAAGCGCGTTCGAAAAAGATGTCCTCGATCCGGTCGACCAGCGCCAGATCGGCCCTGGCCTGGTTCGACTCGCTGACTGACCAGAAGAATACCGGGATCAGCAGCGCCAGCGCCGACAGCGTTATGCCGGAAATTGCCTTCAGTTTGCTGGTCAGGCGCACGTTGTCTACCTGCTGAACCTGACTGCATCCGGCTTGAGGGCACGCAGGCTGTCGAGATGAATGAAGTTGCGGTAGTCGGGCATTTCGGTGGCTTTGGTCAGCTGGTGTTTCATGGCCCAGCGCGTCTCGTCCTCCAGGGTAATGATCAGGCTCTGGTTGAGCAGCACCTGGTAATTGAAGGCGGACCAGACCGCCCGCACCAGTTTCTTGTCGGTCCTGGTACTCGCCGACAGAATTTCCTGCGCTTCGTCCGGGTGCCGGGCGACAAACTCTTCGGTCTTGAGCAAGGCCCGCAACAGGCGTTTGACCGTTTCCGGATGGCGCTGGACAAACGCCTGTTTGGCCGCGATGTTGAAGGTTTCGGTGTAGATATCCCGGTCAACAATGACCAGTCCATTGGCTCCCAGCTGTTGCTTGATTTCGCTCAGGGGATAGTTCCAGGTACAGACCGCATCGACCCGTCGGTCGAGAATGGCTGCCTGCATCTCCTCGGGATTCAGGGGAACCGGCTCGATGGCTTTGCGCGTCAGGCCATTGGCGATCAGGATCGAGTCGAGGAAAAAATCGGAAGTGGTTCCGGGCGTAAAACCAATGCGCTTGCCCGCCAGGTCGCTGGCGCTCGCGATACCCGCATCCTTGCGCGCGACGATGGCATTGTTCAGGCCGCTGGCCTCGATATTGGCGATGACGAACAGTTTCTCGCCCTTGAGGACATTGAACATGAACGGTGTTTCCGCCACCGTCGCAAAATCGGCCTGGCCATCCAGAAGGGATTGCAGCGCGATCTTGCCAAAGGTGTGTATCAGCGATTTGACTTCAAGACCTTCTTCCGCGAAGTAGCCCTTGGTCAGAGCGACATGCACCAGCGTGCTTTGCGGCTGAACGGTATAGGCAATCGCAATTTTCTGCGGCCTGGCTACGCTTTCCTGCTCCGTACCGGACGTGGAGGGAGCCTTTTGGCAGCCCCAAAATGTGGCAAGCAAAAAACAGCTGAAGAGTGTTTTCCACATTTTGTGACCTTTTGAGAGGTTTTGTGACCTTTATTATCGATCAAGTATGACTTGAGGCGTGGACCAATATGTTTGTTTGCTCGTCGCGAAACAGCCATTCGCTCACCGATCCCCTTCAATCTGCTGAAGACCTGCCGAGTAAGCGGGAGAAGTGCAGGATAGATTCCGAGGCCGGGCTGGGATCTCGACCGATTGTACGGTGCATTTTGCCCGGTGCCATGCACGGGCGGTTTCGAATACCTGAAGCCTGACTGTCGGAGCAGGGCAATTTGCGCCCTGGCCAAAATCATGAGTGGTAATCAGGTGGGCTTGCTTCGCCTGCTACAATCGGCGCCATCTCAACACTGAAGTCGCATGCCAATCAGGCACCGGGCGACTTCCCCCATGGATATTCTGCTGATTTTTGTACTCATTCTCGTGAATGGCCTGTTCGCCATGTCCGAGATTGCCGTTGTTTCTTCCCGCAAGGCCCGCCTGCAGAATCTGGCGGATGACGGCAGCCTGGGGGCCAAAGCCGCACTGACCCTGCACCAGGAACCGTCCAGTTTCTTTTCAACGTTACAAGT
>JAVBXO010000340.1 GCA_030824535.1 Azonexus sp. | reverse complement strand
CCTCGACCAAGGGCTCGGCTGGGGCTGCCGGCGCTGGTGCCGGGCTGGCAACCAGCACCGGAGCGGCCACGGCTGGTGGCTGCTCGGCGACGCTGAAGCTGCTGCTGGCGTTCGGCGCACTACTGGCCAGAATCGGCGTCTTGAATACCTTGCTCGGGGCTTTCGGCTGATTTTTCGGCGGCGGAGGCGGCGTTGGCGGCTTTTCTTCCGGACGAACTGCCTCAACCAGACGCACGGCCAGCGGTCGCGCCATCTGGGTCAGGACTTCTGACTGACCGACCCCGAGGGCGATGATGGCGATAACGGCGCCATGCACCAGCAGCGCCGAGCCAATCCCCGCAGCATGCCCCTTGCGGCCAAAAGGACTGGCATAAGTACCCGGAAAAAACAAAGACACGCAAATACCCCCAAACCCGAGACACCGGAAAGACGGTTAATTTCTGTTTCTTGCTCAAAAAAATTGAACAAATCAGGCGACAAGTTGTCGCGGCGCGCATTGTCACCATTCGTAACAGGGCATGAAAGTGGCAAATTGTCGCAGGTGGAATCGCCTGCTCTACGCGTAAAAGCCGGTGCCAACTGGGAATCCGGGCCAGGACAAACACCGACAGCGGCCCTGCCATCGGCGATAATTCGCCGATGTCTCCTTTGCTCATTTACCTGATTGTCTTCATCGAAGGCTTTTGTTCACTCGGCGCCGAGGTCATTGCCTTGCGCCGGCTGGTGCCACATGTCGGCAGCTCGATTGTTGTCACGGCGCCGACCATCGGCTTTTTCCTGCTGGCGCTGGCGCTCGGTTATGCCGCCGGGGCGCGGGTTGCTGAACGTTATATTGCGGTAGTCGGGCGCAATTTCCTGATGGCTGCGGCGCTGTGTGGGCTGGGGCTGGCCGGGACGACGGTCGAGGCGATTTTTGTTCATCTGCAGCCGCTGCCCCTGGCCTACCTGTTTTTTGTCGGCGCCATCCTTTGCCCCATCGCCTGGCTGCTGGGCCAGACCGTGCCCATCCTGACCAATCTGATGAAACATGCGCGTACCGGTGAGGCGAGCGGGCTGGCCTTGTACTGGTCGACGCTCGGGTCCTTCCTCGGTTCGCTGTCGCTGTCCTTGCTGGTCATGCAATGGCTGGGGGTGTCGGCGGCGGTGCTGGCTTGTGCGCTGATCTTGCTCGCCGGCAGCCTGGTGCTGGCCTGGCGCGATTTGAAAATGGCCGTTTTTGCGGGGTTGACCGCAATATTGAGTCTCGGGCTCAACCTGCAGCAGCAGATCACCGCCGAGACGGCTTATGCCGATTACCGCATCGGCCCGGTCACGCTGGCCGGCCAGTTAAACCCGCGGGCTTTCTGGATCAACGAGTCGCTGGCCTCGCTGATCGACGACAGCGAGCCGCCCAACTACACGCGCTATATCCGTCACCTGCGCCAGGTTTTGCTCGATGACCTGGGCTTTCGCGACCGCGACATCCTGGTGCTCGGCGCCGGCGGCTTCACGCTGTCGCACCGCGAGCCGCTGAACCATTACACCTATGTCGATATCGACCCGAAAATTCGCGCCATCGCCGAGCGCGATTTTCTCCGCGAGCCAATCCGTGGCGAGTTCATCGCCGACGATGCCCGGCGCGTCGTCGCCACCACCGAACGCCGCTTTGATGCCGTAGTCGTCGATGTTTTCAGTTCGCACACTTCGATTCCCGGCCATCTGGTGACCCGTGAATTCTGGGCCGACACGCGCCGGGTGCTGAAGCCCGACGGCGTGCTGCTGGCCAACCTGATTCTCGACGGCAAGCTCGAAACACCCTACGCCCGCAACCTGCTGGCGACCATTGAAAGCGTTTATGGCCGTTGTGCGGTCGACGTGCTGCACAAGGCAAAAACCGTCGCCAATGTCGAGGTCGCCTGCTTCGCCAGCAGCCAGCCGGGAACAACGGGTATTTATCGCGACGAACTGAACCGCGCCGACCTCGACCGGGTGCGCTGAAGCGGGATCAGCCTGTTTGAACCCGCTTCAGGAAGCGTGGATCAAATCAGGAATGTCATTCCCGAGAAAGCGGGAATCCAGAAAGTCAAGGAGCTGGATCCCCGCCTGCGCGGGGATGACGATTGCTCGCCGGGAATGCGGCGTCGCTTGCCATGTGGAGCTGGATCCCCACCCCCGTTCAAGCCGGGGGCAGGCTCTGCGCGGGGATGACGATTAACCCGGTGGCAGCAGCGAAACCAGGACCTTGTCGACCCGGTTGCCATCCATGTCCATGACTTCGAAGCGCCAGCCGAGGGCGTCAAAGTGGTCGGCCGGCGAGGGAACGCGGCCGAGCGTGTGCATGATGAAGCCGCCGAGCGTATGAAAATTCTGCCGTGCTTCGCCCGGTAAATCGTCGTCAATATCCAGCACCGACTTGAGGCGCTCGATGCCGACGTCGCCGTCAATCAACCATGAGCCATCCTCGCGCTGCACCATGTCGCGATCTTCCGGCGCTTCCGGCACCGACAATTCACCGACGATGGCGGCGAGCACATCAGTCAGCGTGACCAGTCCCTGCACGTCGCCATATTCATTGACGATCAGCGCAAACTGCAGGCGGGCGCGGCGAAAGCTTTCGAGCAATTGCGTCGTGCTGACCGTTTCCGGCACGTACAGCGGTGGATGCAGCACCGACTCGACGTCCGCCACGGTGATGCAGTGGCCGGGCAGCGCTTTTTTCAGCAGATCGCCGGTTTGCAGAATACCGAGGATGTGATCCAGGCCATCGCGGCAAACCACCAGCCGGGAAAATTCCGTCTCGACGATGCGCTGCCGGGTGATGTCTTCCCCTTCATCGAGATCGACGACGAACATCTCGCGGCGCGGGGTCATGATCGCAGCGATGCGTTGTTCATCGAGACGCAAGACATTCGAGACAAGCTCCTGCTCGCTCTCATGAAACACCCCGGCCTCCGCCCCCTGCTCCATCAGCACGTTGATTTCCTCGTTGGTCACCGGCGGCTCTTCCTTGGGCCGGGCGCCGATCAGGCTGAGGATGGCGGTGCAGGAACTCGACAGGATGACGACCAGCGGATGGGTAATGCGCGCCAGGACGATCATCGGGCGGGCGATCAGCGACGCGATGCCTTCCGGCGCCAGCATGGCCAGGCGTTTCGGCACCAGCTCTCCAACCACCACCGAAAAATAGGTCAGGCTGACCACGGTAATGCTCAGGGCAATCGGTTTGGCGTAGGGCGCCAGCAAGGGCATGCCGGCCAGCCAAGCGGCCAGGGGATCGGCCACTGCGGCTTCACCAATGGCGCCGCTGAGGATGCCGACGGAGGTGATGCCGACTTGTATCGTTGAAAAGAAACTGGACGGTTCCTGGTGCAGGGTCAGTG
>JAVBXO010000397.1 GCA_030824535.1 Azonexus sp. | reverse complement strand
CATCGGCAGGAGCACGCAACGATAGGTTTGCGGCAGCGTCAGGCCGAGCGCCAGCCCGGCGTTTTTCTGCCCGGCGGGCAAGGACTCGATCCCCGCCCGCACTTGCTCAGCGACGCGGGCGCTGGTGAACAAGCCCAAGCAGACCATCGCCGCGAGGAATTGCTGGAACACCGGATTGGACTGCTTATAGGCATTGCCCAGACTTTCCGGGAGCAATTCCGGCAGCACGAAATACCAAATGAACAACTGCACCAGCAAAGGCACATTGCGAAACAGTTCCACGTAAGCGCTGGCGAAAAAGGCCAGGCCCCGCTGCGGCACCGTCCGCAGTACCCCGATCAGCGCACCGAGCAGCAAGGCGATGAGCCACGCGCTCAGCGACAGGGCGATGGTCATCTTGAAGCCGGCGAACATCCAGCCCAGATAGGTATCGTCGCCACTCGCGCTGGGCTGCAGGAAAACGCCCCAATGCCACTGGTAGTTCATCGCTCCCTCCTCGTCCGCGCCGGCTGCCGAGTTATTCGAAAGCCTTGTCGTTGGGGTTGCGGAACAGCACCTTCATCTCGTCCGACAGCGGCATGTTCAGATTCAGGCCCTTGGGCGGAATCGGGTTGAGGAACCATTTGCCGTAGATTTTTTCCGCCTCGCCGCTGCTCATGGCCTTGCTCAAGGCGGCATCGACGACTTTCTTGAAGCCCGGATCGTCCTTGCGCAGCAGGCAGCCATAGGCTTCCTTCGATTGCGCCGT
The DNA here is from genome assembly GCA_030824535.1 of Azonexus sp. Lineage (GTDB taxonomy): Bacteria > Pseudomonadota > Gammaproteobacteria > Burkholderiales > Rhodocyclaceae > Azonexus. The sequence goes on along the minus strand of JAVBXO010000397.1, from coordinate 2,615 downwards.
GCCGACCACCTGCCAGTCCGCCGGCTTTCTGGCCTTGGCCATTTCGCCGAAGAGCAGCGCGTCGTCCATCATGAAGGCCACGGCACGGCCGGTTTCCAGGGTCAGGAAGGCTTCGCCGTGATCCTTGGCGGAAATGATGCTCATCGCCATTTTCTTGTCTTCGTTCATTTTGCGCAGCAGGCGCTCGGAGGTTGTGCCCGCCGTCGTGACGACATTTTTGCCGGCCAGATCGGCAAAATCCTCGATCCCGCTGCCCTTTTTGCTCATCAAGCGGGTGCCGATGATGAAGATCGACGTCGAAAAGGCGACCTGTTTCTGCCGCTCAAGATTATTGGTCGTCGAACCGCATTCGATATCGATGCTGCCATTCTGGATCAGCGGCATGCGGTTGGAAGACGTGACCGGCAGCAAGCGGGTTTCCAGCTTGGGCATTTTCAGTTCGGTGCGGATCGCCTCAACGACTTTGAGCATCAATTCGTGCGAATAACCCACCACCTGCTGCTTGTCGTCGTAATAGGAAAAGGGGATCGACGACTCGCGGTGCCCCAGGCTGATGCTGCCGCTATCCTTGATTTTCTTCAGCGTCGGCGATTCCTGGGCATGGCCGACCGACAGCGACGCGGCAAAAACCAGCAAGGCGCTGGCGAGTGAGGCAATAGGTTTCATGTGGGCTCTCCTGTCCGGTGATGAAGCCGTCCCCCGACTTCCTTGCCAAAGCTACCGCACATTGCCAGGCAAGGGAAACTTTCGGCCCGCTTTGCGCAAGCGCCTCTCCCGCAGGCCGTGCAAAAATTTCCCGGCAACGACGGAATCAAGGAAAATTCCGCCCATGCTCAGTCCTGACCCCGTAGACCTTCGCCCTTTCAATACCCTGGCCCTGCCCGCACGCGCGGCCCGCTATCTGAAAATCACCACGCCAGAGCAGTTGACCGCAGCAGCGCTGCGCGACGAGCCGCGCTTCATTCTTGGCGGCGGCAGCAACCTCGTACTTACTGGCGACGTCGAGCGCCTGGTGCTGCACATGGCCATTCCCGGCAAGCGCCTGCTGCGGGAAGATGCCGAGGCCTACTACGTGGAAGCCGGTGGCGGCGAAAACTGGCATGACTTCGTGCAATGGACGCTGGCGCAAGGCTGGCCGGGGCTGGAAAACCTGTCGCTGATTCCCGGCACGGTCGGCGCGGCGCCGGTGCAGAACATCGGCGCCTACGGCCTGGAAGTCGGCGAGCGCCTGCATTCGCTGAGCGCCTGGGATTTTGAAAAACAGGCATTTTTTACGGTCGACCGCGAAAGTTGCCGTTTTTCCTATCGCGACAGCCTGTTCAAGCAAGAAGGCTGGCATCGCGATGGCCGCGTTGCCATCACCTCGGTGATTTTCCGTCTGGCCAAAGCCTGGCAGCCCAACCAGGGCTACGCCGACATCGCCCAGGAACTCGCCGCCCGCGCCATCGCCACGCCTAACGCTCAGGACATCGCCGTCGCCGTCTGCGCCGTCCGCCAGCGCAAGCTGCCCGATCCGGCGCAAACGCCGAATGCCGGCAGCTTTTTCCACAATCCGCTCATCGCTGCGGCTCAGGCCGCGCAACTCAAGGCCGATTACCCCGGCCTGCCGACTTATCCCCAGGCCGATGGCCGGGTCAAACTGGCGGCCGGCTGGCTGATCGAACAGGCTGGCTGGAAGGGCAAGGCACTCGGCCCGGTCGGCATGTACGAAAAGCAGGCCCTGGTTCTGGTCAATCATGGTGGTGCGACCGGTGCTGACGTCCAGCGCACGATGAACGCCGTTCAAGCCGCCGTACGCACCAAATTTGCGGTCGACCTGACGCCCGAGCCGATTTTCATTTGACGTAAAGACAGGCGCTGATGCCGGTTGCGACGGCGTCCGCCATGCGTGCCTGGCGCTCGGGATCGAGCAATTCCAGTTCCTCGTCGCGATGTTTGATCACCCCGACCTCGAACAACACGGCCGGCAACGTCGTCCGATAAAGTACGACGAGATTGTCGTAATACCAGACGCCATTCTCCGCATCGGCCGGCGCATGCTTGCGCGCATGCCAGGGCGTCGGCACAAAACCAGCCCGGCGCAGCACCGCCCCGATGGCCGACGCACAACGCAGGCTGGTTGCCAGATCAGGATTGTTGGCCGAGACAAAAATGCCGTAGCCGCGCTTGACCTCGGTATAGCTTTGCGTCTGCCCGGCCCATTCCCAATTCAGCAGCCAGGCCTCGCTGATCGAGTCGTGATGAATGGAAATGAAAAAATCACTCCCGACCGCCGCCTTGGGGCGCGCCATCAGACTGCCGATATGGCCAGCAAAATTGACCTCGCGCACTGCCACATCCCGCTGGCGCAGGTTCGCTGCCAACTCCACGGCAAAATCGCGATTGAAATCGAACTCGCTGCGCCCGCGAGCGCTCGTCGCACCGCGATCGGCAAGGCCATGCCCGACATCAACAGCGACCAGTGGCGAGGCCAGCGCTGCTGCGGTCAACAGGCAAAACAGGGCAAAAATGCGGGCAAAAAACATGCGCGAATTATCCGGCGAAATCAAGATAAGGCCCCAGCCATGCCCGATCAGCCTTCCCCATGTCCGAACTGACCGTCTTTTCCAGCAACT
>JAVBXO010000286.1 GCA_030824535.1 Azonexus sp. | reverse complement strand
GGCAGGAGGTGCACTCGGAACCAGTTTGCCGGGCATAGCTCGGCACGGCTTGGGCGGAAGTGACGGACAAGGCCAGCGTCAGGCCGGTGGCGGCCAGAACGGCCAGGCGGCGGGCAAGCGCCTGCGGCCGGAAACTGCCGTGAGGCAGATTGGATATTTTCATGATTTCCTCATTTATTGGTTGCAGCTGCGGCGGATTGTCGGCGCGCCTAGCTTGCGTTTCCCTGACGTGAGCTCGTCAGGGAAACGCAAGCCAGGGCTTGCGAAGATCCCCGCCGTTCGTCATGGGGAGAAAAAATGAACAAGGAAAATGGATCGTTGAGCACACGCCTGAAATCATTGATCAGCATCGGCTCGATTGCCCTGGTGCTACTGGGCGGGTTGTTGTTCGCCGGGGTCAAATTTGCGGTCGACCAGACCAATACCCTCGGTTTCTGCATTTCCTGCCACGAAATGAAGGACAACAATTTCGAGGAATACAAGGACAGCATCCATGCCAAGAACCGTACTGGCATCAAGGCCATCTGTTCCGACTGCCACGTGCCGCATGACCTGATCGGCACGACGATCCGCAAGATCAAGGCTTCGAACGATGTCTTCCAGCATTTCGCGGGCACCATCGATACGCCGGAAAAATTCGAAGCGCATCGCCTGGAGCTGGCCAAGCGCGTTTGGGTGCGGATGAAGGAAACCGATTCGCAGGAATGCCGCAATTGCCATGACAGCCAAGCCATGGATCCGGAAAAGCAGGGCAAGACGGCGCAGAAACAGCACCGCCGACTGGCTTCAGGCGAACGAACCTGTATCGACTGCCATTACGGCATCGCCCACAAGGAACCGGCCGGTGGCCTGGAACCGGCGGATGCGCTGGAAAAGCCGTGATGCCAGTGATGAAGGGGCGACAATAACCAGATGCGCATATTGATCGTTGAAGATGACCTGCTGATGGCCCAGGGCCTCAAGCAGGGCTTGCAGCAACTGGGCTATACCGTCGATGTTGCCGGTAGCGCCGAGGAGGCTGGAGTTTGTGTGCAGGGCGAGAGTTTTGATATCGCTCTGATCGATCTTGCCTTGCCCAAGGCGGATGGCCTGCATTTCATCCGCCATTTGCGCGCCAGCGGCAGCCATTTGCCGGCGCTGATCCTGACCGCCAGCGACAGCATGGACGATACGGTGCGTGGGCTGGATGCCGGGGCCGATGACTACATGACCAAGCCCTATCGCCTGCCGGAAGTGGCGGCGCGTATTCGTGCGCTGATTCGCCGCTCGCACGCATTGGCCGATGCCTGCCTGCGTCATGACGCGCTGGCGCTGGACACGCGGACGCGCACGGCCAGCCTGAACGGCGTAGCGCTGGAACTGACCAATCGTGAATGGGCCATCCTCGAAATGCTGTTGATGGCATCGCCCGCCGTCGTCAGCAAGGACAAGCTGGTGCAGGCGCTGGCTGGTTGGGAAAAGGACATCACGCCAAATGCCATCGAGGTCCATGTCTCGCGCTTGCGGCAGAAGCTGGCGCCGGGGGCTATCGCTATTCGTACCATCCGCGGCATAGGCTATCGCATCGATGCACCGCAAAACTGAAACGCCGGCCCTCAGCGAACCGCTGTCACTGCGCCAGCGCCTGATTTTCGCGCTGCTGACGCCGCTCATCGCCATCCTCGCGCTGTCGTCGTTTTTTGATTACCGGCTGGCGCAGAAGACGGCTAATCAGGCCCATGACCAGTCGCTGGCCGACACGGTGTTTGATCTCGAAGGCCATATCCGGCGCAAGAACTCGTCGCTGCCGATTGATCTGACCGAAGAAGCCGAAGCGATGTTGCGCAGCAGTACGCCGGACATGATCTATTTCGCGGTGATCAACGCCGCAGGCGTCATCGTCGCCGGTGACGCCGATCTGCCGCGTCAGCCGCTGTCAAAAAGCGAAAAAATCGAATTCTGGGATGGCAAATATCGCGGCAAGGCGGTGCGTATCGCCAGCCATTACCTGGAAGCGGGCGCGCAGGTTTTCCAGGTGCTGGTCATGGAAACGACCGAAAAACGCAAGCAGGCGAGCAAGCGCATCCTGGCGGCCATGATTTTGCCCAATCTTGCCGTGGTGCTGGCGACCCTGCTGGCGGTCGTGCTCGGCGTGCGCAAGGGCCTGTTGCCGCTGCAAAAGGTCGAAGAGGACATCGCTGCCCGCTCGGCCAGCGACCTGCATGAAATCGAGCTGGCCGGGACGCCAGCGGAAATTCGTCCGATGCTGCGCCGGCTCAATGAATTGTTTTCCCTACTGCGCGAATCGGTGGCCATCCAGCAGCGCTTCATCGCCGATGCGGCGCACCAGTTGCGCACGCCGCTGGCCGGCTTGCAAACCCAGCTCGATCTGGCGACGGTCGAAGGCGCATTTGCCAGCAACCAGCAGCGGCATCAGCTGATCGACGAAGCCACGACGCGCATCGGCCACCTGCTGACCCAGTTGCTGGCCTATGCCCGCACCGAAACCAGCAGTCCGGGCAAGGTCCAGTTCGAGCCGGTAGCGCTGGAGCGTCTGGTCGAGAATTCGGCCTCGGTCTTCCTCGATGCGGCACTGGCCAAGAATATCGACCTGGGCTTCGAAATCCTCCCGGCCGAGACGTCCGGATTGCCCTGGATGATTCAGGAAGCCTTGTCCAACCTGATCGACAACGCCATCCGCTACACCCCAACCAACGGGGTCATCACCGTGCGCAGCGGCAAGTTCGGGAAGCAGGCCTTCATCGAGGTCGAAGACAGCGGGCCAGGCATTCCGCCGGAACATCTCGCGGATGTCTTCAAGCGCTTCTACCGCATCCCCGGTTCGCCCGGCAACGGCTGCGGCCTGGGTCTGGCCATCGTCCATGAAATTGCCGAACTGCACGGCGCCAAAGTCGAACTGTCGACGCCGGAAAACGGTGGTTTGTGCGTCCGCCTGCTGTTCAGCTGAGCAAGCCTGGCTGCTCGGCGTTCGCCGCTTGCCATTGCTCGAAACCGCCCTGCAAGGGGCGTACCGACAGATAACCGGCGGCCAGCAGGCGTCTGGCGGCCTGCCGGGCGCTGGCATCTTCCGGGCAAGCGCAGAGGGTGACGATGGGCTGCGCCTTGGGATGATCGGCGAGCATTTCCGGCAGTTTTCCGAGGTCGACCGCAACAGCGCCGGGAATCGCGCCAAGATCGGCAATCATCGCCGGATCGCGCAGGTCGAGCACCAGCGGCGGCGTTGGTGAATCCAGCGCCGCAAGCAGTTCGCCGGCGCTGATGTGGGGAATTGCCGAGAGCGCACGGAAACGGTATTTCTGCCACAGCTTCCAGAGCAGCCACAGCCCAAACAAGCCGCCGAGCAGCAACGCAGCACTGCCGACATGCGCTTCG
>JAVBXO010000346.1 GCA_030824535.1 Azonexus sp. | reverse complement strand
GTCGCCATCAGGGCATAAGCCTGCAGTGCCGCAGAAACCACCCGCTGCCGATCCACCGGCTTCCAGGCAGCGTCACCCCTGGCTTCCATGGCAGCACGGCGAGCCGCCAGCACTTCGTCAGTCACGGCCAGATTAATGCTGCGGTTAGGGATATCGATTTCAATCGTATCGCCCTCTTCCACCAGACCAATGGCACCACCATCCGCCGCCTCCGGCGAGGCGTGACCAATGGAGAGACCGGAAGTGCCGCCGGAGAAACGGCCATCAGTCAGCAAGGCACACGCCTTGCCCAAGCCCATCGACTTCAGATAGGAGGTTGGATAGAGCATTTCCTGCATGCCCGGCCCCCCCTTCGGACCTTCGTAGCGGATGACGACCACGTCGCCAGCGACGATTTTCTCCCCCAGAATGGCGTCGACCGCAGCATCCTGGCTTTCAAACACACGCGCCTTGCCAGAAAACTTCCAGATCGACTCATCAACACCCGCGGTCTTGACGATGCAGCCGTCCAGCGCAATGTTGCCGGAAAGCACGGCCAGGCCGCCATCCTTTGAATAGGCGTTGGCCTGATTGCGGATGCAGCCGTGGGCGCGGTCGAGGTCGAGGTCGTTGAAGCGGCATTCCTGCGAGAAGGCGACCTGGGTCGGCACACCGCCCGGGGCAGCCTTGAAGAATTGCTGCACAGCGACATCCTGCTCGCGGACGACATCCCAGGAATCAATCGCTTCGCCCAAGGTCTTGGCGTAGATGGTCGGCACCTCGCGCTGCAACAGGCCTGCGCGGTCAAGTTCGCCGAGGATGCCCATGATGCCGCCGGCGCGGTGCACGTCCTCAATGTGGTATTTGTCGGTCATCGGCGCAACCTTGCACAAGCAGGGCACCGAACGCGAGATGCGGTCGATGTCGGCCATCGTGAAATCGACGCCGGCTTCCTGGGCGGTGGCCAGGATGTGCAGCACGGTATTGGTCGAGCCGCCCATGGCGACGTCGAGCGTCATCGCGTTCTCGAAAGCAGCCTTGGTCGCGATATTGCGCGGCAGCACCGAGGCGTCTTCCTGCTCGTAGTAGCGGCGGCACAGGTCGACAGCGACCCGGCCGGCGCGCAGGAAGAGTTGCTTGCGGTCGGCGTGGGTAGCAACCACCGTACCATTTCCCGGCAAGGAGAGGCCGAGCGCCTCGGTCAGGCAGTTCATCGAGTTGGCGGTGAACATGCCTGAGCACGAGCCGCAGGTCGGGCAGGCGGAACGCTCGATCGCGTCGAGATCGGCCTGCGACACCGACGCATCGGCGGCCTTGACCATTGCGTCGACCAGATCGAGGTGGACGATCTGGTCCTGCAACTTGACCTTGCCGGCCTCCATCGGGCCGCCAGAAACAAAGACGACCGGGATATTCAGGCGCATCGCGGCCATCAACATGCCCGGCGTGATCTTGTCGCAATTGGAAATGCACACCATCGCATCGGCGCAATGGGCGTTGACCATGTATTCAACCGAATCGGCAATCAGGTCACGCGACGGCAGCGAGTACAACATGCCGCTGTGGCCCATGGCGATGCCGTCATCGATGGCGATGGTGTTGAACTCCTTGGCGACACCGCCAGCGGCCTCAATCTCGCGGGCAACCAGTTGCCCCATGTCCTTGAGATGGACGTGACCGGGAACAAACTGCGTGAAGGAATTGACGACAGCAATGATCGGCTTGCCGAAATCGCCATCCTTCATGCCGGTAGCGCGCCACAGGGAGCGGGCACCGGCCATGTTGCGGCCATGAGTCGAGGTACGGGAACGGTATTGGGGCATGGGCTCTCTCCGAGTAAATCCGGGCGCCGTCATCGGGTAACAAACGGGCGCGCACTATAATCTTCTGATTTTAGCCCACTCCGAACGTTCAATGCTCCTTCATCCGCAGTTCGATCCCGTCGCAATTTCGCTCGGCCCGCTGGCGATTCGCTGGTACGGGCTGATGTACCTTCTGGCCTTTATCCAGTTCATCCTGCTTGGCCGCTACCGGCTCAAAAACCGGCCGCTGATGAGTACGGAGCAGCTCGACGACCTGCTGTTTTATGGCGTCCTCGGCGTCATCATCGGCGGCCGCCTGGGCCAGGTACTCTTCTATGAGCCCGGCTACTATTTCGCCCACCCCTTCGAGATCATCGCCATCTGGAAAGGCGGCATGAGCTTTCATGGCGGCTTCCTCGGTGTGCTGCTGGCAATGATCCTGTGGGCACACAAGGCCAGGCTTGCCATCTTCGACGTCACCGACTTCGTCGTGCCGCTGGTACCGCTCGGACTGGCGACCGGGCGCATTGGCAATTTCATTAACGGGGAACTGTGGGGCCGTGCCGCTGACCCAAGCTTGCCCTGGGCGATGATCTTCCCGCAGTCCGGCGACATGACGCCACGCCACCCCTCCCAGCTTTACCACGTCGGTCTCGAAGGTCTGCTACTTTTTGCCATTTTGTGGGCGTTCACCGCAAAAGTGCGGCCGCGTGCTGCAGCTTCCGGCGTTTTCCTGATTGGCTACGGCTTTTTCCGCTTTATCACCGAGTATTTCCGCGAACCCGACCATGGCATTTTCGGCCAGTCCTACACGGTCAGCATGGGGCAATGGCTATCGCTGCCGATGATCGTCGCCGGCGTCGTATTGCTGATCTTCGCTTACCGCCGGAAATCCCTATAATTATGGATTACGTCTTCCACTCAAACACAGGAATCCCCTCATGACTCGTCCGTTCAAGGTTCTCGGCATCCAGCAAATCGCCATCGGTGGCCCGTCCAAGGAAAAGCTGCGCACGCTGTGGGTCGAGAAATTCGGCCTGGAAATCACCAGCACCTTCGTTTCCGAACGTGAAAACGTTGACGAAGACATCTGCGCCATGGGCACCGGCCCGTTCAAGGTTGAAGTCGATCTGATGCAGCCACTCGATCCGGAAAAGAAGCCAGCCGTGCACGCCACGCCGCTGAATCACGTCGGCCTGTGGATCGACGACCTGCCGAAAGCCGTTGAATGGCTCTCGGCCAATGGCGTCCGTTTCGCCCCCGGTGGCATCCGCAAAGGCGCGGCCGGCTTCGACATCACCTTCCTGCACCCCAAGGGCAACGACGAATTCCCGATTGGTGGCGAAGGCGTGCTGATTGAGCTCGTCCAGGCACCACCGGAAGTGGTCAGCGCCTTCGCAAAACTGGCTGCTGCATAAGCGAGCAAAACCCGGGGAGCGCCTTGCCGCCCCCGGCCACGGAGCAAGACTCCACGTAGTTTCTCAGAAAGTGGTGGAGCTTCTTGGAGAAGGGTAACTGTGCTTTACTGCGCGCCGCATGATTTCCGAGCAACCGCCTCCTTCTTTTGAACAGACCTCCTCTCTGCCGGATG
>JAVBXO010000230.1 GCA_030824535.1 Azonexus sp. | reverse complement strand
CGCGGCGTTTCCTTCGGCAGTTTCCTGCTCAAGCGGGTCATCGACGATCTCAAGCGCGATTTCCCCAAACTCGCTAATTTCGCCACGCTGTCGCCGTTGCCGGCGCTCGCCGCCTGGGTGCGCAAGAATCCGCAAGTGCTGGCCGAGGCCGGCGTCGAACTGACGCTGGAAGCCTTGAGCACCGGTGAATGGGCGGACGACAAGAAACTCGTCCGCAGCCAGCGGGAGCCCCTGCTGCGCCTGGCCGCGCGCTATCTGGCGACGGCCAAGCAGGGCGGTGGCGACAGCGGCCCGCCGTTTGATCCGGTGTCGCGCTTCCACCTCGGCAACGGTGCTCGCGTCGAACGCCTGAACTACCTGGGTGACGCCTCGCCCAAGGGCTTCCGCCAGTCTTTCGGGATGATGGTCAATTACCTCTACGCGCCGGACGAGCTCGAAACCAATCTCGAAGCCTTCGCCAGCCAGGGTGTCATCGCCCAATCGGCGACCGTGCGGCGGCAGGCCAAGGGCAAGTAGGGGGCGGGGTTTTCCGGTGCATCAGGCCAGCCACACCCTGCGCAACGAACGCCGCGATTTCGTCGAATGGCATCGCGGCCGTTCGCCTTATGTGTTGTGGGCGCTTGATGTCGATATGCCAGCCATCCGCCAGCGCCTGGCTGCCGCTGCCGCGCATCTGGGCGATCTGCTCTTGGCTGATTACCACCGCCAAGCGCATATCACCCTCGATTTGTGCGGCTTTCCCGCTGCCGTGCCACAAGCCGGCGACGAGTTTTCACTGGCCGAACTGGCGGCGCGCTGCCAGGCGCAGGCTGATTTTTTCCCCGCGCCCTTCAATATTGAAATCGGCGGCCTGAATAGCTTCAGCTCGGCGCCCTATCTGACCGTGAATGACCCGCAGCAAGGCATCGCCGCCTTGCGTGCCGCTGTTGCGGTCAACGGCCAAAATCGCAGCAAAACCGATTACGTGCCACATGCCACCGTCGGCCTTTACGCCGACGCCTGGCCCGCCGCCGAGATCCGCGCCCGCCTTGCCGCATTTCCGCTGCTGTCGGCGTTGCCTTGCCGGATCGACAAACTCGCCTTGCTCGCCTACCAGCCGCAGGAGATCGGCGGGCCCTTGCAGCGTCTTGGCGAGTTCTGTCTGCAAGGCCGGAAGTTCAGCTGGGTGGAGTTATAGAAAAACCATTGTCAGGCTGAATGGTGCGTGGCGAGCCTATCGGCGGCAAGCTGCGCCAGATCACCGTTCTTAATCTCGGGCGGAACTCAGCTGACGACAAAATAACGAGCAAACCGCCGGCGAAAAACACCCGTACGCGCCAATGCAGTGATTGTTAATGATGTTTTTCGGCAGTTGTTAAACCTGGGTTAACTGGCTGAAGTCGCCGCCTTGCCCCGTGCCAAGTGCAGCTTCTTGTAGCTGTCGATCAGCCGCTGGTGTCGATCAAGTCCTTCCAGTTTCATGCTCGTCGGCGTCAGACCGTAGAAGCGCAGGCTGCCGTCCACCGAGCCCAGCGCCGCATCCATCCGCTCCTTGCCGAACATGCGGCGGAAATTGAGCACGTAGTCGTCCAGTTCCAGCTCGTCGTCGAGCATGACCTCGAGCACCACCTGCAAGGCCTGATAGAACAAGCCGCGGTCGACGGTGTTTTCGTTGTATTGCAGGAAAGTACCGACCAGCTCGTGCGCCGTTTCAAATTGCTGCAAGGCGAGATTGATCAGCAGCTTCAATTCCAGAATCGTCAGCTGACCCCAGACCGTGTTCTCGTCAAATTCGACGCCGATCAGCGTGATGATGTCGGTGTAATCATCGAGTTCGCTGTCTTCCAGACGTTCGAGCAGCGCTTCCAGCGCATCGTCGTCGAGTTGGTGCAAGTTCAGGATATCGGCGCGGAAGGCCAGCGCCTTGTTGGTGTTGTCCCAGATCAGGTCTTCCACCGGGTAGATTTCCGAATAACCCGGCACCAGGATGCGGCAGGCGGTGGCGCCGAGCTGGTCATAGACCGCCATGTAAGCTTCCTTGCCCATGGCTTCGAGAATGCCGAACAAGGTCGCAGCCTCATCGACATTGGAGTTTTCACCCTGGCCGGAAAAGTCCCACTCAACAAATTCGTAATCCGCTTTGGCGCTGAAAAAGCGCCACGACACCACGCCGCTGGAATCGATGAAGTGTTCAACGAAGTTGTTCGGCTCGGTGACGGCGTTGCTCTCGAAAGTCGGCCGGGGCAGATCGTTGAGGCCTTCAAAACTGCGCCCCTGCAGCAACTCGGTCAGGCTGCGTTCCAGCGCGACTTCCAGGCTGGGGTGCGCGCCGAATGAGGCAAACACGCCGCCGGTGCGCGGGTTCATCAAGGTCACGCACATCACCGGAAACTCGCCGCCCAGCGAGGCATCCTTGACCAGCACCGGGAAGCCCTGTTTTTCTAGTTCTTCAATACCGGCCACAATGCCGGGATATTTCGCCAGAACCTCCTGCGGCACATCGGGCAGGGCGATTTCACCTTCCAGAATCTCGCGCTTGACCGCCCGTTCGAAAATTTCCGACAGGCACTGCACCTGCGCTTCGGCCAGCGTATTGCCGGCGCTCATGCCATTGCTCAGGAAGAGGTTGTCGATCAGATTGGTCGGGAAATACACCGTCTCGCCATCCGACTGGCGCACGTAGGGCAGGGCGCAGATGCCGCGTTCGGTGTTGCCGGAATTGGTGTCAAACAGATGCGAAGCGCGCAGCTCACCGTCCGGGTTGTAGATCGCCAGGGAATACTTGTCGAGCAGGCCCTTGGGCAGTGCATCCTTCTTGCCCGGCTTGAACCAGCGCTCTTCGGGGTAATGCACGAAAGCTGCATTGGCGATGTCTTCGCCCCAGAACTGGTCGTTGTAGAAGTGATTGCAACTCGCCCGTTCAATGAACTCGCCCAGCGCCGAGGCCAGCGCGCTTTCTTTGGTCGCGCCCTTGCCGTTGGTAAAACACATCGGCGAATGGGCATCGCGGATATGCAGCGACCAGACGTTGGGCACCAGGTTGCGCCACGAAGCGATCTCGATCTTGATGCCCAAACCGGCCAAAACCCCGGACATGTTGGCGATGGTCTGCTCGAGCGGTAGATCCTTGCCGGCGATATAAGTGCTGGCTGCCGCATCGGGATTCAGCGTCAGCAAGGCCTGCGCATCGGCGTCGAGATTCTCGACCTCCTCGATGACGAACTCCGGCCCGGTCTGCACGACCTTTTTTACGGTACACCGGTCAATCGAACGCAAAATGCCCAGCCGGTCCTTGGCCGAAATATCTGCCGGCAACTCGACCTGGATCTTGAAAATCTGCTGATAACGGTTTTCCGGATCAACGATGTTGTTCTGCGACAGACGGATGTTCTCGGTCGGAATATTGCGCGTGTC
>JAVBXO010000341.1 GCA_030824535.1 Azonexus sp. | reverse complement strand
ACGAGCACGAAATTTCCCGGATGCTCAGCCTGTACATTCCGCTCGGTTATCGCCGAATTGCCGCCTTTTACCAGAACGATGCCTTCGGCCTCGATGGGCTGAAGAGTCTGGAAATTGCCGTCAAGAAACAGGGTGGCGAATTGATCGCCCGTGGCAGTTACGAAAAAAATACCACCAAGGTCGACGCAGCCGTCAAAAGCATCGCCGACGCTGCGCCGCAATTGGTCATCATGATTTCCAACACTGCCGCCAGCGCCGAGTTCCTCAAGCAATTCCGCGCCACCAGCGTGCCGGCCCAGCTGGTCACACTGTCGGTCACCGATGGCACCCAGCTGGTCGACAAGGTCGGCGCCCCGGTCGCCCACGGCCTGGCCATTTCCCAGGTCGCCCCCGACCCGAACGACACGGCAGTGCCGCTGATCCGTGAAATCCAGGAACGGGCACGCAAGTTCCCGCCCAAGGACGCAGCCATCAACCACACCTTTGTCGAAGGCTACCTGGCCGCCAAAGTCCTGGCCGAAGGCCTGCGCCGCGCCGGCAACGAGCCGACACCCAAAAAACTGCGTGACGCGCTGGAGGAGATCAAATCCTTTGACGCCGGCGGCATCAACATCACTTTCGACAGCAACAACCACGTCGGCTCACGCTACAGCGACGTGACCATCCTCAACCGCAATGGCAAGCTGTTGCGCTGAACGGCCTGGGGAGACGCTGATTAAATCGTCATCCCCGCGCAGGCGGGGATCCAGTTCGTTGATTTTTCTGGATTCCCGCCTACGCGGGAATGACCCTCCTGAATAAATCAGCCTTTCCCTCGGGGTAATGGCCGGCATCTTTGGTGCAGCAGGCGAGAGAATCATCAGCGGTAGAATGGCAGCCCCTGCGCCTGCCTCTCTCCGCATCATGCCGATTTCCCGTTTTGCCCGCCCGCTCTGCGGCCTGATCTTCGCCGCCCTGAGCTGCCTGGCCCATGCCGATCCCTTGCCACCCAGCGTGCAGGCGGCGCTCCAGCAGGCACAGATTGCCCCTGAAAATGTCGCCATCGTCGTCCAGCCGGTTGATGCGACGACGCCGCTGCTCGCGCACAACGCCGGCAAGGCGATGAATCCAGCCTCGGTAATGAAGCTGGTGACGACCTACGCCGGCCTCGAGCTGCTTGGCCCGGCCTGGACCTGGAGCACGACAGCGCAGGTTAACGCTGCTGCGGTCGACGGGGTTTTAGGGGGCAATTTGTACCTCAAGGGCAGCGGCGATCCGCGCTTTTCCATCGAGCATCTGACCTCCTTGCTGCGCCAGTTGCGCGTGCGCGGCATCGAGCGCATTGCCGGCGACATCGTCCTTGACCGCAGCGCCTTCGATGTCCCGAGCATCGACCCCGGCGCTTTTGACGACAAGCCGATGCGTCCCTACAACGTCGGCCCGAATGGCCTGCTGATCAATTTCCAGGCGATCCGCTTCACGCTGCGCCCGGAAAGCGGCAAGGGCGGCATCCTGATGGAAACGCCGAGTGAAGGCCTGCGCGTCGACAACCGTCTGCGCCTGGTCGATGGCGCTTGTGGCAGCAACTGGAAAGACCTGATCGATGCCCGCCTGATCCCGGAAAACGACGGCGAGCGCCTGCAATTCACCGGCAGTTTCGCCGTCCAGTGCGGTGAAAAGATGCTCAACCTCGCGCCGCTGCCGGCTGATGCCCAGGCTGGCGGCCTGATCCGCACGCTGTGGCGCGAACTCGGCGGCAGCCTCGCCGGCAAGGTGCGCAGCGGCGCGCTGCCGGCCAACGCCCAGCTCGTCGCCCGCCACGAATCAGCGCCGCTGGCCGACATCGTGCGCGACATCAACAAGTTCTCGAACAACGTCATGGCCCGCCAGCTCTTCCTCAGCATGGGCAATGACAGTGCACTGACCAACGCCCCGGCCAACGCCGAACGCGCCAGCCGACGCATCACCGACTGGCTGGCCAGTCGCAATCTGCGCTTTGATGAACTGGTACTGGAAAACGGTTCCGGCCTGTCGCGCAACGAACGCATCAGCGCCGGCAGCCTCAACCGCCTGCTGCTCGACGCCTGGAAAAGCCCGGTAATGCCGGAATTCGTGTCGAGCATGCCAATCGTCGGCATCGACGGCACGATGAAAAAACGCCTCAACGGCTCGCTTGCCAGCGGCCGAGCCCACATCAAGACCGGCTCGCTCGACAGCGTCAAAACCGCCGCCGGCTACGCCCTCGACAGCCAGGGCCGGCGCTACACCGTGACTTTCCTGATCAACCACCCCCGCGCCACCGCCGGCGGCCCAGCCATCGACGCCCTGCTCGCCTGGGTGGCGCAACGCTGATCCGGCGCCGACATCTTCAAAAGCGCCATTGCCGCGCCGATACTTTCAACGACGTCATTGCCGCGTCGATACCTTCAACATCGTCATTACCGCACCGATACCTGCAACATCGTCATTGCCGCGCCGAAACGTTCAACATCGTCATTGCAACGCAGATACCTTCAACATCGTCATTCCCGCACCGATACCTGCAACATCGTCATTCCCGCGTCGATACCTTCAACATCGTCATTGCAACGCAGATACCTTCAACATCGTCATTCCCGCGCAGGCGGGAATCCAGCGGCCTAAACGCCATGGACTCCCGCCAACGCAGGCATGCCCCCTATTTCAGACCGTCCCAAACCCATGCCCTACGCCAACTTCCCCACCCAGGCCCTGGCCGATGCCGGCCTCAACCGCCAGCACGTTTTCAATCTCGCTGACCTGCCGGCGGCCATCCTCGCACCGCTCGGCGATCTCAACGACTTCCGCCAACTGATCCTCCTCGGCCACGGCGGCCGGCATTTGTGGCAATGCGTGCAGGCCTCGGGCATCACCAGCGAACATCCGATTGACGACTACACCGTTTCTACGGTCAACCACCTTTTCGGGCCCATTTTGCCCGCCGGCAGCTACCGCATTGTCTATCCCTGGGATGTGCCCATCGGCCTGCAAAGCCTGGGCAAACTCGCCGGCTGGCACCACCCGACGCCCTTCATGGTCGGCATCGACAGCGAATTTGGCAGCTGGTCGGCCTACCGCGCGGCGATCATCGCTGCCAGTGATTTTTGCCCGTCAGAAGCTGTCGACCGTGGAAATCCCTGTGCCGCCTGTCTGGATAAGCCCTGCATCAGCGCCTGCCCGGCGGAGGCCCTGGCCGGCGGCCAGTTTTCACTGGAAAAATGCAGCGTTTACCGCCTGCAACCGGATTCGCCTTGCGCCCACGGCTGCCTGGCCCGGCAGGCTTGTTCGGTGGGTGCGGAACATCGCTATGAAACGGCGCAGATTGCGCATAGTTATTCGCGCTCGCTGGGGATGTTGCGATCAAGCACAAGGCTTGCAATCAGCTGACGAAACAACA
>JAVBXO010000100.1 GCA_030824535.1 Azonexus sp. | reverse complement strand
GCGGATTGCACCTGAAGCGGTGGCTTCGCTACTGGGTTATTCGGTCATCAACTACCTGCCGCCATTATTGACCCTGACTCTATTCGTCGGCGTCATCTTGTCGCTGTCCCGTATTTATCGCGATTCCGAGATGGTCGTCTGGCTCAGTTGTGGCCAGCCCCTGACTGCCTGGATTCGGCCGGTGTTGAAATTTTCCCTGCCGATTGTTGGCGGCATTGCCCTGCTGTCGGCCTTCCTGTCGCCTTGGGCCAATTACAGCATCGCCGCCTACAAGGAAAAGCTCGCCGTGCGGAGTGATATTGCCCAAGTGTCACCAGGCATGTTCCGTGAGGTCAAGCAGGGGCAGCGAGTGTTCTTTGTCGAGGCGCTGGCCGAAGATGCTAGTCGGGTTGGCAGTGTTTTCGTCGCTTCGGTACAGGATGGTCGTTTAGGTGTGGTGGTTTCCCACGAGGGTTATCAGGAACTTACGCCGGAAGGCGAGCGTTTTGTCGTGCTCGAAAGAGGCAAGCGCTACGAGGTCGAGCCCGGTTCGCTGCAGTTCAGGATCATGGAATTTGGCAATTACCGCTTCCGCACGGAAGACGGCGAGGCACGCCCGGTTGAGCGCTCGCCCAGCCGCCTGGCATTGGATGATTTGTTGATGGATGAATCCAGTCGTGGTCGTGCCGAACTGCTCTGGCGGATCGGTACCCCCTTGTCGGCGATTATTCTGGCTTTGATGGCAATTCCGCTGTCTTTTGTCAATCCGCGTTCCGGTCGCTCCGGCGGGATGTTGATTGCCATTCTTGTCTATGCGATTTACAACAATCTGATGTCCTTGAGCCAGTCCTGGGTGGCGCAGGGTAAGGTTTCTTTTCTGCAGGGAACCCTGTCGGTTCATTTGTTGATGGGAGCGGTCATGCTGGCCATGTTTGTCTGGCGCATGACGGTCAGGCGTCCCAGACTTTTCGGGCGTTCCTGATGTTTCGTGCCAATGCTTATCAGCGTTATTTGATCAGGGAAACCTCGGCGGCGACTTTTCTGGTCTTGCTCGCATTTCTTGCCTTGTTCAGTTTTTTTGACCTGATTGGCGAGATGCGCAACACCAATAGCAATTACCAGTTTGTGCAGGTCTTGATGGTCGTCGGCTTGCGCTTGCCGGGAATGATTTACGAATTGATTCCTATCGCTGTATTGATTGGAACACTCTATGCGCTATCGACCCTGGCGCGGCACTCGGAAATTACCGTGTTGCGCGCTTCCGGCCTGGCAACGCAGGATTTGCTGTTTACCCTTTTTCGGATGGCGGCTTTGTTTGCCGTGCTCACCTTTCTGGTCGGGGAGGTGCTGGTTCCAGTCTCCGAGCGTATTGGTCGGGAGTTTCAAGCGCGGCTGCTGAGCCGCATGGTCGCGCAGCAGGGTTTCAGTTCCGGCGTCTGGCTCAAGGATGGTCGCAGTTTTATCAATATTCGGGAGGCTCTCCCTGACTCGGTCTTGCGTGGGGTGCGCATCTATGAGTTCAACGCCAGCACTGACCTGGAGTCGGTAACCGAGGCCGAAGAAGCCAATTTCTCTGCGGAAGGCTATTGGGAGTTGCGGCGCGTTCAGCGGACCATTTTGTCGGGCGAGGTGGTCAGGCTTGAAAAACTTGATAGCAGCGTCTGGCACTCAGCCTTTACGCCGGCTTTGTTGTCGGTGTTGATGGTTGCGCCGGACCGCATGTCCATTTACAGCTTGCTCGGTTATGTGCGCCATCTTTCCGATAATCGCCAAAAAACCGAGCGTTACCAGATCGCCCTGTGGAAAAAGCTGTTGTATCCATTGGCGACGCTGGTCATGGTGGCCCTGGCCTTGCCCTTCGGCTATTCCCATGACCGCGTCGGCGGCGTCAGCCTGAAAATTTTCTCAGGGGTGATGCTGGGGATTCTTTTCTATGCCCTGAATGGCCTGTTCTCGAATTTGGGCGTGATCAACGCCTGGCCCCCTTTTGCCAGTGCAGGAGCGCCATCGGCGCTGTTCCTGCTGGCGGCAGTCTTTATGCTGTGGTGGGTGGAGCGGCGCTGATTTATTTGTCGTAAACGACGATCCTGGTGCCGGCAATCCGGTCGTGCAGGAACTGCTTGTCCTTGTCGATCAGTGCCCAGAGGATGCCGATACCAAGTAACAGCGTGCTTGGCCACGCAGCCATGTAGCGCAACATCGCCTGAAGTGGCCGCATTGGCTGACCGCATTGATCGACCACGCGTAATTTCCAGGTCTTCATCGGCAGGGTTTGTCCACCGTGCAGCCAGCACCATACGAAATAGGCCATCAGCAGCACAAAAACGTGCATCCAGAGCCAGCGGGGTGAGAGATTCATGCCAAACCCGGAAAGTACAATCTGGGGGAGCAGGAATCCGATCAGCAGAATGGAGAAAACAACCAGCAGTTCATAAAGAAGGCTGGCAAGGCGGCGTTTGAGGCCGGCGGCATCAGATTGCATCAGGGTTTTGATTGAGGGTTGGAAGTGCTGGTCAGGGGAGATACCGAGTTGTCGCCGGTGGCACCCTCGGTCACGGGCGGCTGTGCTGGCGGGGTCAGCAAGCGGGACGACTTGTTGTTTTCCCGTACTCGCTGCCTTTCTTCTGGTGGCAGGCTTGAGTAGGCCCCCCATTTTTCACGGACGACGCGTTTTTGCTCATCGGGTAATTGGGTGAAATCCTTGTAGGTGTCGCGGACCTTTGCGCGTTGCTCCGGGGTCAGCGAAGCCCATTCGCGCATTCGCTGCTGTATGCGGGCTTGCTGATCCGAGTTCATGGCAGGAAAACGTTCGGCAATGCCCAGCCATTTTCGTTTGCGGAGATTTTCCATCTTGTCCCAGTCTTTAACCAGAGGGGCAAGAACGAGTTTTTGCTGCGCTGAAAGTTGTTGCCAGGCAGGTTGCGGGGGCGTGCCGATGACTACTGTCGGCGGGGGATCGGCAGCAAGGGCGGTGCTCAGGGCAAGAGTGAGGATTAATCCTCCGGCGAATCGTCTAATAGCCATTCAAAGAAATCGTTATCCAGAAACGCTTCAGGAGGCAGGTCATCAGTCAGTAGCGCGCTGTCGACTTCCTCAATTTGAGTGACGTATTCTAGGCTATGCCAGTAGAAAGAGATCCACATGCCGAGTAGCAGGGCAATAATTGGCAAAACCTGTTTCAGTAGCGGCATTGGGTGACCCGCTTTGAGCAGAGCCAAGGCGCTGCCGGTGCCAACGACCAGTTCGCTGCTGTCCTGCTTCTGTTTGGAAAGCGCCAGATGGCGAGCAGCCTCCAGTCGGCGGCTGGCGCTTTGCGGGATGTCCTGCAATCCGTGATTCAATGTTTGCCGAACCCGGTAGGCGTAACGTTCTTCATTCATAGCTTGATACCTCGTCCCGACAGGGCGGTTGCCAGCGCGTGGGTGGCGCGCGAGCAATGAGTCTTGACGCTGCCTTCTGAGCAGCCCATCGCCGCTGCGGTCTCAGCGACGTCCATGTCTTCCCAGTAACGCATGAGGAATGCTTCACGTTGACGCGCCGGCAGTTTTTTTATTTCCTCTTCGATCACATTCAGGGTTTGCGTTTGTAATAATAGACTTTCGGGAGTACGTGGCCCGTTGTCATCCTCATCGGCGGCGAGCGTCTCCAACGGGTCGGATTCATCGTCATCGCTGCTAAAGGCCGAGAGCAGGGTGGTCCACATTGAGCGGACCTTGCTGCGGCGGTAAAAATCCCGAATCGTGTTCTGCAGTATGCGCTGGAACAGCATGGGAAATTCTTCTTCAGGTCGGTCACCGTATTTTTCCGCCAGCTTGAGCATGGCGTCCTGGACGATGTCCAGTGCGGCCTCTTCGTCGTGAACAGCGAACATCGCCTGTTTGAAAGCGCGGCGCTCGACCGATTCAAGGAAGTTGGAGAGTTGTCGGGGCGATGCCAGGGTGGATTCTTTCAAAAAACCTTGAGCAATATGTGGGAATGCCGGGAAACCTTGACCGAAAATGGTCGCTAGATTAAGGTTATGCCCTTTTAGGCAACAGCTTTTTGGGCTCAAGAATGATGATCAGCGGTGCGGAAATTGTAATCAGGTGCCTGCAAGAAGAAAAGGTCGATTGTGTGTTTGGTTATCCGGGTGGTTCGGTCCTGCACATTTACGATGCCCTTTTCAAGCAGGATGAGGTCAAGCACATCCTGGTTCGTCACGAGCAGGCTGCTGTCCATGCTGCGGACGCTTATTCGCGCTCTTCGCAGCGGGTCGGCGTCGCGCTGGTGACCTCCGGTCCGGGGGTGACGAATACAGTGACAGGTATTGCCACTGCCTACATGGATTCGATCCCGATGGTCGTACTGTGTGGCCAGGTGCCGACCCAGTACATTGGTCAGGATGCTTTCCAGGAGTGTGACACGGTCGGCATCACCCGTCCCTGCGTCAAGCACAATTTCCTGGTCAAGGACGTCAAGGATCTGGCGATCACGATCAAGAAGGCTTTCCACATCGCTGCAACGGGGCGCCCTGGCCCGGTGGTCGTTGATATCCCGAAGGACATCACCGCCCAGATGTGCGAGTTTGACTATCCCAAGACCATCCAGATGCGTTCGTACAATCCGGTGGTCAAGGGGCATCTCGGTCAGATCAAGAAGGCCGTGCAGATCCTGCAGGAAGCCAAGCGTCCGATTATTTATGCCGGCGGAGGCGTCATTTTGTCCGATGCGGCAGAAAAGCTGACCCAGCTGGCGCGCAAGCTGAATTTCCCGGTGACCAATACCCTGATGGGGCTCGGCGGTTATCCCGCAACCGACCGTCAGTTCGTCGGCATGCTGGGGATGCACGGCACCTTCGAGGCCAATAATGCCATGCATTACGCTGATGTGATTCTGGCCATCGGTGCCCGTTTCGATGATCGCGTGATCGGCAATCCTGAGCATTTCAGCCAGGAAAAGCGCCGGGTGATTCATATCGACATCGATCCCTCATCGATTTCCAAGCGCGTCAAGGTTGATGTGCCTATCGTTGGCAATGTCGCCGATGTGCTCGATGAATTGCTCAAGCTGCTCGATGCCGGCTGCAAGACTGACCCTGAAGTTGCCGATTGGTGGGCGCAGATCGAGGAATGGCGTGGCCGTGAATCCCTGCGTTACCGGCAGAGCGAGCACATCATGCCGCAGTTCGTCGTCGAAAAGCTCTATGAAGTCACTGGTGGTGATGCCTTCATTACGTCTGACGTCGGCCAGCATCAGATGTTTGCAGCGCAGTACTACAAATTTGACAAGCCCCGGCGCTGGATCAATTCTGGTGGCTTGGGCACCATGGGTGTCGGTCTGCCGTATGGCATGGGCGTGCTGATGGCCAATCCGGGAGCTCAGGTTGCTTGTGTGACTGGCGAGGGTTCCATCCAGATGTGTATTCAGGAAATGTCGACCTGCAAGCAATACGGTTTGCCGATCAAGATCATCAACCTGAATAACGGCATGCTGGGCATGGTTCGTCAGTGGCAGGAAATGTTCTATTCCAAGCGCTACTCCCAGTCCTACGTCACTTCGCTGCCCGATTTCGTCAAGTTGGCGGAGGCCTATGGCCACGTCGGCATGCGCATTGAAAGGCCCGAGGATGTCGAGCCGGCGCTGCGCAAGGCATTCACTGAGCACAAGGATGACCTGGTGTTCATGGATTTCATCATCGATCCGGCGGCCAACGTCTTTCCGATGGTAGCGGCAGGCAAGGGCCTGACCGAAATGATCCTCGCTGAAGAACTGTGAGCGGGGGAGAAAAGAATATGCGACACATCATTTCCATCCTGATTGAAAACGAAGCCGGTGCGCTTTCCCGTGTGGCCGGGCTGTTCTCCGCCCGTGGCTACAATATCGAATCGCTTACCGTGGCGCCGACCGAAGATGAGTCGCTGTCACGGATGACCATCCTGACCCACGGCTCCGACGAGGTGCTCGAACAAATCACCAAGCAGCTCAACAAGCTGGTTGATGTCGTCAAGGTGGTTGATCTCTCCGAGGCTGCGCACGTCGAGCGCGAACTGATGTTGATCAAGGTTCGGGCGACGGGCAAGGACCGCGAAGAGATGAAGCGCATGGCCGATATTTTCCGTGGTCGTATTATTGACGTCACGGAATCGACCTATGTGATCGAGTTGACCGGCGCAAGCTCCAAGCTCGACTCCTTCATCGCCGCACTTGATGCTGGCCTGATTCTCGAAACCGTTCGTACTGGTGTTTGTGGCATCGGTCGCGGTGATCGTATTCTTAAAGTCTAACTATCTGCAGAAGAGGATTTCATGAAAGTTTATTACGACAAGGACGCCGATCTCTCCCTGATCAAGGGCAAGAGCGTCACCATCGTTGGTTACGGCTCGCAAGGTCATGCCCACGCCCAGAACCTGCGTGACTCCGGTGTTAACGTCACCGTCGGTCTGCGCAAGAGCGGCGCTTCCTGGTCCAAGGCCGAAGGCGCTGGCCTGAAGGTTGCGGAAGTGGCCGAAGCTGTTGCCGCTGCTGATCTGGTCATGATCCTGTTGCCGGACGAGAACATTCCCGAGGTTTACAAGAACGACATCGAGCCGAACATCAAGCCGGGCGCAACCCTGGCTTTCGCGCACGGCTTCAACGTGCATTACAACCAGGTTGTGCCGCGTGCCGACCTCGACGTGATCATGGTCGCGCCGAAGGGTCCGGGCCATACCGTTCGTTCCGAGTACCTGAAGGGTGGCGGCGTGCCGTCCCTGATCGCCATTTACCAGGACAAGTCCGGCAAGGCCAAGGACATCGCACTCTCCTACGCTGCTGCCAATGGCGGCACCAAGGGTGGCGTGATCGAAACCAACTTCCGCGAAGAAACCGAAACCGACCTGTTCGGCGAACAGGCTGTTCTGTGTGGCGGCGCTGTCGAGTTGGTCAAAATGGGCTTCGAAACCCTGACCGAAGCTGGCTACGCGCCGGAAATGGCTTACTTCGAGTGCCTGCACGAGCTGAAGCTGATTGTCGACCTGATGTATGAAGGCGGCATTGCCAACATGAACTACTCGATCTCCAATAACGCGGAGTATGGTGAGTACGTGACCGGTCCGGAAGTTATCAACGA
This sequence comes from Azonexus sp., assembly GCA_030824535.1. Taxonomy (GTDB): domain Bacteria; phylum Pseudomonadota; class Gammaproteobacteria; order Burkholderiales; family Rhodocyclaceae; genus Azonexus. The sequence continues at coordinate 20,565 of JAVBXO010000100.1, read as the reverse complement.
GCAGTCGCGTGCAGCCATGCGCAATGCCCTGAAGCGCATCCAGACTGGCGAATACGCCAAGATGTTCATCCTCGAAGGTCGTACCAACTACCCGGCAATGACGGCCCGCCGTCGTCTGAACGCCGTGCATCCGATCGAAACGGTCGGCGGTGCTCTGCGTGACATGATGCCGTGGATCAAGAAGAACAAGCTGGTTGACCAGACCAAGAACTAATTGGTCAGTCGCAGGCTCGACGAGGCCTTGTTGCTTGCGCTTGCCGGTACCTTGACGTGCTGGCAGGGCAATTGTGCCTGACCTCGTTTTCGCTTAGGGCGGTGTGGGAAACTGCACCGCCCTAGTCATTTGTGGTTCATGACGGTGCCGGGTGTATCCTCCTCCGGTCGTCCACTGATTGTTTGCCCATGACCGAACTCAAGCCCCGTAAAGCCCTGTTCAATCCTGAAATAAAACGGCGCGGCATTTATGTGCTGCCCAACCTGTTTACCACAGCAGCCTTGTTCGCTGGCTTTTTTGCCATTGTGCAGGCGATGCAGGGGGATTTTGAACGTGCCGCCATGGCCATTTTCATTGCCATGGTTCTCGATGGTCTCGATGGTCGGGTGGCGCGCCTGACCAATACTCAGTCAGCCTTTGGCGCTGAATACGATTCCTTGTCCGATATGGTCAGCTTTGGCGCTGCGCCAGCGCTGGTGATGTATGAGTGGGCCTTGCGCGACCTGGGTCGCCTGGGCTGGATCGCTGCCTTCATCTATTGCGCCGGTGCTGCCTTGCGTCTGGCGCGTTTCAATACGACGCTGGAAGTGATGGACAAGCGTTTCTTCCAGGGCTTGCCTTCGCCAGCGGCTGCTGCTCTGGTGGCTGGTCTGGTCTGGGTGATGATCGTTACCGGTATTCCGGGTAGCGAGGTGCGTATTCTGGCGTGCGGCCTGACCATCTTTGCCGGTGTGACGATGGTTTCCAACATTCGCTATTACAGTTTCAAGGACGTCAATCTGAAGAAAAGCGTGCCTTTTTTCGTGATTGCGGCAATCGCGCTGGGGTTTGCGCTGGTGGCCTATAGCCCGGAAATCGCGTTGTTCGCTTTCTTCATCGTCTATGGTTTGTCCGGCTATGTGCTGGCGGCGATCAGTCTGCTCAAGCGCAAGGCATTGTGAGATTTCGGAGTTTTACATGAAACAGCATCTCGTTATTTTTGATACCACGCTGCGTGATGGCGAGCAAAGCCCGGGCGCTTCCATGACGCGCGAAGAGAAAATCCGCGTTGCCCGACAGCTGGAGAAAATGCGCGTCGATGTCATCGAGGCCGGCTTTGCTGCCGCCTCGCAGGGGGATTTCGAGTCGATTCAGGCGATTGCCCAAACCATCAAGGATTCGACCATCTGCTCTTTGGCCCGTGCCAACGAAAACGACATCCGGCGCGCCGGTGAGGCGATCAGGCCGGCCAAGTCGGGGCGTATCCATACTTTCATCGCGACTTCGCCGATTCACATGGAAAAGAAGTTGCGCATGACGCCCGATCAGGTCGTTGAGCAGGCCGTCAAGGCGATTGGCTGGGCGCGCGAATACACCAATGATGTCGAATTTTCGGCCGAGGATGCCGGGCGTTCGGAGATCGATTTCCTGGTCCGGATCTTTGATGCGGTCATCAAGGCCGGGGCGACGACCATCAATGTGCCAGATACCGTTGGCTACAACATTCCGCAGCAGTACGCCGAAACCATTCGCCAGTTGATCGAGCGCGTGCCGAATGCCGACAAGGTCGTATGGTCGGTGCATTGCCACAACGACCTTGGTCTGGCTGTCGCTAACTCGCTGGCGGCTGTGATGGCCGGCGCGCGTCAGGTTGAGTGCACCATCAACGGCCTGGGTGAGCGGGCTGGTAACGCTTCACTCGAGGAAGTGGTGATGGCGGTGCGCACGCGCAACGATGTTTTCCCGGTTGAAACGCGGATTGAAACGACGCAGATCGTGCCGGCTTCGAAGCTGGTGTCGCAGATTACCGGTTATCCGGTGCAGCCGAACAAGGCGGTGGTTGGCGCCAATGCTTTCGCGCATGAATCCGGTATTCACCAGGATGGCGTGCTCAAGCATCGCGAAACCTACGAAATCATGCGTGCCCAGGATGTGGGCTGGCAGCAGAACAAGCTGGTTCTTGGTAAACACTCCGGGCGGAATGCCTTTAAAAGCCGTCTGCTGGAACTGGGCATCGAACTGCAAAGCGACGAGGCGCTCAACGCTGCTTTCGCCCGCTTCAAGGCGCTGGCCGACAAGAAACACGAAATTTTTGACGAAGATTTGCACGCCCTGGTTTCCGATGAAGTTGTGACGCCGGACCTGGAGCACTACAAACTGGTGTACTCGCACGTCTGTTCGGAAACCGGCGAGATGCCGTTTGCCAAAGTGATCCTGAATGTCGGTGGCGTTGAGCGCAAGGGTGAGGCGAGTGGTGGCGGGCCGGTGGATGCGACTTTCAAGGCCATCGAAACCATTGCTGGCAGTGGCGCCGAACTGCTGCTTTATTCGGTTAACGCCATTACCACTGGCACCGATGCCCAGGGCGAAGTAACTACTCGTCTGAGCAAGGGCGGGCGTATCGTCAATGGCAACGGTGCTGACACCGATATCGTTATTGCGTCAGCGCGTTCCTATTTGAATGCGCTGAATAAACTGCATTCGACACTGGACAAGGTCAAGGCGCAAGGCGACGTCTGATTTTTCGGGTGGTGTTCAGGTCAAAGGCCGCTTCAGCTTTGCTGGGCGGCCTTTTCTATGGCGGCGGGGCGGGTGGCACGGATGTAGAGAACGCAGGTGGTGAATAGCACGGTTGCCAGAATGGTTTCGCCAATGGCCAGCCACTGGTTAAGTCCGCTGTCGCTGGTGGCGCGGGTCAGTCCTTCAAGCAGGTAAAACTGGATGAACAGTGACAGCCATTTGTAGGTGTAGCGACGACCGCGCAGGATGCCGAACAGCGGCAGCAGCAGCAGCAATCCCTTGAGGGTCATCCAGGAGCCGCCGGGGCGCAGCGGCGAAAGCCAGCCTTCCCAGGCGATGCATAAAAAAATCAAGGCGATCAGGCAGAAGCTGCTGATGAATTGGTAGTGGCGCGCTGTCACGGTGAACTCGTTTTTTTGACCAAATTTGCCGCTTTCTCCGGGTGTTCAGGAAAGTGGCAGGGTTTCAGGAAGAGCTGCGTTGCCCAGTTGCTGGCTGGTGTAGGGCTATAGCCTCCGGGCTGCAGGGTTTTTGCGGAGGGGGCAGGGGGGTATCCTGCGGGCTCGGCTATTATACGGCCCCATGCAAAAGCACTCTCGTAATCGCGTCAGGCAGGGAGGTCTGGTTGGCATCATTGGCCGTTTTGTCGGCGAGAACATGATGCAGACCAGCGCGGCGCTGGCATTCACGACGCTGATGGCACTGGTGCCGTTGGTGACGGTGGTGCTTTCGCTGGCGGATGCCTTGCCCTATCTGAATCTGCTGGTTCAACGCCTGGATATTCTGGTGCGTGACGCCTTGTTGCCGAGTGGCGCCGCTGGCGCCATTGTCGGCAGTATTGGCCGTTTTTCGCATAACGCCCAGCAATTGACCCTGGTCGGGATTTCCATTCTCGGCGTGACGGCCTTCATGTTATTGCACACCATCGAACGCGCCTTCAATCATCTCTGGCAGGTACAGCCGCGGCCGTGGCTGACGCGCTTGCGGCTTTACGTGTTTGTGATGGCCGTCTGGCCCTTCGTGCTCGGTGCGGTAGCTGGGGTGGTGTCGTTTGCCGTCAGTAGTTCGTTGGGCCTGTTTGACGAGCCGGCCTGGTTTCGCCGTGGGGTGTTGAAACTGGTGGCGATGGCCTTGCTGGGCTTGTTCTTCACTTTTCTCTATTACGCCGTGCCCAATGCCACGGTGTCGCGGCGGGCGGCGCTGACCGGCGGTTTATTTGCCACGCTGGCGTTCGCCCTGATGCAAAAGGTCTTCGAGATGTACCTGGTGCAGTCGGCGATGATGAAAAGCATTTATGGCGCCTTTGCCGTCTTCCCGATCTTCCTCGTCTGGCTGCATCTCTCCTGGGCGGTGGTGATGATTGGTGGCCTGATTGCTGCCGAAGTCAATCGTCCCGCCAGGCGCTGAGCGGATTCGGTAAAAGCCTTGTGGCAGCAGGGGATGCCTAAGTGGTTTGTTTTTCCTTGCTAAAGCGCTATAATCTTCAGTCTTTTTTCCCAGCTTACGAAAGTATTCTCATGGTAGTTATCCGTCTTGCCCGTGGTGGCGCCAAGAAGCGCCCGTTCTACAACATGGTTGTTACCGATTCCCGCAATCGCCGCGATGGTCGTTTCGTCGAGCGTATCGGTTTCTACAATCCGGTTGCCTCCGGCAATGCTGAAGCCCTGCGTGTTTCTACCGACCGTCTGGCCTACTGGCTGGAAAATGGCGCCCAGCTGTCCCCGACGGTTGCCCGCCTGGTCAAGCAGAGCGCCAAGGCCGCTGCTTAAGTAGTTATCGCCTTGTCCGGTAACGATTTTGTAGTGCTGGGGCGGCTTGCTGAGCCCTACGGGATTCGTGGCTGGATCAGGCTTCATTCCTACGGGGATGATCCCATGGGTTGGGCGAGCATGCCTTCCCTGTGGCTGGGTAACGAAAACGGGCCGTGGCGTGAAGTTGGACTGAAAGGTCTGAAAGTTCATGGCAATGGCCTGGTTTTGTTGCTTGATGATGTGCCTGATCGCAGCGCCGCTGAAGCCCTGAGAGGTCTTCTGGTGGCTGCGCCGCGTCTGGCGTTGCCGCAAGCTGCTGACAACGAATATTACTGGGGCGATCTGATCGGCCTGGAAGTAATCAACACTGCCGGCGAAAAGCTGGGCAAGGTTGCTGGTTTGCTCGAAACCGGGGCACATGATGTCTTGCGTGTCGTGGCTGACGATGGTGTTGAGCGCCTCTTGCCCTTCGTTGCGACGGTCGTCCTGACCGTCGAGAAGGAAAGCGCGCTGATCCGCGTTGAATGGGGGAGCGACTGGTGAGTCGCGGGGAGCGACTGCCGAGTCGCCGAGGTCTGGACGGGTGATCCGCTTCGACTGTGTGACCCTCTTCCCGGAGATGTTTGCGGCGGTAACGCAAAGTGGTATTACCCGGCGGGCTCTGGAAGAACAACGCTGGTATTGGCAGGCCTGGAATCCTCGGGATTTTGCCGAAAATACCTGGCGGCGTGTCGATGATCGGCCCTTTGGTGGTGGGCCGGGCATGGTCATGCAGCCGGGGCCGCTGGAAAAGGCCATCGCTGCCGCCAAGGCGCAGCAGCGTGAGGCAGGCTTGGCAACGAGCCGGGTGATTTACCTGTCACCCCAGGGGCAGCCGCTGACCCATCAGCGGGTCATGCAACTGGCGACGGGTGAAGCTGGCCTGATTCTGCTTTGTGGCCGCTATGAAGGAATTGACGAGCGTTTGATCGAGCGCTGTGTCGATGAAGAAATTTCGATCGGAGATTTTGTGCTGTCCGGTGGCGAGTTGCCGGCAATGACGTTGATCGACGCTGTTGTCCGCCAGTTGCCGGGGGTGCTGGGTGACGCTGCTTCGGCGGTGGAAGACTCGTTTGTTGGTGGTTTGCTGGATTGCCCGCATTACACCCGCCCTGAGGTTTATGCGGGGCAGGAAGTGCCGGCGGTGTTGATGTCCGGTGACCACAAAAAAATTCGTCGCTGGCGACTCAAGCAGTCGCTGGCGCGGACCCGGAAGCGCCGGCCGGATTTGCTGGCGCACCGCGCGTTGAGCGCGGAGGAAACGCAACTCCTCACGGAAATTTCCGGAGAGGAGCAATGCGGTGAGTAATGTTTTATAAAAAGGATCTCACATGAACCTGATTCAACAGCTGGAACAAGAAGAAATCGCCCGTCTGGGCAAGGTCATTCCTGAATTCGCTCCCGGCGACACCGTCGTCGTGCAAGTGAAGGTCAAGGAAGGCACCCGCGAGCGTCTGCAGGCTTACGAAGGCGTCGTCATCGCCAAGCGTAACCGTGGTCTGAACTCCGCTTTCACCGTTCGCAAGATTTCTTCCGGCGAAGGTGTCGAGCGTACTTTCCAGACTTATTCCCCGCTGGTCGCTGCGATTGAACTCAAGCGTCGCGGTGATGTTCGTCGCGCCAAGCTGTACTACCTGCGCGAGCGTTCGGGCAAGTCCGCACGTATCAAGGAAAAGCTGCCGGCAAAGAAGACTGCTGCGTAATCAGCAGTTTTTTCGGCACAATGAAAAAGGGGCGCTTCGGCGCCCCTTTTTTTGCCGGTTTTGGGCCTATTTCTGCGGTTGACCGCAGAAATAGGCCCATTTTCAGGCAGCGAGTTTGTCGCGTTCGATCAGCGCGTAAGCCGAATGATTGTGGATGGATTCGAAATTTTCCGATTCGACGACGTAGGCGTCAACGCGCGGCTCGGCATTGAGGCGGGCGGCGACATCGCGCACCATGTCCTCGACAAATTTCGGATTGTCGTAGGCGCGTTCGGTGACGTACTTCTCATCCGGGCGCTTGAGCAGGCCAAACAGTTCGCAGGAGGCTTCAGCCTCGACCAGTTGCACCAGTTCCTCGATCCAGACGAAATCATTGGTGCGGGCGGTGACGGTCACGTGTGAGCGCTGGTTGTGGGCGCCGTACGCGGAAATTTTCTTCGAACAGGGGCACAGGCTGGTGACCGGCACCACGACCTTGACGGTGGTGCTGACCTTGCCGTCGGCAATGTCGCCGATCAGGGTCACGTCGTAATCCATCAGGCTCTGCACACCGGAGGCCGGTGCTGTCTTGTTGATGAAGTAGGGGAAATTCATCTCGATCTGGCCGGTCTGGGCTTCGAGCTTGACGACCATGTCCTGCAGCATGACCGGGAAGTTTTCGACGGAAATTTCGCGTTCGTGGCTGTTGAGAATCTCCACGAAGCGCGACATATGCGTGCCCTTGAAGTTATGCGGCAGGCCAACGTACATGTTGAACATGGCGATGGTGTGCTGGACGCCGACGGACTTGTCCTGGACCTTGATCGGGTGACGGATCGACTTGATGCCGACCTTGTTGATGGCAATTTGCCGGGTATCCACCGAATTCTGGACATCGGGGATGAGGGCGTTGGGGACGCTCATGAACTGTTCTCTCGGTTATTGTTTGTCGGCGCGTGCCCGCACGGCGGTCACGATGCCTTCCTTGTCGAGACCAAGCTCGGCGAGGAGTTGGCCTTGCTCGCCGTGATCGATGAAGTGGTCGGGCAGGCCAAGGCGCAGCAGCGGCACGTTCAGCCCGTTTTCTGCCAGCACCCGTTCAATTTCCGAGCCGGCACCACCAATCACGGCATTCTCTTCGATGCTGACCAGCAGGGAATGGTTCCCGGCCAGGGCCAGGATCAGTTCGGCGTCGATGGGTTTGACGAAGCGCATGTTGGCGACGGTGGCGTCGAGTTCATCGCCAGCGGCCAGTGCTGGCGGCAACATGCTGCCAAAGGCGAGCAGGGCGATACCCTGGCCCTGGCGGCAGATTTCGCCCTTGCCCAGCGGCAGGGTGTCGAGTTCTGTCGAGGGAATGGCACCCGTGCCGCTGCCGCGTGGATAGCGGACCATGCTCGGGCCGTCGTGGGCGAAGGCCGTCGATAGCATCTGCCGGCATTCGGCTTCGTCGGAAGGTGTCATCACCACCATGTTGGGGATGCAGGTGACGAAGGACAGATCGAAGGTGCCGTGGTGGGTCGGGCCATCGGCGCCCACCAGGCCGCCGCGGTCGACGGCGAAAATGACCGGCAATTTCTGCAGGGCAACATCGTGGATCAGCTGATCATAGGCGCGCTGCAGGAAAGTCGAATAAATGGCGACGACCGGCTTCAGGCCTTCGCAGGCGAGGCCGGCGGCGAAAGTCACGGCGTGTTGTTCGGCGATGCCGACATCGAAATAACGCTCGGGAAATTCATTGGCAAAGCGCACCATGCCGGAGCCTTCGCGCATCGCCGGGGTAATGCCGACCAGCCGGCTGTCAGCCTTGGCCTGGTCGCACAGCCAGTCGCTGAAGACCTGCGTATAGGTCAGCTTGCCGCCACCCTTGCCGGCCTTGATGCCTTCGTCCGGGGCGAATTTGGCGACGCCGTGGTAGAGGATGGGGTCGGCTTCAGCCAGTTTGTAGCCCTGGCCCTTCTTGGTGATGATGTGCAGGAACTTCGGCCCCTTGATGTTGCGCAAGTTCTGCAGCGTCGGGATCAGCGCGTCGAGGTCGTGGCCATCAATCGGGCCGTAGTAATGGAAGCCGAATTCCTCGAACAGCGTTCCCGGCGCGATCATGCCCTTGACGTGCTCTTCGGCGCGCCGGGCGAGTTCGAGCAGCGGCGGCGCGAAGCCGAGCATGTGCCGGCCGGCGCTGCGCGCGACGTTGAAGGTCTTGCTCGACGTCAGGCGGGTCAGGATGTTGTTGAGTGCGCCGACCGGCGGCGAGATCGACATTTCGTTGTCGTTGAGAATGACCAGCATGTCGGCATCGGCCACGCCCGCATTATTGAGCGCCTCGAAGGCCATGCCGGCCGACATCGCGCCGTCGCCGATGATGGCGATGGCCTTGCGGTCTTCGCCCTTGTGCTTGGCGGCCAGCGCCATCCCCAGCGCGGCCGAGATCGAGGTCGAGGAGTGGCCGACGCCAAAGGTGTCGTAAGGGCTCTCGCAGCGCTTGGGGAAGCCGGCGACGCCATGGCGCATGCGCAGCTGGCTCATGCCCTCGCGGCGACCGGTGAGGATCTTGTGCGGGTAGCACTGATGACCAACGTCCCAGACCAGGCGATCTTCCGGCGTGTTGAAGACGTAATGCAGGGCAATCGTCAGTTCAACGGTGCCGAGATTCGACGACAGGTGGCCGCCAGTCTGGGCGACGGATTCGATCAGGAAGGCGCGCAGTTCGGTGGCGAGTTGCGCCAGTTGCCGGCATTCCAGGCGACGCAGGTCGGCTGGGGCGAGAATGGTATCGAGCAGCGGGTAGCTCATTTCAGAATTGCCGATGGCAGATGAAATCGGCGAGTTGCGTCAGCCGGAAAGCGCGGTCGCCGAAAATCGCCAACTCCGCCAGGGTTTCGCGACGCAATTCCTCGGCGTAGTCGCGGGCACGTTCGAGGCCGAGCAGGCTGACGTAGGTCGGCTTGGCGGCGGCTTCGTCCTTGCCGGCGGTCTTGCCCAGCGTAGCAGTGCTGGCGGTGCAGTCGAGGATGTCGTCGACGACCTGGAAGAGCAGGCCGGCGCGTTTTGCAAAGCGGTCGAGATGCTCGCGTTCGGCCGGGCTCAGCGGGGTGCCGGCGAGGGCGCCCAGCAGCACGGCGGCACGGATCAGCGCGCCGGTTTTCAGCGCGTGCATCAGTTCCAGTTCGGGCTGGTTCAGCGGCTTGCCGACCGAAGCGAGGTCGATGGCCTGGCCGCCGGCCATACCGCGCGAACCACTGGCGTGGGCGAGCAGGGAAATCATTTCGAGCTGCTGCCTGGGTTCGACTAGTCCGGGCGCGGCAAGGATTTCAAAAGCCTGGGTTTGCAGGCTGTCGCCGACCAGCAGGGCGGTCGCTTCGTCATATTCAATGTGGCAGGTTGGCCGGCCACGGCGCAGGGCATCGTCGTCCATGCACGGCAGGTCGTCATGGACCAGCGAATAGGCGTGGATCATTTCGACGGCGCAGGCGACGACTTCCAGGCGCTCGGTGCTGGCGCCGGTCAGTTCGCCAGCGGCGAAGGCCAGCAAGGGGCGGACGCGCTTGCCGCCGCCGAGGGTGGCATAACGCATGGCGTCATGTAGGCGGGCAGGGATGTTGTTGGCTGCCGGCAGGCAGTGGGAGAGGGCGGCTTCAACCCGAGTCTGGGTCGCGGCCATCCATTCGGTAAACGGGATGGGATTCACTGGGACTCCAGCGTATTGCGGTCGACTTCCCTGAACTGACCATTTTCAAGCACGCGAATTTGTGCTTCGGCGTCGGCCAGTTGTGCCTGACAGTGTTGCATCAGGGTCATTCCGCGCTTGTAGGCAACGATTGATGCTTCGAGTTCGAGCTGGCCACCTTCCATGCGGGAGACGATAGTTTCGAGCTCAGCGAGCGCCGTCTCGAATTTCATGTCGGCGATGGGCGTTGGATCCATGTCTGGCGCGTTCGGAAAAACGAGTGAAAATACTCCATCCGGGGGCTTCTGGTCAAATTAAGGGCAGGTTAAAATCCGCTCCTTTAACCGCTGGAGGCGTGGAATGTCTGACGTGGCAGCTTTGTCCCGTTTGGCCCCCGCAGTTTCCCAACTGCCGGTGGGCTGGTATTTCGATGAAAAAATTCATGAGCTGGAGAAAAAGCTCATCTTCGATGCCGGTCCGGGCTACGTCGGTCACCAGTTGATGGTGCCCGAGGCGGGCGATTACCGTTCGATGGAATGGAAGGACCACGGCCAGATGTTGCTTAACGGCGGCGCGGTCGGTCCGCATGCCGGCCTGTGGCAGATGTCCAATGTCTGTCGTCATCGCCAGGCGATCATGCTGCAAGGCAGCGGCAAGCTCGACGGTCCGGTGGTTTGTCCCATCCACCGCTGGACTTACGACCAGGGCGGCCAACTGATCGGCGCACCGCATTTCCCGCAGAATCCTTGCCTGAATCTCGACAAGGCCAAACTGGAAAACTGGAACGGCCTGCTCTTCAAGGGCCCGCGTTCGGCGAATGTTGACCTGGCCGGCATGCAGGTTGCGCCTAAGCTCGATTTCACCGGTTACAAGCTCGACCACGTCGAGATGCATACCTGCAATTACAACTGGAAGACCTTCATCGAGGTTTATCTCGAGGATTACCATGTTGTGCCTTACCACCCCGGACTGGGCAATTTCGTTACCTGTGACGATCTGGCCTGGCAATTCGGCGACTGGTATTCGGTGCAGCAGGTGGGTATCACCTCGCTGATGAAACCGTCCGGTTCGGCGGTCTATGATCGCTGGCAGAAGGTCGTTCGTGAGTATTACGGCGACCGGGGCGAAACTCCGCCGCAGGGCGCGATCTGGCTGACCTATTACCCGAACATCATGGTCGAGTGGTATCCGCACGTACTCGTCGTGTCCACGCTGATCCCGCAAGGGCCGCACCAGACGATGAACGTCGTCGAGTTCTATTACCCGGAGGAAATCGTCGATTTCGAGCGCGAATTCATCGAGGCTGAACGTGCGGCCTACATGGAAACTGCCATTGAGGACGACGACATCGGCGAGCGCATGGACCGTGGTCGCAAGGCGCTGCTGGCGCAGGGCAAGAATGAAGTCGGCCCTTACCAGAGCCCGATGGAAGACGGCATGCAGCACTTCCACGAGTTCTATCGCCGGATCATGCAGAAGGACATCGAAGCGCGCTGAACGGTTTTTGGCCTTTCAGGGCGGTTCACCGCAGTAATCAAGGCGTCGGGGTAAAATCCGGCGCCTTTTCTTTTTCTGAATGCCGCCCATGCAATCCCTGTGGATGATCGCCGCCAGCTTCCTTTTTGCCTGCATGGGAGTTTGCGTGAAGATGGCGGCTCAGACGCATTCGGCAGTTGAAATCACTTTTTACCGCAGCTTCATCTCGTTGCTCCTGATGTTTGCCTTGATCCGCTTGCGCGGTATCTCGCTGAAAACCCCGCACTGGCGCTGGCAGATCACGCGCGGCCTGGTCGGCTTCACGGCACTCGTTGCCTATTTCTACGCCATCACGCTGCTGCCGCTGGCAACGGCGGTGACGTTGAACTACACCTCGGCGATTTTCCTCGCCCTTTACCTTGCCCTGGCGGGTTTGCGCCTGCGTACCGGCATGCTCGGCGCACTGGCCATCGGCCTGGTCGGCGTAGGCCTCTTGCTCAAGCCGACCTTCAATGCTGATCAGCTGTTTGGCGGCTTGATCGGTCTTGGTTCCGGCGTCATGGCCGGCATGGCTTATTTCAGCGTCCGCCAGCTTGGCGCGCGCGGCGAGTCGGAAAGTCGCACGGTGTTCTATTTCTCGCTGGTGTCCTCGGTCTGCGCCGGCATCTGGCTGGGTTTTTCCGAGATTCACGCGGTCGACCAGCACAGCGGCCTGCTTTTGCTCGGCGTCGCCTGCTTTGCCACCGTCGCCCAGTTGGCCATGACCCGCGCTTACTCCCGCGGCAAAACCATGATGTCGGCGGCGCTGGCCTACAGCACGGTCATTTTCTCCAGCCTCTTCGGCATGCTCTTCTGGGGCGAAGTCATGGACGCCTCAGGCTGGTTCGCCATCGGCCTGATCATCCTCTCAGGCATCGCCGCCACGCACTTTTCACGTGCCAGCCCGGTGGAGCAGGACTGATCAAAGCACATAGCCCGTGTTAAACGTATTTATGTGTTGATGCTTGCGAGGAGAAAATATGACGCCAACCAACGAAAAGCTGACGCAATGGGTCGGGGAAAACTAGTCGCCTGTACTCTGCACCCGCATGCATCAGCGCTATCAATAACATCGGTAACTCAAGGGGGCTTTAGTGTTTCTGCGCGTTGGTCGCGGAGCAAGGCTGAAAGTTATTGCAATGCGATTGAGATGATTTGAGATGGCCTGTCGTCCGCAAATTCCTGGTTGGTGCAAGGCCTGACGGTGCGCATTACCGCCTGTTTTCTTACATTAAATTGGCCTTTTGGCGAGCGGAAAAACGGGCGTGTTTTGATGCATGCTATTGCCCTGATGGGGCCGTGGGATGCTGGTTTTTATTGGGGCCAAGGGGTAGAATCGGGGCCCCGGAAAATGCTATGCCCAGATTGTGTGATATTCCCAATCTATAGAGGCTTTAGAAAATAATTTGTGTCTAAAAACTTAAATCAGCCCGTTGCAATTGTCGGTATTGCGTTTCGCTTTCCTGGAGATGTGGGTAATGACTGCGAACTGTGGCGCGCCCTTCAGGAGGGGCGTGATTTCATTACGCAAATAGATCCATCACGCTGGGCTACTGATGTTTTTCAACATCCAAAGCGAGGTGAGGCAGGGCGCAGTGTCACCTTCTCGGCTGGTGTTCTTTCGCGGATTGATAAATTTGATGCCGAGTTTTTTGGTATATCACCACGCGAGGCTGCCTGGCTAGATCCGCAGCAGAGGCTGCTCCTTGAGCTTGCCTGGGAGGCTATGGAAAATGCCGGCGTGCCTCCGTCGCGGATTGCTGGCACTGATTGTGGCGTCTATGTCGGCATATCGGGGCTGGATTACGGCATTCGAGGCCTGGATGATCTAGCGAGCTTTTCCGCTCATACGATGACAGGTAATACGCTAAGTATTGCTGCGAACCGGTTGTCGTACGTTTTTGATCTCCATGGGCCTTCGATGGCCATCGATACCGCTTGTTCCTCGTCGCTGGTTGCTCTACATCAGGCTTGCAATGCCTTGCGTGTGGGAGATGCTTCCATGGCGATGGTCGGCGGCGTCAATATGCTGCTTCATCCGTATCCATTTATTGGCTTTTCCAGGGCCTCAATGCTCTCGGCTCGTGGGCGCTGTCAAACTTTTGACGCAGCTGGCGATGGCTATGTCCGCTCCGAGGGGGCGGCTGTATTACTGCTCAAGCCCCTGGATCGTGCCGAGGCAGATGGTGATCGCATCCATGCGGTTATTCTTGCTTCTGGTGTCAATGCGGATGGCGGTCGCAAAACAAGTCTGACTATTCCGAGTACTCAAGGGCAAATTGAGCTGATGCGCTCGGTGTTGGCGCGCGCCGAAATCACCGCTGAGGACGTGGATTATTTAGAGGCCCACGGTACGGGTACGGCAGTGGGTGATCCAATTGAAACGGCTGCAATCGGTGCGGTGTATGGTCAGGCAAGGTCGTCGTTGCGGCCACTACCCATCGGATCCATCAAGTCCAATCTTGGCCACCTGGAGCCTGCTTCCGGTATGGCGGGCTTGGTCAAGGCACTGCTGGTACTAAAGCACCGCGAGGTTCCAGCAAATATTCATATCAGTACACTTAATCCGAAAATAAATTTCGCTGACTTGAATCTGCAGCCTGTTTCCGAGCGAATTTTATTTGACAATGAAATAACGCGTCCATGTGTCGTTGGGGTTAATTCATTTGGCTTTGGCGGTGCCAATGCTCACGTTCTTTTACGGGGCTATTCCGAACTTCTCGCCGCGCGGAGCGCTGCTGCTCAAGAACACATTCCACCACTGGTGTTGTCTGCTCGTAGTGAACCTGCATTGCGTGATTTGGCTGGGCGATATGCAGAGTTGTTAGCCTCGCCGACTGCGCCAAGTTATTACGATATTGCTTACGCAGCTGCTTATCGTCGCGAACGTCTCGAAAAACGACTGATGCTTGCGCCTGACTCCGCGCAGGTATTGCGCGAACAGCTGCAACGTTTTTCGGAAGGCGATAAACCGGCAGGTTTGGTTGTCGTCGATGCCGGGCACGAATCTGGAAAACTGGCTTTTATCTATGCCGGCAACGGCGCCCAGTGGGTAGGTATGGGGCAGATGCTGCTGGCTGAGTCTGACGCCTTTCGCAGCATCATTGAAGATATTGACCAGCGTATCTCGGTGTGGGCTGATTTCTCGGTAATTGCTGAATTGCAGGCCGATGCTGCAGCCTCACGCATGGCCGACACGGCTGTAGCTCAACCGCTGCTTTTTGCCCTTCAGGTCGCGTTGACCGTCATGCTGCGCGACCGGGGTATTGTCGCCGATGCCGTTGCCGGGCATAGCGTCGGTGAAGTCGCTGCAGCCTGGGCTGCCGGAGCGCTGACGCTGGATGAAGCGGTCCGGGTTATCTGTGCCCGCAGCATCGCTCAGGCACTGACTCGTGGTGCTGGCCGTATGGCTGCCGTGAGTATGCCGGAAGCTGATATGCGCGCCTTGCTCGCCGAGGGTCGGTGGCCAGATCTCGAAATTGCCGGCATTAACAGCCCGGGTAATTTGACCTTGTCCGGAGATCTGGAACAACTCAAGGCGTTGGCGGTGGTTGCCAAACAGAGGGGGGTTGCCTATCGTCTGCTTGATCTGGATTACGCTTTCCATAGCCGCTGCATGGATCCTGTTCAGGAATCGCTGGCGCAATCGCTCATGGATTTTGCGCCTGACCATCCGCGTGTAGCGACTTTTGTTTCGACGGTCACCGGTGAGGTTTTCGACGGTTCGCTCGATGCAGGCTACTGGTGGGACAATGTTCGCCAGCCGGTGCAGTTTGCACCAGCAATCGGACGTCTGATGGAACTCGGTTGCCGCAGCTTTGTCGAGATCTCGCCACATGCAATCCTGCAGCGCTATTTGAAGGAGTGCCTGGCTGCAGCCGAAGTTAAAGGCCTGATTCTCCCATCGTTACGCAAGAATAATGATGGCATCGACACGCTTCAGGAACTGGAACTGAATCTGCATCTACTCGCTGAGCGAGATACGCTGCAGGGTTTCTTCCCGGCTGTTGGTCGCTTCGTGGATCTGCCGTCCTACCCTTGGCAACGTGAAAGTCACTGGTTACCGGCAACTACCGAAGGCTATCGTCTGATCGAACGACAGCGTATCCATCCCTTGCTCGGTTGGCCGCTGCAGGAGGCCGTTGCTGGCTGGGAAAATATTCTCGATGTTCGGACCCAGCCTTGGCTGGCTGACCATAGCGTTGGTGGTGCAGTGGTCTTGCCTGGCGCGGCGTATCTTGAAATGGCCATCGCTGCCGCTCGCTTGTGGTTTGGCGGTGAAACTCAGGAAATCGAAGAACTCGATATTATCGCACCTGTTGTTTTTGATGGCGAACATGGCCGCAATATTCGTTTCGATCTTAACCCGCGCGATGGCAGTTTCCAGATTCGCAGTCGCCAGCGCCTAAGTGATGGTGACTGGGCACTGAATGCTTCAGGTCGCCTGCTTGGTGCTGTCAGCGGTTATGTCGAGAGCAAATCCGTGTCACTCGAGACTGGTGAGGTACTCGATCACGAAACCCATTACCGTTTGGCACAAGCGCTTGGCCTTGATTATGGGCCGATCTTCCGTGGCTTGGCCGAAGTGAATGTGGCCGGCGCAATGCTGGAAGGTCGTTTTGAATTCACCGCTGATCTTGCGTTTGGTGAGGAGCCTTGGTCGCTTCATCCGGCGATCGTTGACGTTTGCTTTCAATCGCTGCTCGATTTTTTCCGTAGCGAAATCGAAGCTGGTTTTGGCCTGCCCTTGCTACCCGTCAAGGTCGGTCGCCTGCGCCTGCTTCGTTCCGTGCCGGTCGCAAGCTTCCGTACCCGTATCCTGCGCCGCAGCCTGCGCTCGGTACTGGCCGAATTCGAATTGCTGGCGGTTGACGGCGAAAAAGTGGCTATTTTGACCGATTGCCGCTTCCGTGCCGCTTCTCTGCGTCAGGATAAATGGGGCAACCCGGCCTGCTGGAAAATCATTCCGGTCGTTCAGCCCAACGAAGTGCCTGGTGCTGTGAGTGCCTTGCCGCCCGTGTCTTTGCTAGTCGGCAAGATCAGGGACTGGTTGGTTGATCAGGAAGTCGAGCTCAAGCGGGATGTCTATTTCGGAGAAGTTCAGCCCTTGCTGGAAGCGCTGGTCAGTGTCTTTGCCTATGACGCCATGCAGGCTCTGCTGCTCTCACTGCCGGAAGTCGCGCAAGTTTGGCTCGACGACGATAGTGCAAGTACCAACGACGAACACCGCCGCTTGCTGCGCTGGGTTCGCGATCTGTTGGTTGCACAGGCTTGTCTTGTCAGAGGCGAGGACGGTTGGCAGCTAGCCGATAATGATATGGCTACGGCACCGGAAATCTGGCGTACCCTGCTGGCCGAACATCCCGAAGGAATACAGGAATATGTGTTGGCTGGGCGGATGGGCCGTGCGCTCGCTCCGTTGCTCTCGGGCAATCTTGATCCCGCAGCGTTGACAGCAGATATGCGGCGCAGTCATCAACTGGAGACACTGTTCGACGAGTCAATTGCCTATCGCGGTAACCGTGTCGCTGTCGAACAACTGCTCGAAGAGTTAATCAGGAGCCTGCCTGCCAACAAACGCCTGCGCGTCCTGGAAATATCCGCTGGTCTCAGCGAGGTGCCGCGCCATCTTGCGCATCGGGTCGATACCAGCGCAGTTGACTACGTGCTTGCCCACGTTGATCTCGAAGCCTGTGATCATCTGCGCCACGAATATCAGTACGAAGAGTGGGTTAGCGTCGCCGAGTTCGAAACCTCTCCGCCGACGCTCAAAGCCAAGATTGGCCTACCTGGAAAGTACGATGTTGTTATTTTCCGTCATGCGCTGAATGGAATGTCCGATCCCCGCGCCATGCTGGCCTGGGGCCAGGATCGCTTGGCTAGCGGTGGTTTGCTGGCGCTTGCCGAACGCAATGCTGATCTTCTCACTGATCTGCTTTGGGGGGGGCGTAAGCTGCTTACTCCGCAAGCTTGGCAAGCCGAGTTGGTCGCACTGGGTTTCGCAGAGGTTGAAATCTGTCGTGAGCCTGCTGGCGAGAGTCGTTCTGTTGGCGCTTACATGGTGCTTGCAAAGCACACAGAAGCGGCGGTCACCCAAAGCCACCCTGAACCTGCCCGCTGGCTGTTGCTCGCTGGCGATGCTGCAACAGCCGAAATCGCCCAAGCCTTGCAACAGATTCTGGCGGCGCGGGGGCAACTTGCAGTTGCTATCGAGTATGGAAAAGCATTACGTACTCGGGACTCGGCGGGGGCAATGCTTGGCGGTTTGCAACAGGAATTCGATGCTGCCATCGATCAAGTCCTGCTTTTTGCAGGTGATCATGGACCCGACGATACGATGCTGTCGATTGACGCCTTGAGTCTGGTGCAAGCCTTGACTGCCGGATCGCAGCTGCCACAACTTCGCTTTGTTACCCGGGGTGGTGTGCCAGCCGACGGCATGGTCGAGCCTGAATTCTTCAATCCTGCCCATACTGCGCTATGGGGCTTCGGCCGTGTGCTGATGAACGAATATCCGGGATTGGGTTGCCAACTTATCGATCTACCGAAACCCGCCAAGGCTGTGGCTTTGGCCGAATTGCTGATCAATGAATTATTGAATCCGGATGGCGAGAACGAAGTGGTTCTGCAAGCTGCCAGCCGTCATGCCTTGCGGATGTATAAAAGCGAACTCAAGGTGCCGCCTCGGCAAGGGCAGGAGGGCAAGCGATATCGCCTCGATTTTCGTGTTCCGGGACAGTTACGCAACCTGGTGTGGTTGGAACAGCCGGAACGCGAATTGGCTGCGGAAGAAATTGAAGTCCGTCCGCTTGCCACCGGTCTCAATTTCCGCGACATCATGTACGTCATGGGCTTGTTGCCTGATGAGGCCGTTGAACACGGCTTCGCTGGCGCCAGCCTGGGTCTGGAATTTTCCGGGGTGGTAACCCGTGTTGGCCAGGGGGTTGATGAATACAAACCGGGTGATGCAGTGATGGGCTTTGGTTCAGCCTGTTTCGCCAGCCACGTCGTAACCCGGGCTAATGCCCTTGCGCCGAAGCCCGAAGCCTGGACTTTCGAGTCAGCAGCAACTGTTCCGACCGTTTTCTTTACTGTTTATTACGCACTCAAGCAACTCGCCAATATACAACCCGGTGAACGGGTGTTGATCCACGGCGCCGCCGGCGGGGTTGGTATCGCCGCAGTGCAATTGGCGCGCTATCTGGGTGCCGAAGTCTTTGCCACGGCTGGCAGCGATGAAAAGCGCGAGTTCGTCGCACTTCTCGGGGCTGATCATGTTTTCGATTCACGCAGCCTGGCCTACGCTGAGCAGATTCTTGCAGTGACCAATGGCGAAGGTGTCGATGTCGTCCTGAACTCACTGGCCGGCGAAGCCATTCGTCGGAACCTCCACGTACTGCGCCCATTTGGTCGTTTCCTTGAACTCGGCAAGCGGGATTTCTTCGAAAACACCCCGATCGGGCTGCGTCCGTTCAAGAACAACATCAGTTACTTTGGCATCGACGCCGACCAGCTGCTGATTGCCCGCCCGGATCTTGCCGGCCAGGTGTTCCGTGATGTGATGGCGCTGTTCCACAATGGTGTCTTGTCGCCTTTGCCTGTGCGCGTTTTTTCGGCTGAGCGGGTGGTCGACGCTTTCCGCTATATGCAGCAGGCGCGGCAGATTGGCAAGGTTATCGTCAGCTTCGACGGTGCGCGCATCGCGCCGCAATCACTACTGCCGTACCATCAGGACATCGGTTTTGATCGACAGGGCGCCTATCTGGTTACCGGTGGTGTTTCCGGCTTCGGACTGGAAACGGCACGTTGGCTAGCGCGCAATGGGGCCGGACAACTCGTACTGTTGAGCCGCCGTGGTGCTGCCACGCCCGGGGCTGATGAGGCGATTGCTAGCATCCAGGAGCTTGGGGCTCAGGCAATTGTCCTGGCCTGTGATGTCACTGATCGGGAGTCGCTTGCCCAGGCGCTTCGCCACGAAGGGATGCTCCCGCTGAAGGGCGTCTTTCATGCAGCGATGGTCATTGACGATGCACTGATAAGTAATCTCGATGCCGAGCGTATGTCCAGCGTCCTGGAGCCCAAGATCAAGGGGGCGTGGAACCTCCATGAATTGACTGCCAATCTGGCACTTGATCATTTCATGCTCTATTCGTCAGTTACAACCTATATCGGCAATCCTGGTCAGGCCAACTATGTCGCTGGCAATGCCTGGCTCGAAGGCCTGGCTGTTTTGCGGCGTGCTCAGGGGTTGCCAGTGACCTGTATTGGCTGGGGGGCAATTGGCGATGCAGGTTACTTGACACGTAATCAGGCAGTCAAAGATAGTCTGGTGAGCAAGCTCGGCGCTGAAGCGCTGAGCGCTGACGCGGCTCTGCGCATGCTTGGCCGCGCACTCTCTGCCGAGCAGGCTAACCTGGCTATTGCCGATTTCCAGTTTTCCGCCTTGGCCCGCCTGTTGCCTTCGGTACAAGGACCTCGCTTTGTCAGCTTGCGCCGCCATAGTGACGATGCCGCTGGCGGAGCTGAGAATCTCGACGACTTCAAGGCGTTGATCGAAGGGAAATCCCCGGATGAGGTTCGTGTACTGGTGGCGCTGCTGATTACTCAGGAAGTAGCGCAGATTCTTGCCGTCAGTGCTGACCGTATCGATCCTGCGAGATCCTTGCACGATCTGGGCCTTGATTCGCTGATGGGGGTTGAACTGGCGCTAGGTCTGGAAAAACGCTTCGGGATTCAGGTGCCGGCCATGATGCTTAATGAGGGGCCAACCGTTGAGCGGGTGACCGCCCGCATCATGGAGCGCTTGGCAGTTAGTGACGCTAGTGGGGAAGATGTCAGTGATCTTTCTGCAATGGCCTTCAGTATGGCTGCGCAACATGGTGAATCGGTTTCACGTGAAGTTCTGGATGTAGTCATTGCAGATATTGAAAAAGGACAGCTCGGCCTGTGACCAAACAAAATTTCGGACTTGTTGGAAGTGCCAAGGAGCAACTGGTCAAGCGTTTCCTGGCTCGCCGCAATAGTCAGCCAGAGAATGCTCCGGTAGGCCTGCGGGTAGAACCGGGTTTTGCCAAAGTTCCAGAGAAATTCTGTCGTTTTGATAAATTTCCAGGCTACGAAAAAATAGCTCTTCCTCAGGCTGCAGCACGCAAGCTTGGTATCGAGAATCCATATTTCAAGATCCATGACGGGGTGGCA
>JAVBXO010000383.1 GCA_030824535.1 Azonexus sp. | reverse complement strand
CCCCATGTGGAGCGCCGAGCAACGGAGAAAGCGGCGGATAAAGGGCGAGGACTGTTTGAGGCCCAACGGGCCGAGTTCCGCAGCCCCCGCCGCTTTCGAGTAGCGCAGGGCAGTTGGCGCAGCCAACCGCGTAACCTGGGGTCGCCTTTTCTTTGGCTACTTTCTTTTGGCGAAGCAAAAGAAAGTACGCCCGCCCTCAAGGCGGAAAGCAGCGGTAAAACAAGCCCGCTGCTCAAGCAGGTAAGCCCCTCAGCCAAAGCAAGAACAAACCCCCACCCCAAGCAGCAAAATCCCCCCTCAAAGATGGTCGACCGCAACAGCAAGCCCTACACTAGCCACAAAGCTCAATAACCAGAGAGACAAGCAATGAGCACCAGCGAGATCAAGGGATGGGGGCACGAGCTGCATGTGGTGACTTACAACATCCACAAAGGCTTTTCGCAATTCAACCGGCGGATGATGGTGCATGAGCTGCGCGAGCGGCTGCGGGGGCTGAATCCGGATATTGTTTTCCTGCAGGAGGTGCAAGGCCTGCACCTGGAGCATGCAGAAAACCATGCCGACTGGCCAAGCAACCCGCAGCACGAATTTCTTGCCGAGGATGTCTGGCCGGCCTCGGCCTATGGTCGCAACATGATTTACGACCATGGCCACCACGGCAACGCCATCCTCTCGCGCTTTCCCATCCTGCAGTCGCACAACCAGGACGTCACGCACCTGCAGTTCGAGAAGCGCGGCCTGCTGCATTGCCAGATCGAGTTGCCGGCAGGTCCGGCGCTGCATTGCGTCTGCGTGCATCTGTCGCTGTTCGGCTATTCGCGCAGGAAGCAACTGCAGGCGCTGGGCGATTACCTGGAAAGCAGCATCGACCCGCAGGCGCCGTTGATCATTGCCGGCGATTTCAACGACTGGCGCAACCGCGCCGGCGACGAGATCGTCAGCCGCCTGGGTTTGCGCGAAGCATTGAGCTGCAGCAAGGGCCTGCCGGTGCGCAGTTTTCCGGCGATCATGCCGATGTTCCGGCTCGACCGGATTTACCTGCGCGGCTTCAACATCCATGAAACCTGCGTCCATCACGGTCAGCCCTGGGCGGCGATTTCCGACCATGCGGCGCTTTCGGCGCATCTGACGAGGCATGGATATTGAATTCCAGCCGGGCAACCGGCTGACCTTGCTCAATTCCGGCGGGGAGTATTTCCCGGCGCTGCTGGCGGCCATCGACGACGCGAAGCGCGAGATTTTTCTCGAAAGCTACATCTACGCCAACGATGTCACCGGCCGTGCCGTCACCGCTGCGCTATGCCGCGCAGCCCGGCGCGGCGTACGGGTCAATGTTACGGTCGACGGCTTTGGCGCCCAGAATTTCGCCGCCGACTTCCTGCGGCAAATGCTTGCTGCGGGCGTCCGGGTGCTGATCTACCGCCCGGAAATCAGCCGCTTTCACTTCCGCCGCCACCGCCTGCGCCGCCTGCATCGCAAGCTGGTCGTCATCGACGCCCGCCTGGCCTTTGTCGGCGGCATCAACATCATCGACGACGACAATGCGCCGCTGGAAATGCGCCCGCATTACGACTACGCGGTGCAGGTCGAGGGGCCGGTGCTGAAAAGCATCCACCTTGCCGCGCGCAAGATGTGGGAGATCGTTTTCTGGGCCAGCCTGAAGCACCGCCTGCGCGCCCAGCCCTTCGCCGCGCCTGAATTCCCGGTCGCCGGCGAGCAACAGGCGGTCTTCCTGATCCGCGACAACATCCGCCACCGCAACGACATCCTCAACGCCTACATGGAAGCGATCAACGCCGCGCGCGAGGAAATTCTCATCGCCAATGCCTACTTCCTGCCCGGCATCCGTTTTGGTCGGGCGCTGTACAACGCCGCCCGGCGGGGTGTGCGCATCACCATCCTGCTGCAGGGCAAAAGCGATCACCGCTTGCTGACCTACGCCACCCAAGCCCTGTACTCAGCGGCCTTCAGCGTCGGCATTCGCGTCTTCGAATACGAAAAAAGCTTCATGCACGCCAAGGTCGCGGTCATTGACGGCGAATGGGCCACCGTCGGCTCGTCCAATATCGACCCCTTCAGCCTGCTGCTGGCCAAGGAAGGCAATCTCTTCATCCGCGACCGGAAATTTGCCGGCGAACTGCGCGCCAGCCTGGAAGAAGCCATGCGCAATGGTGCGGCCGAAAGGTTGTCGGCACACCACGCTGCCAGCCCCTGGCATTCGCGCCTGCGGCGCTGGCTGGCTTACGCGCTGGTCCGGGCGCTGATCGGCCTGGCCGGCTACGACCAGCACCATGGCGACCCGCGCGACATCGAGCAAACACCAGAAGACTGAGCAACGCTGACATTCGCAATTTCACCATCCGGTACGTCTATACTTAAAAAGTAGCTACAAAAATAAATATTTTTCGGGAAAGGATTCGACCATGGCCAAATTTACTGCTTCCACCGCCTTCGATTACCGCAACATCCTTCAACCCAGCGAAGGCTATGGCGACAATACTGTCAGCATTGCCGGCAACCAGTTCACCATCAGCGATGACTATGTCACCTACGTCCTCACCGGCGGTGACAGCAGCGCCCCGCTGATGTTCGACCCCATCAATACCAATTTCAGCGGCACACTGACCGATATCAGCGGCAAGCTCGGTGGCGCCGCCTATTTCACGCTCACCGGTACCAGCTACCAGATGAGCAACAATTCTTACGACATGGGCTACACCGTCGACGGCGTGACCCTGTATCGCCTGACCGCCGAAGTGGCCCAGATGCTCATCGGCAACGACAGCCTCACCGGCAGCGTCGGCGCTGACCGCCTGGCCGGTTTTACCGGCAACGACACCCTGAACGGTGGCGCCGGCAACGACTGGCTGGAAGGCTGGTCCGGCAATGATTCGCTGAACGGCGGCGCCGGCAACGACAAACTGCTCGGCGGCAATGGCAACGACAGCCTGCTTGGCGGCGTGGGCAACGACACCCTGATGGGCGGCGCTGGCGCCGACTTGTTGATCGGCAATGTCGGCAACGACAGCATCAACGGTGGCCTGACGCTTGACCGGATCAATTACAGCGATGGCAACACCCTCAGCTACACCGCTGCCACCGGCGCCATCAACGTCAATCTCGCCGGCATCACCGGCAACGGCTCGATCGGATCTGGCACGGTGACCGGCGCTGATGGCGTCGACAAGGTCGTCAATTTCTACTACCTGCAGGCTACGGCCTTTGACGACAGCATCGTCGGCAGCTCGGCGATGACCCTGGAAATTTTCGAGGGCGGTGCCGGCAACGACACCATCAACGGCGGTCTGATCACCGACACGCTGAATCTCGACAATGCCAACCGCGTCACCTATCAGAACGCCACGGCAGCGGTCAGCGTGGACCTGGGGGCCGGCAATGCCAGCGGCACCGCCA
>JAVBXO010000394.1 GCA_030824535.1 Azonexus sp. | reverse complement strand
TGTCGAATGAACTACCGTCGCTTTGCTTTGGTTGGTGCCGTGGCTGCTGCTGCAGTCTCCCTGCCGGCTGCTGCCCAGGAAGTCACTTTCAAGATTGCCCACTTCCTGCCCTCCGCCGCGCCGACGCAGCAGAAGGTGTTGCAGCCGTGGTGCGAGGAAATGAAGAAGCTGTCCACCGGCCGCATCGCCTGTCAGTTCTTCCCGGCCATGCAACTCGGCGGCACGCCGGGGCAACTGGCGGATCAGGTCAAGAATGGCGTTGCCGACGTGGTGTGGACCGGCCCCGGCTATTCCGCCGGGCGCTTCCCGGCCATCGAGGCTTTCGAGCTGCCCTTCATGGTCACCAATGCCACCGACAGCTCCAGGGCGCTGTGGAAGTATTACCAGCAGAACGCCCAGCAGGAATTCGCGGCCTACAAGGTGCTGGCTTTCCATACCGACGGCGGCCAGGCCGTGCATACCGCCAACAAGGAAATCGTCGGCCTGACCGGTTTTGCCGGCATGAAGCTGCGCACCTCGACGCGTGTGGGTGCCAAGACCCTGAGCGCGCTCGGCGGTTCGCCGGTCGCCATGCCGCCGGCGCAGGTCACCGAAGCGATTGCCAAGGGCGTGGTTGATGGTTCGCTGGGCGCTTGGGAACTGGTTTATCCGACCAAGCTGTCCGAAGTCACCAAGTTCCACGCCCAGCCGGCGCCGGGTGTGGCTCACCCGACGGCGACGGTGCTGACGGTGCTGATGAACAAGCAGAAGTACGACAATCTGCCGGCCGATCTCAAGGCCATCGTCGACAAGACCACCGGTGAAGTCATGGTTGGCAAGTTCGGCGCGATGTTCGACGAAGTGGCGGCCGATACGCGCAAGCGCATCGCTGCCCAGGGCGACAAGATCACCAACTTCAGCGCCACCCAGGTCGCGGCGATGAAGCAGGCGACGGCCAGTGTTGAAGAAGATTGGGCCAAGCAGGTGGCCGAGAAGGGGCTGGACGGCAAGAAGCTGATTGCTTCGGCGCGTGAGCTGACCGGCACCAACAAGTAAAAACAAGGCAATAAAGGAGAACAGCGATGCAGGATCCGATGGGCATTCCCCACGAACTGGTCGAACACGACAAGATCGAGCATTACCTGATCATGGCCGGCAAGGGCATGGCGATTTCCGGCGGGATGTTGTTCATCGTGCTGATCGCCATGTCGCTGGTGTCGATCATTGGCCGCAAGCTCGGCTTCGGCTCGGTGACCGGTGATATCGAACTGATGCAGGCCGGTACGGCGGTGGCGGCGACGGCTTTCCTGCCGTACTGCACGCTGCTCGGCGAGCATATCAAGGTCGATTTCTTTACCGAAAACATGCGCGACTCGCTGAAGCGGCCGATTGACGGCATCGCCGAGGTCTTGTTTACGCTGGTCTCCGGTGTGCTGGTCTGGCGCACGGTGTTGTCGGCGATAGCCACGCACGAATCGCAGGAAGTCACGACGCTGGTGTCGCTGCCTTTGTGGATCCCCACGGCGCTGCTCGTGCCGGGCCTTTTCCTGATGATGGTCTGCGCGGCTTACCGGGCCTACGCGCACTTCCATCCGACCAAGAAAATTCCGGGGAGCAAGTAAATGAGCGGTACCGCTATCGGCCTGATCGGCTTTGGCTGTCTGCTGGCGATGCTGGCCATCCGTGTGCATATCACGATGGCCATGTTCATCACCGGCGCCAGCATCTACCTGGTGATGAACAACGGCGAAACCGCCGGCTTGTTGTACACCCTCAATAATCTGGTTTACGCCCGGGTTTCCAATTACGACCTGGCAGTGATTCCGCTGTTCATCCTGATGGGCCAGTTCGCCACCCACGGCGGCCTGTCCAAGGCGCTGTTCAAGGCCGCCGGCACGCTGATCGGCCACTGGCGCGGTGGTCTGGCGATGGCTTCGACCGCTGCCTGCGCCGCTTTCGGGGCGATCTGCGGTTCCTCGCTGGCAACGGCCGCGACGATGGGTCAGGTGGCCTTGCCGGAACTGAAGGCCGCCGGCTATTCCGGCAAGCTGGCAACGGCGACGCTGGCCGCTTCCGGCACGCTCGGCATCATGATTCCGCCGTCGGTGCCGCTGGTCATCTACGCCGTGCTGACCCAGGAATCGATCGGCAAACTGTTTGTCGCCGCGGTCGTTCCCGGCATCATCGCCGCGCTGGGCTATATCCTGGTCATCGCCATCGTCGTCCGCCGTGACCCGACGGCCGGCCCGGCTGGCACCAAGGTGCCGTTTGCCGAGATGATCAAGGCCCAGATCAACATCATCCCAGTGCTCTGCGTCTTCCTCGTCGTCATCGTCGGCATCTACGGCGGCTGGGCCAACCCGACCGAAGCCGCATCGATCGGCGCGGCAGCCTGCGGCATCATCGCCGCGGTTTCCGGCGGCATGCGCAGCAAGGACTTCCTGCAAAGCATTTATGGCACGGCCCACGCGACCGGCATGATCTTCATGGTGCTGATCGGCGCCGACCTGCTGAACTCCAGCCTGGCCCTGTCGCAAATGCCGACCGAGCTGGCGACTTGGGTGCAGGGCAGCGGCCTGCCAGCGCTGGTCGTGCTGTTCTCCATCCTGGTCATCTACATCCTGCTCGGCTGCGTCATGGATTCGCTGGCGATGATCCTGCTGACCATTCCCATCTTTTACCCGATGGTCATGGGTCTGGATTTCTTCGGCATGAGCGTCGATGACAAGTCGGTGTGGTTCGGCATCCTGGCGCTGATGGTCGTCGAAATCGGCCTGGTGCATCCGCCGGTCGGCATGAACCTCTACGTCATCAACAAGATTGCCAAGGACGTGCCGATGAAGGATACCGCCTGGGGGGTCATGCCTTTCCTTGCTTCGGATTTCATTCGCATCATCGCGCTCGTCTTCTTCCCTGTCCTGTGTCTCGGCCTGGTTCATTTCCTCGGTTGAGCGGAGTCTAGAAACATGATCAAACAGCAAGTGTGCGGCACGGTGTACGGCGTCATCCTCAATGACACCGTCTCCGTCCAGAAAATCGGTTCGCTTGAGGACGCGCCTTACAAGGGCGCCCCGAAGGCACCGGTGCTCTATATCAAGCCGGCCAATACCCGCGTTGCCTGCGGTTCTGCGGTCCACCTGCCGCAAGGGGCAAAAACCGTCGAGGTCGCGGCGACCATCGGCCTGGTCATGGGCCGCGCTGTGGCCCGGGCCAGCGCCGGTGAAGCGCTGGCTGCCGTCGCCGGCATCGTTCTCGCCGCCGACCTGAGCCTGCCGCACACCAGCTATTACCGTCCGGCGATCAAGGAAAAGTGCTTTGACGGTGCGCTGCCGATTTCTTCGGTCAAGCCGCTGGCCGATCTGACCAGCCTCGAGCTGGTGACCGAGATTGACGGCGAGGTTGTCGACAGCCGTTCGCTGGCCGACCTGATCCGCTCGCCG
>JAVBXO010000046.1 GCA_030824535.1 Azonexus sp. | reverse complement strand
TTGGCGTCGTACACCTTGTCGGCGGCCGTGATGCTGCCAATGATTGCCAGCGGCGTGATGCTGGCGGTGGTCGCAGCCGCCGCATTGACCGTGTAGTTACCGGCGTCGGCACCAGCCAGGGCCAGACCGCTACCGGTCACGGCCTTGCCGACACCGACATTCTTGTCACCGAACACCGCCGTGCCGCCCGCGTAGCTGACGGTATCACCGGCAATGGCGCCGGCCAGGCTGCGCGTCAGGATGGTGGCGCTGGTATTGGCGTCATAGACCTTGTCGGCGGCCGTGATGCTGCCAATAATCGCCAGCGGCGTGATGTTGGCAGTCGTTGTCCCGGCGCCCGAGAACAGGGCAAAGCTGGCCGCATCGGCGCCACCCAGGCTGAAGCCGGCGAAGGTCACGGTCTTGCCGACGCCGACGTTCTTGGTATCGAAAGTGGCAACGCCAGGAAGCAGGGTAACGACACCGCCCAGGGTCGGATCGCCTTTAAAAATCATGCTCGCCGTCGTATTGCCGTCGTATACCTTGTTATTGGCTTGGGCGAAGACCCACATGAATGGCGCCAGCGTGGCGCCCCCGGTCAAGGTGAAGTTCGGAGCGTAATTGGTTGGCGTGGCGTAGGAAGTCGGATTGTAAAAAATGCTCACTGCCGCACCGGGGCCAGTGACGGCCATCGGTGGCGTACCCGCAGCAAAGACGACCGTACCGCCGGCGACGCCCGGTCCCGTGCCGTCATTGTCGGCACGGAAAAGCACATTGCCCCGGGTGGTCGTCAAGGCTGCGCCGTTGATATTCACGTTATTGCCGGCGATCGAACTGAAACCGCCATCGGTCGTGGTCACGCCGCCATTGATATTGACATCGCGCACGGCGGTCGAAGTGATACTGCCCCCGGTTGCAGTTATCGCCGCACCCAGGTTGACATCGCGCCCGGCATTGGATGCCAGACTGCCGCCGGTCGTGGTAATGGCCTGATTGACGTTGACGTCGCGAAAGGCATTCAGGGTCAGCGTCGTTGGCGCACCGGAGATCGTCCAGGTCAGCGGCTGATCGACATGGATGTCGCCATTGATGCCGACAAGACCGCCATCACTGGTGATGGTGACACTCGTTGTCACCAGATTGCCGCTCAGGGTCGGGCCGGTGATGTCTCCGGCGACGCCAATCGTGAAATCGGGAGGGTCGAGCAGCCAGTTCCCTGGAGCACCGCGCGGGGCGAGCGTATTGACCTGCGCGCCATCGGCGACGGACAGATGCTTGCCGGAAGTTTCGATAAAGCCACCGTTGCCGGCGTTGGCGCCGCCACGTGCCGACAGACTGCCGGCAAACGCGGTTTCGCCATCAGACCAGACGGCAATGCGGCCGCCGTCGCCGGCACTGATCGCATCGGCATTGATCCGCGAATCAGCGCTGATGTTCGTCGCGCTGGCATTCTGTTCCGGGCCGGCACCGTTAAAGTTGCCGCCGACCAGAACACTACCGCCGCCGGCATCACCGGCGACATTAATTTCTGCGCCAGCAAGATTGACCGTCTGGCCGAGTACCTTGACCACGCCGCCCGTCTGTCCGGCGGCTGAACCGGAAGCGTCGAGCGTACCGCCAACCTGTACCGTCGTGCCTGCTGCATCACCCAGCAGCCTGATCGTACCGTTGTGATTTTCCAGGCTGCGCGCCTGGATGATGCCGCTATTGCTGACCATGCTTTGCAGTAACTGCCCGGCGGACTGGGCGGTCAGCAGCACCGTCCCGCCATCGGCCTGGATCAGGCCGGCATTGCGCACCAGGGCATTGACGGCACCCTGATTGACCACCACGTTGAGCAAGCCATCGCCGGCGACATCGAGGGTCATGGCCGTGCCAGCCGCCAGCGCGACCGATCCCAGGCGTGCGACGATCGTCCCGTTATTGGCGACATCGGCACCGAGCAAGGCGACATAGCCGCCGTCGCCTTGGGTGGTAATCACGCCCTGATTGATGACCTGGCCCTTGCTGCTGCCGGAAAACTCATAGTTGCCGGCCATGAAGGCGCTGTCGCTGATATTCAGCGTCGATGCCAGCAGTCCACCGACATTGACCGCCGCGCCGCGACCGAACAGGATGCCGTTCGGATTGACCAGGAAGACTTTGCCATTGGCGCTCAAGCTGCCCAAGATGCTTGAAGGATCCGCCCCCAGCACGCGATTGAGCGCCACCGAATTACTGTTGGGCTGAACAAAGCGCACGGCTTCGCTCTGGCCAATATTGAAGCTCTGCCAGTTGATCGCCACGTTCTGGCTGGTCTGGGCGACATTCATGCTTCCTGCCCCGCCGCTGATGCTGGCGGTACCAGCCGAAACAAGGCCGCCGGTGGGCAGGGCGTAGGCATTGGCGGTGAAGGCCATGAACAGGCAAACCACCAGGTTTTTCAAGGTAAAGCGGGTCTCTGCGGCGGCAGTGCTAGCGGCGGCGGCGCCGCTGGCGGAGGAAGTTCGGCCGCTTTTGGCAAGTTCGGGAACGGCGACAAAAGTGTCCGTTGTCTCATTCCAGATTGATCGATAGATAACGTTCATTTTGTCGCTCCTGAAGGCATTGAATGCGGGTGAAACAGGTGTTCGCTACGACTTGCCCGGCTCAAAAATATTTCACGAGCTGGATCCAGAACCGGCCTGACCGGTCCGGCGCCGAGAGTGCTGTTTCATTACCGAGCTTGACGGCGTAGTAGGCCCTGACCATGAAATCCTTGGTCGAAATCCAGTTGAATCCCAAACCGGCACCGCTCAGGGTTCGGCTGTTCTTGCCGGTCGCCCAGGGATTTTTGTTGATCGTCACGTGGCCGGTGTCGACAAAACCAACGCCCTGGAGCAGTCCGGGAATCTGCCTGGAGAACCAGGGCAAATCCTGGCGGAGTTCAAGATTGACGACATAGCCCTGGTCGCCATAGGCCTCGCCTTCCGGGTAGGCACGCACGCCATACATGCCGCCGAGCTCCATTTTTTCTGAAATATCGAGGTTCTTCGAGGCCAGCTGGCCGTTGACGCTGGCGTACAGCGCCAGGGAGTCATTCAGGCGTTGCAGGCGCATGGCGCTGAAGCCGAGCTTCTGGTAACTGCCATTGGTTTGCGCCGTTGCATCATCGAAAGCCCGGACGCCGGGGGTGTCAATGTCGATATTGCCCGCCGACAGGCTCACGGAATAAGCATTCTGTCCGCCACCGCCCAGAGCATCGCGATGATCGCCATACAAACTGGCCGTCGCCACCTGTGCCTTCTTGTCGTTAACGCCGCCCGTGGCATCGACACGATCTGCGAATTTCTTGGCATCGAAGGCCAGAGCGGCACTCAGATTGCTGTTGCGCGAACGGATCAGCGGGTAGCTGCCGAAGATACTGGCAACCTGCGCCGTGCCGTGCGCGCCGAGACTCTCAAACTCCTTGCCCAACTCAT
>JAVBXO010000023.1 GCA_030824535.1 Azonexus sp. | reverse complement strand
GGCAGTCGGCGCTGCGGCGCCCGTTTCGACCTTGATCAGTACCGTGCCTTCGCTGACCTTGGAGCCGAGCTGAATCAGCACTTCCTTGACCACGCCGCTGACCGTGCTCGGCACGTCCATCGTGGCCTTGTCGGATTCGAGGGTGGCAATCGCGTCGTCGACCTTGATGCTGTCGCCAACCTTGACGAACAGGTCGATGACCGGGACTTCGTCGAAATCGCCGATATCCGGCACCTTGACTTCGACCACGCCACCACCGGCAGCGGGGGCGGCTGCTACCGGTGCAGCAACCGGCGCCGGCGTAGCGGCAGGAGCGGCTGCAGCCGGGGCGGCAACGGCAGCGGCGCCACCGGTTTCGACCTTGATCAGCAGGGCGCCTTCGGCAACCTTGGCGCCGAGCTGGACGAGAACTTCGGTAACCACGCCGGCGACCGTCGAGGGCACATCCATCGTGGCCTTGTCGGATTCGAGGGTGACGATGGCGTCGTCGACCTTGATGCTGTCGCCGACTTTGACAAACAGTTCGATGACCGGGACTTCGTCGAAATCGCCGATATCGGGAACTTTGACTTCAATGATTTGGCTCATGTTGTCTCTCCCTGATTAAACCGACATCGGGTTCGGCTTGGACGGATCCAGGTTGTACTTGACCAGCGCGGCGGCAACGACTTCGCGGGCGATTTCGCCGTTGTCGGCCAGGGCCTTCAGCGCCGCCAAGGTGACCCAGTGACGGTCGACCTCGAAGTGGTGACGCAGCTTTTCGCGAGTGTCGGAACGGCCGAAACCATCGGTGCCGAGCGTGACATACGGCGCCTTGACGAAGGGGCGGATCTGTTCGGAGAAGAGCTTGATGTAGTCGGTCGAAGCGATGACCGGGCCTTTGGCGCCAGCCAGCTTTTCTTCAACATGCGACAGCTTCGGTGCTTCCAGCGGATGCAGCAGGTTCCAGCGCTGCACGTCCTGACCGTTGCGAGCGAGTTCGTTGAACGACGGGCAACCCCACAGGTCGGCTTCGACACCCCAGTCGGCCTTGAGCAGGTCGGCGGCGGCGATGACTTCGCGGAAGATGGTGCCCGAACCGAGCAGCTGGACGCGCGGGCCGGCGGAATCGCCACCCTTCTTGAAAGCGTACATGCCCTTGATGATGTCGGCTTCAGCGCCGACCGGCATTTCCGGGTGCTCGTAGTTCTCGTTCATCACCGTCAGGTAATAGAACACGTCTTCCTGTTCGGCGAACATGCGGCGCATGCCATCCTGCGCAACGACGGCGACTTCGTACTGGAAGGTCGGGTCGTAGGAAACGCAGTTCGGGATCAGGTTGGACAGAATCAGGCTGTGGCCGTCTTCGTGCTGCAGGCCTTCGCCGTTCAGCGTCGTGCGACCGGCGGTGCCGCCGATCAGGAAGCCACGGGCGCGTTGGTCGCCAGCGGCCCAGCACAGATCGAGCACGCGCTGCATGCCGAACATCGAGTAGCAGATGTAGAACGGAATGGTCTGGACGTTATGTACAGAATAGGAAGTGGCGGCGGCGATCCAGTCGCTCATCGCGCCCGACTCGTTGATGCCTTCCTGCAGCACCTGACCGGTCTTCGATTCCTTGTAGAACATCAGCTGGTCATGGTCTTCCGGAACGTAGTTCTGGCCTTCCTGGTTCCAGATGCCGACCGAGCGGAACATGCCTTCCATGCCGAAGGTACGCGACTCATCGGGAACGATGGGCACGACGTTCTTGCCGACATTCTTGTCCTTCAACATCATGTTCATGATGCGGACGATGGCCATGGTCGTGGACAGTTCGCGACCTTCGCCGGAGGCCTTGAGTAGGGCGGCAAAGGTGTCGAGCGCCGGAATTGCCAGCGGCTCGGCCTTGCGGCGGCGCTGCGGCAGGAAGCCGCCGAGGTCCATGCGGCGCTGGCGCATGTACTTGTATTCCTCGGAGTCTTCAGCGAACTTCAGGTAGGGCAGTTCATAGAGCTTGTCGTCCGGCACCGGCAGGTCGAAACGGTCGCGGAAACGGCCGATCTGCTCGACATCCATCTTCTTCTGCTGGTGCGAAATGTTCATCGCTTCGCCGGCCTGGCCCATGCCGAAGCCCTTGATGGTCTTGGCCAGGATCAGCGTCGGCGCGCCCTTGTGGGTCACGGCGGCGTTGTAGGCAGCGAAGATCTTGAAGATGTCGTGGCCGCCACGGTTCAATTGCCAGACCTGGTCATCGGTCCAGTCGGCAATCAGTTCGCGCAGTTCCGGGGTGTTGAAGAAGTGTTCGCGGACGTAAGCACCGTTCTTGGCCTTGAAGGTCTGATACTCGCCGTCGCACAGTTCCATCATGCGCTTCTTCAGGATGCCCTTCTTGTCGCGGTTGAACAGGGTGTCCCACTGCGTGCCCCAGATCAGCTTGATGACGTTCCAGCCGGCACCGCGGAATTCCGATTCGAGTTCCTGGATGATCTTGCCGTTGCCACGCACCGGGCCGTCCAGGCGCTGCAGGTTGCAGTTGATGACGAAAATCAGGTTGTCGAGCTTTTCACGACCGGCCATGCCGATGGCGCCGAGCGATTCGACTTCGTCGGTCTCGCCGTCGCCGAGGAAAGCCCAGACCTTGCGCTTTTCCGCCTTGGCGGCATCGATCAGGCCGCGCGAAGCCAGGTACTTCATGAAACGGGCCTGGTAAATGGCCTGGATCGGGCCGAGGCCCATCGAGACGGTCGGGAACTGCCAGAAATCCGGCATCAGCCAGGGGTGCGGATAGGACGAGATGCCCTTGCCGTCGGTTTCCTGGCGGAAGTTGTCCATCTGCGCTTCGGTCAGGCGACCAAGCATGAAGGCGCGCGAATAAACGCCCGGTACCGAGTGGCCCTGGAAGAAGATCAGGTCGCCACCGGATTCGTCGTGAATGCTCTTCCAGAAATGCGAGAAGCCGACGTCGTACAGCGCGGCTGCCGAAGCAAAGGAAGCAATGTGGCCGCCAACGTTGGTGTCCTTGTTGGCGCGCACGACCATGGCCATGGCGTTCCAGCGGATATAGGAATGGATCTTGATTTCCATGTCCGGATTGCCGGGGTATTTCGGCTGCTGGTCGGCGGGGATGGTGTTGATGTATTCGGTGTTGGCGGCGTAGGGGATATCGATCCCGTCCTCGCGCGCCTGGCCGATCAGCTTTTCGATCAGGTAATGGGCGCGTTGGGCGCCTTCTTGTGTGATGACGCCTTCGAGGGCGTCAATCCATTCCTTGGTTTCCTGCGGATCGATGTCGGCAGGCAGGTTATTCGGCTGGTCGGCCATGGTTAGTCTCCTACGTGGGTTTTCGTTCTGTGCTACCTGATGGGAAGCACCACTCTAGCGCTTGCTGGGTCGGTTCGCGAGCCCGGTTTTCACTTACTTGATCTTTCACATTGTAAAAACAAACTTCGCATCGTGCAATAT
>JAVBXO010000374.1 GCA_030824535.1 Azonexus sp. | reverse complement strand
GTCGTTCGAGGCGCAGCCATCGACACCGAGTCCGACGTTGACGCCGGCCTCACGCATCGCCGGGATCGGTGCGATGCCGGAAGCCAGGCGCATGTTGGAGCACGGGCAATGCGCGACGCCGGTGCCAGTGCGGGCAAACAGGGCTATGCCCGGCGTGTCGAGCTTGACGCAGTGGGCGTGCCAGACGTCGTGACCGACCCAGCCGAGCGACTCGGCATATTCGGCCGGCGTCATGCCGAATTTTTCACGGCTGTAGGCGACGTCGTTGTCGTTTTCGGCCAGATGCGTGTGCAGCGAGACACCATAACTGCGCGCCAGCACGGCGGCTTCGCGCATCAGGTCGCGGCTGACCGAGAACGGCGAGCAGGGCGCGACGACGATGCGCTGCATGGCGTGGCGCTTGGGGTCGTGCCAGGTTTCGATCAGGCGTTGCGTGTCTTTCAGGATCGCCGCTTCGCTTTCGACCAGCCGATCCGGCGGCAGACCGCCCTGACTTTCGCCAACGCTCATGCTGCCGCGCGCGGCATGAAAGCGCATGCCGATGGTCGCGGCGGCTTCGATGGAATCATCGAGTCGGCTGCCGTTCGGGTAAATATAAAGGTGGTCGCTGGAAGTGGTGCAACCGGACAGGATCAGCTCGGCCATGGCGGTTAAGGTCGAAATCCGGATCATTTCCGGCGTCAGCCCGGCCCAGATCGGATACAGCCGGCGCAGCCAGCCGAACAGTTCGGCATCCTGCGCCCCGGGAATCGCCCGCGTCAGGCTCTGGTACATGTGGTGATGGGTGTTGACCAGGCCGGGCAGGGCGACGGTGCCGGCCAGCGAAATGACCTGGTCGGCCGTGGCTGGCAGTTCGGCAGTCGGACCAACCGCCTCGATCACGCCATCGCGGATGAAGACGCCACCGCCGGGAATTTCACGGCGGGCGGCATCCATGGTGACGAGAACGTCGGCGTTTTTCAGTAACAGGGTAGACATTGAAGAATCAGGGCAGGAAAGGCTTGCCGAGCGAGGCCGGCAGGTTCAGTTGCAGGAGCCGGCGGTCGCGGGAAATGACGACCAGCACGATGATGGTGGCGACATAGGGCAGTGCAGCAAGGAATTGCACTGGCACGTCGATGCCCAACCCCTGGGCGTGGAATTGCAGAATGGTCACGGCGCCGAACAGGTAGGCGCCGAGCAGCAGGCGGGTCGGTTTCCAGGTGGCAAAAACCACCAGCGCGACGGCGATCCAGCCGCGTCCGGCGCTCATGTTCTGCACCCACAGCGGGGTATAGACGGTCGACAGATAAGCGCCGGCGATACCAGCCATGGCGCCGCCGAAAGCCACCGCGCCGTAGCGGATGCCGAGCACCGGGTAGCCAATGGCATGGGCGGCTTCGGGGGATTCGCCGACGGCCTTGAGCAGCAGGCCGAGGCGGGTTTTGGCCAGGGTCCAGGCGACGAGGGCGAAGGTGATGAAGGACAGATAAACCACCGCATCCTGCTTGAACAACACCGGCCCGAGCAACGGGATGTCGGAGAGCAGCGGAATGGCCAGCGGCTGAAGACCGGGCAGGCTGTAGCTGACGTAATGCTGGCCGATGAAAGCCGACAGGCCGATGCCGAAAATGGTCAGCGCCAGACCGCAAGCGGCCTGGTTGGCGGCCAGCGACAGCGCGAAGAAAGCGAAGATCATCGCTGTCGCCGCGCCGGCGATGGCCCCGGCCGGCAGACCGGCGGCCGCGCCGTAACCGGTTTCGGCGGCCGCGGCAAAGCCGGCGATGGCGCCGGTCAGCATCATGCCTTCGACGCCAAGGTTGATAACGCCGGTGCGCTCGGCGACCAGCTCACCCAGGCCGGCGAAGATCAGCGGCGTGGCGGCGGCGATGGCCCCGGCAAGAACAGGAATCAGGCTGTCGATCATGGTGGGTTCCTCAGTCGGCTAGCGGATGGGTTTGCGCAGGCGGTTGTCGATGAAGGCATCGGCACCGAGCAGGAAGAACAGCAACATGCCCTGGAAAATACCGGTAATCGCCGCCGGCATCTGCAGACTGACCTGGGCCGCTTCGCCGCCGAGGTAAATCAGCGCCATCAAGGCCCCGGCGAGGACGATGCCCAGCGCGTGCAGGCGACCGAGGTAGGCGACGATGATGGCGGCGAAGCCATAGCCCGGCGAGATGTTGAGATTGAGCTGGCCGACCGGCCCGGCGACTTCGCCAACGCCAGCCAGACCCGCAGTCAGGCCGGAAATGACCAGGCTGAACCACACCGTCTGCTTGGCCGAGAAGCCGGCGTAGCGCGAGGCGGCTGGCGCCTGGCCGCCGACTTCGAGCTGGTAGGAAAGAAAGCTGCGGGCATTGAACAGCCAGAAGCCGAGCACGGCGAACAGGGTGATGAAGATCGAGGTATTGACCCGCGAACCTTCGAGCAGGATGGTGAATAGCGCGCTGTCGCCAAACATGATCGACTGGGGAAAATTCATCCCCTCCGGGTCGCGCCATGGGCCGTTGACTATGTAGGACAGGATGAAGGTGGCGACGTAACTCAACATCAGCGTCGTCAGCGTTTCTTCAGCATTGAAACGGGTTTTGAGCAGCGCCGGCAGGGCGCCCCACAAGGCACCGCCGATGGCGCCGGCGATGACCATGGCCGGAATTACCCAGGCTGCATCGCTGCCCTCGCAGTAAATGGCGACGCCGCCGCCGAGCAGCGCGCCGACGATCAATTGCCCTTCGGCGCCGATGTTGTAGATGCGCGCCTTGAAGCCGATGGCCAGCCCCTGGGCGATGAGGATCAGCGGGCAGGCCTTGATCAGCAGCTCGCTCCAGCCGTAACTGGACGCCAGCGGCTCGATGAAGAAGACGTGGAAAGACGCCAGCGGTGATTTGTCGAGCGCCCAGAACAGCAGGGAGCCCATCAGCAGCGTGGCGACGATGGCGATCAGGGGCGCCGTCCAGCGCATCAACTGCGACGGCTGGGCGCGGGGTTCAAGCAGGTGCATGGCCGGACTCCGTGGGCTGGGCGGTTTCGTTGAACAGGCCGGACATTTGCAGCCCGACCGATTCGGCATTGGTCGCCGCCTTGGGCTGGGCGGCGGAAAGCTTGCCGGCGGCCAGGACAGCGATGCGGTCGCTGATCTCGAACAGTTCTTCGAGCTCTTCCGAAATCACCAGGATGGCCACCCCGGTGCGTGACAGGTCGAGCAGCGTCTGGCGCAGGAAGGCGGCGGCGCCGACATCGACGCCCCAGGTCGGCTGGGCGACGATCATCAGCTTGGGCGCCAGCATGATTTCGCGGCCGACGATGAATTTCTGCAAATTGCCGCCCGACAGCGAACGCGCCGCCGCAGCCGGCCCGCCGCAGCGCACGTCGAAACGGGCGATGCATTGTTCGGCGAATTCCTTGGCTTTCTGGTAACTGACCAGGCCCCAGTGCTTCATGC
>JAVBXO010000047.1 GCA_030824535.1 Azonexus sp. | reverse complement strand
GGCGCCGGGATTTGCTCGAGGAAGGCAGGTGTCTGTTTGAGCTGCACCGGCGCCTGGTCCGGGCCGGCAACAAAGCCTGTCTGGCCGGCGGCGAAGACGGCGACCTGGCCATCACGATTGGTCAGGCTGATCGCGCCGTCGCGGGTGGTGGTGTACAGACCTTCGCCGCATTCGGCACCACCGCTGCCCCCGGTATAGCTTTCGGGATTGTCGATGCCGGCGGGCACACAGGCGAGGTCAAAGCTGGTGCCGCGGATGCCGATGGTTGCCGTGCCGGTATTGACGCTGACACTGCCCGGATTGCGCTTGCCGATCAGGCCGGTGACCATGCGGAAGCTGCCCTTGACGACATCAAGGAACATCTTGCCGCTCTCGCCCTTGTCGTTTTTGTCGGCCTTGTAACGGTAGTCGGCGACGCGGAAAGACGAGTTGCCGGGTATTACAACGCGGGTTTCGTCGCTGAACAGCAGCGCGGCATGACCATTGGCTTCGACTTCGACCAGGTCTTCCAGGTAAACACTGCCATCGACACCGAGATCGCGGCGCTGGCCGTTGATCTGCACGGCGCTGACCTTGCCCTTGGCATCAACGAGCTTGGCCACTACCGGACGGTTTGCCGCCGTGGGCTTGTCGCTCTTGCTGCTTTCGCCGCCGCATTCCTTGGCCTGGCAAAGGCGGGCCGTGAAGTCGGTGCCGCGGATGCCCATGGTCGAGGTCGGGCTGTTCAGGCGGTAGGCATCCTGATTGCCGCGTTTGCCGATCAGGCCGGTGATCTGGCGCAGGCCGCCGCGAACCAGTCCGACCACGAAGGAGTCCTTGGCCGGTTGCTTTTCATCGAAATTGAAATCCTGGATGACCAGATTCGACGAAGGGCGAACGAACATTTCCGAACCATCGGCGTAGCGGATCTTGGCCGTACTCTGCTTTTCGGTCTGGAGCGTGTCGCCCTTTTCGAGAATGGAGCCGACCGCAACAATGCGTCTCTTGCCTTCCGGCGAGGTCACAAAAACCGTGCCCTCGGTCTCAACGATGCCGCCAGCCGGCGCGGCACTGGCGAGCGTTGAACAAAGCACGAGAAGGAGAAGGCAGAGGCGGCTGACGGCGATGGTCATGGGATCACACTCGAACTAGGGTCAATGCAACTCGCTCTTGGCTACGTCCTGATCTTTCCGGGAGCGTTCGGCAAGCTGCTCGATGAGACGGGAGAAATGGCCCAGCGACAGCAGATGGGCATGGATGCGGGCCAGATCGCCGCGGGCAAACAGTGACTGGATTTCCATCGCCGGCAGGGCGTGGAGCTTTTTCTCGGAAACCATGTAAATGCCGTTGAGCACGTAGCGTTCGCCATTGGTCATCCGGGCGTCCGCCGAAACGGCTTCGAGCAGGCCGAGATCATGCATCTGCCGCGCCCAGCGTGCCGAATCTTCGGCCTGGACCCGGAAGGTGTCGAGAAAGCCCATGATCTGCTTGGTGTATGCCGTCGGTTGGCCGTCGGCAAACAGCGCTTCGCCTTCAATGTTCGGCCCAACCAGACTGGTGGCTGCCTGGTCGAAGCAGACGATGTATTCCTTGGCTGGCGTTTCGGAAATCAGGAAGGGATAGCGGCGGATGAAGGCCGGCAGGTAACGCCCAGTCCAGCGCCCGGTTTCGCTGTCGACACACAGGTTTTCATCTTCACGCAGGCCGAGCAGGCAGGCCAGCAGGAAGTTGTTTTCGCCGGTCTTGACGAAGGCTACCGGGTATTCGCGGGCAGCATCGGCGATTTCCGGGAGTAGCAGCGGCACCGAGTTGGTGCCGGCGGCAAAGCGGAAATCCTGCGGCACGCGGGCTTTCCAGTGCCCCTGATGTTCCGGGGAAAGGGCAGCGACATCTTTATAAAACAGCAATTGCTTCATGGTCATCCTATGGACAGGCGGGGAGTGTTTCTTCGGAGTTTTTCTCGTCCCGGGCTTTTTCGGAGGGGGTGCCCAGGCCTACGTTCAGACTGCCGTCATCATGGCCGACGACACTTTGCAGCGAGCTGATGATGCTGTTGCTGGCGAGAAGCACTCTGGGGGTGTTAATGATCGGCTCCGGTTCGGGAACGGGGGGCTCGACGATGGTCTTCGGCAGCACCTGCAGGACACTACTGCCGGTCACGGTCTGGAGGCCGCTCGGCAGGCCTTGTTTGTTGAAGCTACCGCTGCTGCTGCCAAAGACCAGGATATCGTGGCTGCTGTCGGTCGTCGGGACATAGCCACCATAGGTGCTGACATTGAGCGTGCCGTCGAGCTTGACTGCACCGCTGATCTGCAACTGGTCGTAAGTGCTGCCTGGCGTCGTGCCGCCAATTTCCATGTTCAGCACACTGCCTGGACTCAGGCTGAGGTCGCCATTGATAGTCAGCGAACCTGGCGAGAAACCGGGTGACAGGCTGGCAGTACCGACGCTGAGCTGGCCGATGATCGTCCCGTTGCCACCCAGAACGCCACCATTGACCGTGACATTGCCGGTGATCTGGCCGTTGTTGAGCAGGATGGTGCCGGCATTCTGCAGCAAGCCGGACTGGAAGATATTATTGCCGGCAACGCTGAGCGTGCCGCCTTCATTGGTAAAGCGCTGGGTGAATGTCACGCCGCCATTCAGGCCGATATTGCCAGTGTTGCTGATCGGGAAGTTGATGGTGGCGTCCGCCAGATTCAGTGTGCCGGTGTTCGATAGCGAGTTCAGGCCGATCAACTGGCCCCCCTGGTAATTGACTATGCCTGGCGTGACGATGCTGGCCGATCCGGCGCTGACCGTGCCGCCGCCGAGAGTCAGACTGCCGCCGGAAACACTGAGCGGGCCACCGGACAGGCTTGAAGTATCGCCAGCGTTCTGACCGAGGGTCAGGGCGCCGCCGGTGATACTGAGGCTGGGCGCACTGAGGCTGCGGATCGTTGCCGTACCGTTGCTGAAGAGCAACTCGCTGGCGAGCGTCAGCTGCTTGATGATGCTGCTGCTACCCAGTTTCAGGATGCCGTTGCCACTGGTCGACAGCGCGCCAGCAACTTGTGTATCGCCCAGGATGCTCAAGGAGCCGCCGCTGATCGCCAGCGTGTTGCCGCTGTCGATGCTCAAGGTGGCGATGGTATCGGTGCCGCTGCCATGAAGCACGTTACTGCTACCGCTGATGACGACCTTGTGCGTGTCCTGCGGCAGGCCGAACAGCCAGTTTTGCGAATCTTCCCAGGCATTGTTGCCGATGGTGTTGGTAAAGACGTTGGCGTCGGTGCTGGAATAGATCAAACGCGTCCATTCGCCGCTGGCGCGTCCGTAGCTGGCAACGAAATTGCCCGGCAGGCTGAGGCTGCTGAAGTTGCCGCTGGCGCTGCCGCCCATGATCAGGACCGGCATGACCTCGAGTTCCTGCGGCGTATAGCCAGGCATCATTTGGCCGACCAATTGACCGTTGACCGCAAGATTGCCGCTGACTTCGAGCCG
>JAVBXO010000049.1 GCA_030824535.1 Azonexus sp. | reverse complement strand
CTTTGCACAGCCAGCCCGTTTCGGCGGGGCAGAGCAGTGCTCTGCCAAACCC
This sequence comes from Azonexus sp., assembly GCA_030824535.1. Classification (GTDB taxonomy): domain Bacteria; phylum Pseudomonadota; class Gammaproteobacteria; order Burkholderiales; family Rhodocyclaceae; genus Azonexus. The sequence continues at coordinate 3,423 of JAVBXO010000049.1, read as the reverse complement.
CGCCTCAACCCCCTTGAAGGGGAAAAAATAATTCCAGGAGACAAAACATGGGCCCCTTGCACGGACTCAAAGTGGTGGAATTCGCCGCCCTCGGCCCGGCGCCGATGGGGGCGATGTTGTTGGCCGATCTAGGTGCAGAAGTCCTGCGCATCGAACGTAAAAGCACCGGCCGCCCAACGGCTGACCTGTTCGACCCGAAAATCGACATCCTCAACCGCAGCCGCCGCGTCGTCGCGCTGGACCTCAAAAAACCGGAAGCCATCGAAACGGCATTGCGCCTGATCGAACAGGCCGACGTGCTGGTCGAAGGCTACCGCCCCGGCGTCATGGAACGCCTCGGCCTCGGGCCGGACGTCTGCCTGGCGCGCAATCCCAAACTCGTTTATGGCCGCATGACCGGCTGGGGCCAGACCGGGCCGCTGGCGCATACCGCCGGGCATGACATCAATTACCTCTCGCTCTCCGGCGCCCTGCACGCCATCGGCGAACGCGGCGGCAAGCCGGTCGCGCCGCTGAACCTCGTCGCCGACTGCGGCGGCGGCGCGATGCTGCTGGCCATGGGCGTGCTCGCCGGCGTGATTTCGGCGCGCCAGACCGGCAAAGGACAGGTCGTCGACGCGGCGATGACCGACGGCGCCGCGGTACTGATGAGCATGATGTACACGCTCAAGGCCATGGGCCAATGGACGCAGCAACGCGGCGACAACCTGCTCGACGGCGGCGCGCATTTTTACGATACCTTCCAGTGCAGCGACGGCAAATGGCTGTCGGTCGGCGCCATCGAACCGCAGTTCTACGCCCTGCTGCTGGAAAAAACTGGCATCAGCGATCCCGCCTTCCAGTCGCAATGGGACCGCGCGCAATGGCCGGCGCTGAAGGAAAAACTCGCCGCCGTGCTGCGCGGCAAGACCCGCGACGAATGGTGCGCGATCTTCGCCGGCAGCGACGCCTGCGTCGCCCCCGTGCTCGACATGGATGAAGCCCCCAACTACCCGCACAACCGCGAACGGCAAACCTTCATCGAAGTCAACGGCGTCATCCAGCCCGCCCCCGCGCCACGCTTCAGTGGAACGCCGACGGGGCGGCCACTACCGCCCTCACCTGCAGCCGACCCACAACCGACGCTTTTGGCCTGGGGCTTTGGCAGTGATGAAATCGCCACCTTGAAAGCAGCCGGCGCGATTTGAATCGCCTCTGATCCTCGCCGGGACAGATTCGTTTCAGGACAGTTCGGCTTCAACACGCGTTCTGGAAATAGCCTCAATTTTGCGGTCGACCGCAAAATTGAGGGCAAAACGGGTTTGGATGGGGGCAACTGCTGGATTCTGCGGACTGCTTCGGGGAGGTGAAAACGCTGGGCCGGGCTGGGGTCAGCAGAGCGCTGTTGAAGGGACTCTGCTGAACAAGGGGAAAGGTGGTCAGTCAGAATCGAGGGGGTGCAGAATAATTACATTGGCATAAACGTGATCTGACACGAATGGCAATTGCTTAAGCCAAGGGCATTATAAAACTCGATGTTGTGACCCCATTTTTAGAGGAAGACGATGATGCGTAGGTGCGAATTCATTCGCACAGTCAAGGTATTTTGTGCGAATGAATTCGCACCTACATGCAAGTTCTTGACTTAAGTAAGTGCCATTCTGGTCTGACCCTATTGTTTTACAAAACAGCGAGCTTGAATCCCCCGGCTGAAAAACCCCTCAATTTTGCGGTCGACCGCAAAACTGAGGCGAAAAGCGGTTTGGGCAGGGATGACCCCGTAGGTCGGGTTAGCGCAGCGTAACCCGACATCATCAGCAGCCACGCAGCGCAAAGCAGACATCCGGGTGGTAGCGGGTGTTTTGTCTACGAGGAAAGCCCGGTTATTCCCGCCCGATGCCCTCGAAATCCCTATCGCTTTGCCCCCAATCGGGCGGATAGAGGCCGGCCTGCACGTAACGTCGGAAGCTGGAATAGGGCCAATCCATCGGTGATTCGGCGAGCCTGTGTTTGACCGGGTTGTAATGGATGTAATCAACGTGACGGGCAAGATCATTTTCGTCGCGCAGCAAGTGTTCCCAGTAGCGATGCTGCCACAGCGCCTGTTCCCGCTTGGCGGCGCGGGCGGGATCAGGCTTGGTGCGTAGCGTCTCGGCGCAATGTTTGGTGAACCAGGTTTTGATCAGCCGCCAGCGGGTAGCAAAATCAGCATCATCCGGCGGCAGTGTCCAGATGCAATGAAAGTGATCCGGCATGATCACCGCCGCGTTGATCTCGAATGGGCGCGATTGGCGCACGGCAAGGAATGCCTGGCGCAGGGTATCGACCGCTTCGGGGCTGGCGAGGATCGGACGTCGGCCTGCCGTTACCAAGGTGAAGAAAAAGCAACCGCCGGGGGTGAAGGCGCGTCGGTAGTGCATGGGCGGGTGCTGGTGTGGGTGTCGGGTTACGCTGCGCTAACCCGACCTACACGGCTGACCCCTATTGTTTTCGGGGGCAGCGAAAATCGGGCGCCGGCCTTCCGTCACCAGGGTGAAAAAGAAGCGGCCGCCGGGAGTGAAGGGGCGTCGGGTTACGCTAACGGGCTTTGCGATCACGATCTAACCTTAATCGTTGGGCGTAGGAGGTTTCATGCGCTCACCGCATTCTTTAAAGAATTAAGCGCTGGGAGTAGTGATGTAAGCCACGAATCGTTAAGGGAGTCGAATTCATATACGAAAACGTTGGCTGCACCGCGATCAAAAATTCCTCGGGCCGCAACCGTTTTATGCAATAGCACGAGCGTGGGAAGATCGAGCATTAGTGACATAGTTGCCTCGATCTGATTCCACTCGGTTGGAAGAGTAAGGTGCGATGTGATTGGTTCGTGCTTAACGGTGCCCGTGTGCATGAAGACCTGAGGAAGGCCCAGGACTACTGTGCATTTGCACTTTTTCATAAGCCTGCGGACGTCCTCAAATGGAGACATTAGCGGTGCTTGGCTCTTACCAATGGTATTCGCCTTGAAACCGACATCTTCTAGTAACTGGTAAAAGTCCGCGAGTTTGTGCTCGATGATAGGAGGGGCCCAATTCGGACGGGATACGAAGATTTCAATCATGTCATTTCCTCATGTGACAAATTGTTCTGGCGCCCAACTAGTAATCGACACCAATAGCGTCCGATATTTTAGATGGATGTCCAATAAGTTGACCTACCGGACAGCCCGAAATGCTCTGATGGCAAGGCATTCGACGGTGCATGTTGATATTCCGCTCCTAAAAAATTACCAAACCGGACAGTTCTTCAATTACCCGAACATGCTGGAATGCCTGACCTCCTATTGTCAGGGAAGAGCCAATTAAACCGTCATCATCGCGCATGCGAAAATGACGTTTCCGGATAAGTCAGCCCCTCCCCGAGCCTTCAATCACGGCAAGCCCCAGCCCTCTCCTCCCCACGCCG
>JAVBXO010000252.1 GCA_030824535.1 Azonexus sp. | reverse complement strand
TGGTGGGCGGTACTGGGATCGAACCAGTGACCCCTGCCGTGTGAAGGCAGTGCTCTACCGCTGAGCTAACCGCCCGCGCCAGACAACAGGCCGGCATTTAACCACAGCTCAGGTCGGCGGTCAAACGTTTTTGGCGAAAAAGGGAGTTTCCGGCGACCAGTCCCTTCAAGCGATCAGCCCAGCTGGTGGGTGATGGCGGCGCCGGCCGCAGGCGAATGCGGGCCTCGCCGATGGCTTCGAGCAGCCGTTCGTGCTGGTCCGGAATGCGATAGCACTCGCCCGCGCCCAGGAAAATGTCTTCGATCCGGCCGCTGCAGGTAATCCATAGCGTTCCGGCGAGGCACACGACGTCCAGGCCACGGGCTTCTGCCAGACGTAGCGGATGGTTTTCGGCCAGACAGAGCTCGCTGGCACTCAGCTTGATTTTCATGGCGGTCTCCGCGCATTGGGTGCTGACAGTGTAGGTTCGCCCGGCTTACTGATACAGTTGCAAAAAAGTTAAATTGTGATCGCTACAGTTGTTTATTCCGGCAACTGTACTGCTCATTTTTGAGCGCAACTGTATGGGTGGGGTATGGCTGAAGAATTGCGTTACGAGAAACTGGCGGGTGAATTAGCCGGGCTGATTGCCAGCGGTGTGCTGGCTTGCGGTGAGCGGCTGCCGTCGCTGCGCCGTCTGGCCCAGGAGCGCCGGCTATCGGTGTCGACGGTGGTGCAGGCCCTGCGTCAGCTGGAAGACCGGGGGCTGGTCGAAGCCCGGCCGCAGTCGGGGTATTTCGTCCGCCGCCCACCGCCACGGCTGGCCGAGCTGGAAACCCGTGCGCCACCGGAAGCGGCTATTTCGGTCGATATTTCGCAACGCCTGATGCGCGTGCTGCAGGCCAGTAATCGTCCAGGCATGGCGCCATTGGCGGCGGCCTTGCCGGCCAACGAGCTGTTGCCGGTTACGGCGCTGCACCGCTTGTACGCTGGCGTGGTCCGGCGCCATCCGCAATTGCTGGCAACGGCAGCTTATCTGCAGATGGACGAGCCGGCACTGCTGCGGCAACTGGTGCGGCGTTCGCTGGTCTGGGGCGGGCCGCTGGCGAGCGAGGAGCTGGTCATCACCAATTCCTGCACCGAGGCGCTGAGCCTGTGCCTGCGCGCCGTGACCAAGCCCGGCGATACCGTGGCCGTCGAATCGCCGGCTTATTACCTGATGCTGCAGCTGCTTGAAATGCTCGGTCTGAAAGCGCTGGAAATCCCCACTGATCCCCGCACTGGTTTGTCGGTCGAGGCGCTGGAACTGGCTTCGCGCGGCGGCGGTATTGCCGCCTGCCTGCTGGTGGCCAATGGCAGCAATCCGCTGGGCTGCGTGATGCCTGACGACAAAAAACGCCGTCTGGCAGCGTTGACCGCAGCACGCGGCATTCCATTGATCGAGGATGACATTTATGGCGACCTGCATTTTTCTGAACAGCGTCCCTGGCCGGTCAAGGCTTTTGATACGGCGGGCAATGTCATGCTGTGCTCGTCCTTTTCCAAAAGCCTGTCGCCGTCCTTGCGCATCGGCTTCGTCGCCGCCGGGCGTTTTCGTTCGGCGGTGGCCCTGCACAAGACCATGAGCAGCGGTGCGACCAATCCGGTGACGCAGCTGGTGCTGGCCGAATTTCTCGAGTCCAGCGCTTACGAACGCCAGTTGCGCCAATTGCGGCGCAATTACCGGCGTCAGGTCGAGGCCATGCAGGACGCCGTGGCCCGGCATTTTCCGGCCGGAACGCGGGTGGCGCAGCCGCAGGCGGGTTACGTGCTGTGGGTTGAGCTGCCCGAAGGCTGCGATGCCAGCCGCAGTTACGAAGCGGCATTGGCTGAGAAAGTGGCTTATGTGCCGGGCGAACTGTTCTCGCCCAGCGGCATGTATCGCAATTGCCTGCGCCTTAATTGCGGCAATCCGCATACGCCGCAGATCGAGGACGCGGTCTTGCGCCTGGGGCGGATTTTCGCGGCGGGCAATGCACGTCATTCCCGCGCAGGCGGGAATCCATAGGCGTAGGCACGGCTTTCACTGCCGTCATGGATCCCCGCCCCCCGATCAGGTCGAGGGCAGGCTCTGCGCGGGGATGACAAATTAATTCACGTTTCCCCGGGATTAATTCACGTTTCCCTGAGCGCCTAGCCAGTCGCCAGCCGCACCGGCACGCGGCGCGGGCCGAAGGCCTGGCCATCGCGTCCCAGTGCCGTGCCGAAACGGCCGGCGATGGGCGTCTGGCAGTGCGGACAAGCGCCGCTGGCATTCAGGTCATAGCGGCGGATGTCGTACCAGTCGCGGACGATCAGCGCCGCGTGGCAAGCCGGGCAAAAGGTCGTGCCGCCTTCGCTGTCATGGACATTGCCGGTATAGACATGGTGCAGGCCGGCATCGAGCGCGATGCGCCGGGCCTGGGTCAGCGTGCCGGCGGGCGTGGCCGGGACAGTGTTCATTTTCCAGGCGGGGTGAAAGGCCGTGAAATGCAGCGGCACATCCGGCCCGAGTTCGCGCATCATCCAGTTCGCCAGCTCGCTGATTTCTCCGGCGCTATCGTTATGGCCGGGAATCAGCAGCGTGGTGATTTCCAGCCAGCAATCGGTCTCGTGGTGGATGTAGGCGAGGATGTCGAGCACCGGCTGCAGATGGGCGACACAGAGCTTGTGATAGAAATCCTCGGTGAAGGCCTTGAGATCGACGTTGGCGGCATCCATCACAGCAAAGAATTCGCGCGCCGGCGCCGGGTGGATGTAGCCGGCGGTCACCGCGACATTGCGGATGCCCTGTTCGCGGCAGGCCAGCGCGGTATCGATGGCGTATTCGGCAAAAATCACCGGATCGTTGTAGGTATAGGCGACGCTGTCGGCACCGTGACGGCGGGCGGCGCTGGCGATGGCCTGCGGCGTGGCGCTGTCCATCAGCTTGTCCATGTCCCGCGCTTTGGAAATATCCGAGTTCTGGCAGAACTTGCAGGTCAGGTTGCAGCCAGCGGTGCCGAAGGACAGGATGCTGCTGCCGGGATAAAAATGGTTGAGCGGCTTTTTCTCGATGGGGTCGATGCAGAAACCGGACGAGCGGCCATAGGTCGTCAGCTGCATCGCGCCGTTTTTTACCTGGCGGACAAAACAGGCGCCGCGCTGGCCTTCGTGCAACTGGCAATCGCGCGGACAAAGATCGCACTGAATGCGGCCGTCACCCAGCGCATGCCACCAGCGGCCGGGATGCAGCGATTCTGCGGTCAACATGTTTTTTCCTGCCATTTCTGGACGGCGTAACGTTCAAGGCGGACGTCGTCAGCCCAGTAATCGGCCGCCAGACCGGCTTTTTGCTTGAGATGGGCCATGAAGATCGCCGGCTCGGGCAGCTGTTCCCAGACCTGCGGTAAAAAAGTCGAACGGTGGCCGCCGGCGGCGAAGATGATGCCGTCGATGCCGGGCCGCAGTTGCGCCAGCGCGTCGGCTTCGCTGCTGAAGCTCATCGCTTGCGGCGGCGTCAGCAAGGACACTTCGACGC
>JAVBXO010000258.1 GCA_030824535.1 Azonexus sp. | reverse complement strand
AGCGCCCGCTCGAAGCCGACAAAGGCGGCAATCCCGGTTTCAAAGGCCTCGTGCGGCGTCAGGTGGCCGCTGACCAGGTGCGAGGCGCCGCTGCCGGCGCCCCATTGCACGGCGCCGGTGGCCATGGCCTGGGCGATGTCGCGATTGCCGGCCAGGCCAAGGTAATCATTGCTGGCGAAATTGAGCAGATTTTGCCCGTCGACCGTCGCAATGCGGCCACAGGGCGATTCGAGCACTCGCCGGCGGCGGCTCAGGCCGGCGGCGGCGATGTCGGCCAGTTCGGCCTGCAGGCGCGCTTCAATCATGCTTTTTCCTTGACTGCACTAAGGCATTCGGTGGCGGCGCTCAGCGGCTGCTGCCCTTCCAGGTGCCAACGCAGTTTTTCTTGAAATAGGCCAGTGCCCGGTCCATGTGGCTATCGGGCATTTGCGCATCGTTGTCGGCCAGATGCACTTCTGCGTCTGGTAGCAGGTCTTCCAGCCACAAGGCCTTGAGGTCTTCGCGCTGTTCAAAGGGGGCGAATTGCTCGATGAAGGCGAGCACGGCCGGGCTGTCGAAGCCCTGCTGGCGGAAGTTGGCGATGATGCTTTTGGCGTCCTTCTGCAGTGCGGCGGCCTTGGGCGGATGGCCGGTGGCGATGGCGAGGAAGATCGTCGCCAGCACCGCCGGGTCGTCGGCATTGCCCTTGGTGATGCGCACCCATTCGCGGGCGACCAGCTTGTCGTAGGCGACCACATCTTCTTCCGGCAGGTCGCGGATGAAGAAAGTGCCTTGCGTTTCGGCGTGCAGCAGTTCGTCGGCCGATTTGTCGGCGGCTTTCAGGCGCGGCAGCACCTCGCTGATGAATTCCTGCATCGCCGCGCGGGTCAGGCGGGCGAAGTCTTCCGGGGCGTCGCGCAGGAAAGCCGCGAGACCGGTTTCCTTGACCTTGAAGCTCTTCTTGCGCAGGCTGTCGATGAACTTGATGAACTGCGTGCGCGACGGCATTTCCAGCGTCGCCGGGCCGACGTAGAGGACCAGCATCGCGGCGCGGACGACTTCCTCGGCGCTGAAGCTTTCGTATTCATCGGCCGGCGTGTTCAGGCGGCGCGCCAGCCAGCGAGCGAAGTCAATGCGCAACTGGTTGGCCTGGCATTCGCTGACCTGCCGGCGGTAATTGATCAGACTGAGCGGGAAGGCAAAAGTCCGCTCATTGACGAAGACCTTCTGTCCTTGCGGGTCGCTCGGGCGGGGGTGGAGGCTGGTTTCGCCGGGCATCGCGTGCAGGCGCTTGAGCATTTCCGAGCCGCCGCGCGAGTGCGACAGCAGCGTGTTGTCGCGCAAGGACAGTGCTGCCTGATAGAGATCGCCGTTGCTGCGCTCTTCGAGGTACAGGCTGATCAGGTTGCTCATGCGCTGCACCGCCGTTTCGAGATCGGTGCGCAGGTAGGCGGTGCCGAAATGGTCGGCGATCTGGACGATGCCCTTGGGACCGTCGGCGATCATCAACTGCAGATGTTCCGGCGTCAGCAGGCGATGTTCGAGGCCGTAACGCACGGCGCGCTCGAAAAAGGGGCGATCATCAACAATGGCCACTGATTTTTTCACTGATTCACTCACGCGTCGCTCCCTTACAGTGCCGATTCCTCGTCGTCGCCGGCCGAGGCTGCCGGGGCCGGGCGGCTGGCGCTGACGACGGTTTCCTCGATGGATTCGAGGCGGCGCGTCAGGCGGTCGCGCAGGGCGATGACGATCTGCTCGAAAATGTCCGGCAACTCGTAGCGCAGCACCCAGGCGGTTTCCATCCAGTCGTGGTCGGAAATTTCGTCGCGCGTGACCTTGGGCCGCGAGCTGGTCAGCGAATCGCCTTCGTGCAGGGCTTCGTCGATTTCGTCGATTTTCTCGTTCAGCCAGGTGATCGAACGCGCCTCATTGCTGCGGTCGACGTTGAAATCTTCGGAAAATTGGCCGGTCATGACGAATTCCAGCAATTCCTCGTCGCGCTCGCCGAAGTAATTGGTCAGGACTTCGTAACCACCGTCGCGCTCACCGATGACTTCAAGGTATTCGGCAGCCATTTCCGGGTCGCGGTAGAGCACGGTATTCATCATGCCGTGCAGCGCGGCGTGGGTCTGGTCGCGATAGCGGGCTTCAAGCACGATGGCGCGGGCAAACTGTTCGGGCGTTACCAGCATGTTGACCACCGACTGCTTGGAGCCGTCGAAGCCGCGCATGATCGCCAGCAGGTCTTTCGGCGGCACTTCGTCGAGCACCGTGACCAGTGCGTCATCGCCTTCGGTATCGGCGATGGTGGCCAGGGCCGTTTCTGCGCCCTTCAGGTCGCCGGCAAGAATCAGTTGGGAGGTCTTGAATATGACGGGATGGGTCATGGCTTGCCTTTGTCAATAATGCGAATGCGGTAAGTTCGGGTCAGGCGGCGCTAATTAAACCGTCATCCCCGCGCAGGCGGGGATCCAGTTTGTCGGTTTTTCTGGATTCCCGCCGGCGCGGGAATGACATTTCCGGGGTAATTCAGCCTTTTCTTTCAGGAATGACGCGAATCGAAGCCCTGGGTGCCGAGCCAGTCGTCGCCGGCGTCGGCCAGGTCGCGGTCATCGTCGTCGTCTTCATCACCATCGCCGCGCGGCTTCTTTTCGCCATCTTCGGCTTCTTCGTCGTCAGCCACCGGGGCGGCGCTGTCGAACTTGCGCACGAATTCCAGGCAGGCGGCGGTGACCATGAAGGCTTCGCCGGTGCCTTCACCAAGCACGGCCTGGGCATGCGGCTGCGCCCAGTCGGCCAGTTTGACGAGGCTGGACAGGCGGTCCCAGGTCGGGAAATCGTCGTCATCCGGCTCGCAATTGACGGCGGCGTTCATGGCCTTGGCGTTGGGGAAGCTGAAGGCGTCGTAGAACACCGGCACGACCATTTCCGGCGCGAAATCGATCATCGCCAGCAGGCTTTGCAGTTCGCGGCGCTTTTCCTGCAGCCGGGCCTTGAGCGCGGATTTGCCTTCGGAATCGCTGAGCAGATCCTGGATTTCGGCGTCGTAGGCTGAGGAGAGTTCTTCAAAGTAATAGGATTTTTTCATCTTTGCATGCTCTGCAGATAGTTCGACCAGAGTTCCCGGGCGGCGACGAGCGGCTCGTCGATCAGGCTGCTGCGCCGGGTTTCATCATAGGCCTTGCGCCGGTCAGGATCGGACAGAAGTTCGTAAGCTTCCTGGACGGCGCGGAACTTGGTCGCCGCATCGGCTTCCGGATTGCGGTCGGGGTGGAATTGCGCGGCCTTGCGGCGATAGGCGCTCTTGATGGTTTCCGGGCTGGCGTCCGGGGCGACGCCGAGTAATCCGTAGAAGTCTTTCATCTGGATTTCCTTGTTCTCAAGACAGCGCGGCGGCCAGCGCGGCATTCAGCGCCTGGCCGAGGTGGGCGATGTCGTCGTCGCTGACGATGTACGGCGGCATCAGGTACACGGTGTTGCCGATCGGGCGGAGCAGGGCCTGGTGCTGCAGCGCCGCCCGGTAAAACTTGCGCGAA
>JAVBXO010000307.1 GCA_030824535.1 Azonexus sp. | reverse complement strand
AACTTCTGCGTTGCTCGACGCTCCAGATGGGGGCCCCGGCAAGGCGTCGCGGTGCTGAGGTTGTGCTTGTGGTTTTTGCTGGTTTTTGTTGTTTTTGGGGTGTCGACCGCAAAACTCCCCCGATTTTCGTCATTCCCGCGCAGGCGGGAATCCAGTTTTTGGTTTTTGCTTCAATTCTGCGGTCGACCGCAGAATTGAGTGGATTTTGAAATTTTGAAAATTTCTCAACGTTCTCCCTTGTTCTGGCCTTTGGCCCCGTGGCTGGATCAATTGCCGGATGCGCCTGATGCTGGTGCGCTGGCGGCCTTGGCCGAGCGTTTTCCGGTGTATGCCGCCAGCGGGCAGCGGGTGCGGTTTGTGCCGCCGCAGGTTGATGGGCTGGCTTATGAGTGCCGGGTTTGGGACAAGGGAGAGGTCGAGACGCGGCCGGATAACTGGCATGACTTTTTCAACGCGCTGATCTGGTTTGCCTTTCCCGAAACCAAGCGGGCAATCACCACGGTGCATGTGGCGGCGATGCAGGCGGCGGGGGAGCTGCGGGGGATGACGCGCGATGCGCTGACGCATTTCGACGAATGCGGCATCGTCGTGTTGTCGAGTCGGCCGGAACTGCTGGATTTGCTGCGCGATTTTCAGTGGCACAAGTTGTTCGTCGAGAACCGGGCGGCAGTGCGCGAGTGCATGCGCTTTGTTGTTTTTGGCCACGCGACTTATGAATCCTTGCTCGCACCCTTTCGCGGCCTCACGGCCAAGGGTATTTTGTACGCGGTCGCCGACGACTGGCTGGCGCTGACGCCGGCTGAGCAGTTGCGCGACATCGATGGCCGTCTGGCGGCCGACCTGGCTAGCGGCCAGTACCAGCGCCCGCGCGATTTCCAGCCGCTACCGCTGCTCGGCATTCCCGGCCTGACGCCGGATAGCGAAGACCCGGCGTATTACGCCGACAGCTATCACTTCCGCCCCGGTAGACGTACGCCCAAGGTAGCTGCCTGATGTTTTCCGGCGGCATGGCCTGGCTGCTGATTTACGGCACGACCAGCCTGATTTCCTTCATTTTGTACGCTTGGGACAAGTCGGCGGCGCGGAATGGGCGTTGGCGTATTTCGGAGGCAACGCTGCATTGGTGGGCGCTGCTCGGCGGCTGGCCGGGCGCCTGGCTGGCGCAGAGGTATTTGCGGCACAAATCGGTCAAGACCAGCTTCCGCGCGGTTTTCTGGCTGACTGTCGTGCTCAATGTACTGCTCTTCGTTTTCCTCGCATCACCGCAGGGGCAGGGGATTCTGGCGGAAATGGCGCGCCGGGGCATTTGATGCAGATTGTTACGGTCAACCGCCAAAATCGGCCAAAATCGCCCATCGCTGATCTGACCGGAATCGAGACCTCGTGAATCCGCTGCTGAATACCCTGTTGCCGCTGGCGCTTGCCTTCATCATTTTTTCTTTGGGTCTGGGCCTGGTGCTGGATGACTTTCGCCGGGTTTTTCGCCATCGCCAGGCGGTGGCGGTCGGCTTGATCTGCCAGGTGGTCTTGCTGCCGCTGATTGCTTTTGCGCTGGCGGCCTTGTTCGGTTTGCCGGCGACCATGGCCATCGGCCTGGTCATTCTCGGTGCTTGTCCCGGCGGCATGACCTCCGGGCTGCTGACCTATCTGGCGCGCGGCGATACGGCTTTGTCGGTGACGCTGACGGCGGTCAGCAGCGTGGCCACGGTGTTCACCCTGCCGCTGGTGGTGTCCTCGGCGGTGGCCTTGTTTGCCGGCGAGCAGGCGGAAATTGGCTTATCGCTGCTCAATACGGTCAAAGGCCTGTTCCTGCTGACGACCTTGCCGGTGGCGCTGGGCATGAGCTTGCGCCACTTCCTGCCGGCTTTCATCGAGCGCGTTCAGCCCTGGGTCAGTCGCGCGGCGAATTTATGTTTTGCGGTGATCGTGGTCGGCACCTTTGTCAGCCAGTGGCCGGCCTTGCGTGATAACGCGACCATCGTCGGGCCGGCGGCGTTGGCGCTGAATGTGCTGACCATGGGGTTTGCCTGGTGGGTCGGCCAGCGTTGCGGCGTGGATCGCGGCGGGCGCATCGCCATTGCCATGGAGTGCGGCCTGCAGAATGCCGCGCTGGGTATTTTTGTCGCCAATAACCTGCTCGGCCAGCCGGTGCTGGCGATTCCCAGCGTGGTCTATGCCTTGCTGATGAACATCAGCGCCATTGCCCTGGTCGTCTGGGCAAGGCGCAGCCAGCCGGCCAAGGCCGGGCTGGCGTGGCGCGTCTGAAAATCGCCCTTTAAACGACGTCGACCGCAGCAGCGGTCGATAGCGCTTCCTGGCGATGGCGGGGCATTTCCCAGGGCATGCCGGGTTCGCTCAGGGCGACGATGGAGATGATCGGCGGGGGCGGCGGATTGACGACGCTGCCGAAAATTGTCGCGTACGACACGTCGGCGGCATCGCGACCGGTACCGAGGCGGATGAAGCCCATCGGGATGGCGGTGCCGGATGGGTCGAACAGATACCAGCGGCCGGACAGATAAACTTCGACGTAGGCATGGAAATCGGTCGGCCCGAGCGTCGGGTCGGCGCCGTAGTCGATGCCGCTGGCGAAGCGCGCGGGAATGTTCAGGGCGCGGCAGATGGCGATCATCAGGTGGGCGAAATCGCGACAGACGCCGACGCGGTCGGTCAGCGTATCGAGCGCCGAGGTCGTCGAGCTGCTGGTATTGCTGCGGAAGGTGATGTGCTGATTGACCCAGTTGCGGATGCCTTCAACCCGGCGATAGCCCTTGGGTAGCAGACCGAACTCGTTCATCGCCAGCACCGCCAGACGGTCGGATTGGCAATAGCGGCTGGGATAGATGTAGCTGAGCACCGACAGCGGCAATTCGGCGATGGGCGTTTCGGCGATCTGATCCGGGTCGCCGACGTAATGGTCGATATCGACCGTGGCCTGGTACTTGACCTGCAGCGGGCCGGCCAGGCCGGTCAGACGCAGATAGCGGGCGCGGGTGTCGGGGTCGATCTGGACGGTTGCCGGCACCTGCTGGCTGATCTGCAGGGTTTCCGAGATCAGACGCTGGCTGGTGGTTTGGGCGGCCTGGATGTTGAAGACGAAATCGGCGCCAGGAAAGTTCAGCTCATACTGAAGGTCGATGGCGAACTGGATGCGGACCATGTTTTCCCTTTAAGGTGACGCACCGAGGACCATGAAGCGGCGCTCGGGCGAGCGATGAATGGCGCTTTGCAACGGGAAATGGCGGCAACCAGGCACCGGTTGCTGCAAACAGCGATGCCGGTGCGTGGAGAAAGGCAATTTACGCGGGGCAGAACGAAAAGCCGGCAACGGACGCCGGTCCGTTGCAGCTTACGCGCCGCGCTGCTGGCTGGCAAGGCAAGCGCCAGTTCTGTGGCCAGAAGGGGCTTCCTCCTCCCCCTTCAAGGGGGAGGCCGGGAGGGGGATGGGTTTCTTTAACTGTCCCAGAAGAAACCCATCCCCACCCTAACCGGAGGGCTGGCTTTACACAGCCAGCCCGTT
>JAVBXO010000353.1 GCA_030824535.1 Azonexus sp. | reverse complement strand
AATCTCCTTCTCTTGGTCGAGATAGAAGACTCACAACGACTGCCGTATAGGTCAAACCTTGGTGAGTCCCCCGGCAGAGCCGGGGGATTACCTCAATGATTTAATCCTATCCAGATCAAAGGAGCCTGCCGTGCGAACAACCCAGCAAATGAGCATCACCCTGCCCAATGAGATGGCTGACGTCGTGAAGACAAAGGTGCGGACAGGTGAGTACGCCAGTGAAAGCGAAGTGATCCGGGATGGACTGCGGGCGCTGATGGCGCGGAATCGCGCCGTAGAAAACTGGCTGCACAACCAGGTTGGTCCGGCTTATGACGCCCTGAAGGCCGATCCATCCCGCGCCGTCACTACTGACCAGATACGCGCCCGTTTGGCCGCCGAGCACGCCAAGACGCGATGAACTATCGCGTCGTCTTCAGTCCAGAAGCCCAAGAGCAACTTGCTGAGCTTTACCGCTATATCGCCGTAGCAGCATCACGCGATATAGCGGCTCAATACACCGAAGCAATCGTCAGCTACTGCGAGAACCTGAGCACCTTTCCCCCTGCGTGGGACACAACGCGATGACGTGCGGCCGGGTCTGCTCACGAACTACAAAAAGCGGACGGTCATCGCCTTCGCCGTGGATGTTGCTGCGGTATCCATCATCGGCATCTTCTACGGCGGCCAGGACTACGAAACGCTCTTGCGCGACGATGACAGCACGGAACACTGAGTCGCTGAACTGCGGTCTAGCTGTACGAACTTTTTCATTTTCTCTGGCACAGCAGCAAGATTTTTTTCATTTTGGGTGTCACTGAGCACCCGCAGCGCTGAGACTGAAAGTGAAAAATAGCCACGGAATCAGTGGCTATTTTTTCGCCAACTCTGGCATTCGACAGGGGTTGTAGGTTGACGCAGTTAGTGAAAAGCGTGCCGGGTTAGTGAAAAACTGCTGCCACAGATAATGAAAAATCTGGGACTGGATGGCTGGCAGGTTATTGACTGGAGCAGACATTCGGTAACGTTGATAGAACGTCAACTGTCGGCCAGGAGCGGTCCCTCAAAAATGCGCCACATATCGGACGTTGGCTCTGCCCGTAGAGTAAATTCTTCTTGTTATAGCATTTGAATGTCTTTGGAATGCATTCTGTAAATTATCCAAACAGCAATGACGAGGGCAAAACGAAACGTTCTGGTGCGGCGAGGTTATGATATTGACGTTGCGAGGTCTTCGTTCACAAAAACCAGGCTTCTTTTTGTAGGACCATGTAAGTATCTGATGCCAAAAATGAAACTGACAAAGCTTGAGTTTTCCGCAGCCTTAAAACGCGGCCAAGGCCGTGCTCTCCAGTATGTACGACAACATGGCGTATCAGAAGTGGCGGATTTCGTTCTTGAGTCTTGCCTGAAAAATCCGGCCTATGACCGCCAGTGCGAGGGGAGTCGGGCTGCTTGGCTTTTCCGGATGTTCCAGGACTCTGAAGACTATGAGCGATTCTCGGCGGCAATTCTTTCTGCTCTCTCCTCGCTCCCCTCCGAAGCCGATAGCTATGACCTGGAACACCTGTGTGAATTGGCTGCCCTGATGGCAAAAGCCGGTGACGAGGCGACGGCCAGCGCCCTTCGGTCGCGTGTATTGGGACAGCCTCTTAATTGGCCGCATTCTCTGTACGGTTGCCAGCCTCTTGTTGCACTGGATGGCGTGCCGGCTGTTATTGCCCTAGCACGTCGCTTCGGCCAGTTATTGATAGAGGAGCCGGACGAGCGACCACCGTCTGTCGATTACCTCACTGAGGATCTGGGTATTTTGGATGTGGCGGCGCAGGAGCTTCGGCAACTTGCTGAGACAGACGGGGACATCAAACGCTACCTGGACAACGAGGAAGTCTATGCAGCCCGCGAACGGGAATCCCAAAAGAAACCCCCGGAAGAGCGGCGACAGGAAGTTCGGGAACGTGCTCGTAAAGAGCTTACGCTCGATGGGATTCTGAATGATGCCGCTCGGAGAGTTGGGGAATATCCTGGCCGATACATGCGTTTCGGTAAATATGCGACCGATGACGAACTAAGGATCGTTCTGCAGCGCCTGCTTGAGGAGACCCAGGAAACTGTTTGCCTTCGGCTCTTGTGGATCTTTCGCCGGAGACCGCTACCTGAACTTCACCCCAAAATTTGGCAACTCGCAGACTCGAAGGATGATGCCCTTCGATATGCCGCAGTCGAAGCGCTTGCTCAGAGCCAGGATCCCCGGATTGGCGAGTTGGGGCGTTCCAGGTTGCGTTCTGGAGCTTTCACTGCGAGCGATTCTGATACCCTCGATCTGTTTATTCGGAACTACCAACCCCACGATGAACAACTGATTCTGTCGGCTCTGACGCTTCTCTCACCTGACGAGGATGAGGCGCACAGCCTTGGTTCCAGCCTCCTTAAGATTCGCCAAGAAAACACCGCCTGTACCTCCTTGGACATCTTGAAGTGGGTCTATGAGTCCACGCCGTGCACCGTATGTCGGCACATTGCGGTCGAGCAGATGGCAGCGATAGGCGGTGTTCCACCGGAAATCGTTGCCGAGTGTCTCGACGACGCCGATGAAGACCTGCGCCATCTAGCCAAGGAGTCGGCAGTAGCCACGGGGCAGCAACTCCCGCTGGAAGCTGACCATTGAGACCACCATGGACAGAAGGGCTTACCTACCCAAAGTGGGCGGGCCGCTGAACTCAGTCGTTCCTGAATGTCTGCTTTTCCTACTGGGCTACTTCCGGCCTGGGCCAGGAGATGACATTCAATTAAAATCAGCAGAATACCAGCTCAGGCCGACAAGGTAACTGCCATCCCAAACAGGAATTCCCCCCGCGTCAGCACAGCGGGCAAAGCATTGCTGCTAAAAAACGCCAAGCGCCAGGATGGCCTCCGGCGTCTGGGCGTGCGTGCAGATGATCAAGGGGTCGGCGACACAGCGTAAGCGCCAGCCGGTTGCGATGCGCGCGATCTGGCGGGCGGCATTGCTGCCGTCGCTACCGGCACAGATCAATGTCGCGTAGGGGCGGCCGTTGAGTTGATCCAATGCAGCGTAATAGCTGCGATCAAAGAAATCCTTGAGCATCCCCGACATGGCGCCGAGATTTTCCGGCGTGGCGAACAGATAGGCATCTGCGCTCAGGACATCGTCGGCACAGGCCGCTGCCGCATGCACGAGCCGGGTGCAGACATCGGGCTCGCCGGCAGCACCTTCGGCGGCAGCCTGAGCCATCTGCATCGTTCCGCCGGTCATCGAGTGATAGACAATGAGTAGGCTTTTCACAAATTCCTCAGCCTCTGGAATCTTCAAAACTCAAGGCTGACGGCCGAGCTTGAGCAGCAGCGCCGCAGCGCCACCCCAGGCGGCGACGGCCAGCCAGTCGGTGCCGGCTTGCAGCATTTGCGGTACACCGGCCAGCGACAGGGCGATGCGGGCGAGCGAGCCCAGGGCCATCAACGCAAAGAGGATGCCGATGTAGCGACCTTCGGCGCCGCTGCGCCCGCAGCTGGTGGCGATGCCGAAG
>JAVBXO010000282.1 GCA_030824535.1 Azonexus sp. | reverse complement strand
AAGCAACGAGAAAGATAGTATCACGTTTTTTGGCTGAAGAGCCAGTGCTGGCAAGCTTTTTGCCGATTCGATGAAAATTTTGCCGGCAGCGACAAGTGGGCAAAGCGCGAGCCAAGCAGGCGGGAAAGGTACAATTCGCCGCATGAATACACTCACGCCCAGCGCTGACCCCAGCCTCCTTTCCCCGCTCGGCAAGGCCACTGAATACCGGAGCGACTACGCGCCGGAACTGCTTTACCCGATTCCCCGCCAGCTCAAACGCGATGAAATCGGCATCACGGCCGCTACCCTGCCCTTTATTGGCGAAGACTTGTGGAATGCCTACGAAATCTCCTGGCTGAACCCCAAAGGCAAGCCGGTCGTCGCCGTTGGTCAATTCCGCATTCCGGCGGACAGCTCAAACCTGATTGAGTCGAAGTCCTTCAAGCTCTACCTGAATTCTTTCAATCAGACCCGTTTCAGTGATCCGGCCGAGGTGGTCGACACCCTGACCCGCGACCTTTCCCTTGCTGCCGGCAAACCAATTACCGTAAGGCTTGAGCCACTATCGACCTGCCCCGGCGCCGTAGTTGGTACGCCTGAAGGGATTCTGCTCGACGAACTCGACATTGTCTGCGACCGCTACCACCAACCGGCACCGGATTGCCTGAATACGCAGGCGAATGCCGAAATTGTTGAAGAAACCCTGTACTCGCACCTGCTCAAGTCCAACTGCCTGGTCACCGGCCAGCCGGACTGGGCGATGCTGGTCATACGTTATCGCGGCCAGCCAATCGACCATGCCGGGCTGCTGCGTTACATCGTTTCCTTCCGCAATCACAATGAGTTCCACGAGCAATGCGTGGAGCGCATTTTTACCGACCTGCAACGCCAGTGCGCCCCTGTCGCCCTGGCAGTACATGCCCGCTATACCCGGCGTGGCGGGCTGGACATCAACCCTTTCCGCAGCAGCGGCGAATACGCGGCGCCGGACAACACCCGCGAAATCCGCCAGTAAAAATCATGGATCATGGCGGCCTTTCTTCTTCACGCCGCCATGAATCCAGCCCGACGCTTGTCAGACTGGCAAGCCCTGAAATTTTCCGGCAGCCATGAGCCTCGTCATCTACTTCGCCCTGGTGGCCGCTGTGCTGGCCGTCATGCGCATGACGCCGGGGCGGGCGACAGTGGCGGTTTACCTGCCGGTCCTGCTGCTCTTCCCGGATTGCTACCACGCCTTCACACCGGGCTTGCCCGACCCCTCGTTCAATCAGGCGGCCATCCTGCCGATCATTACCGTCGCCTTTTTGCGTTACGCTCGCGACTGGCGCCCTTCGGTGACCGATCTGCTGGCCATCGGTTTCGCCAGCAGCGTGGCCTGGTCGGAATACATCAATGCCGGCTACCAGGAAGCACAGAACCTGATTTTCGCCATGCTGACCGGCGCCATTGCCCCGTATTTCCTGGCCCGCTGGTGCATTGCCCGCGAAAGATTGCATGTCCAGGCGGCGCGGGTTTTCACCGGCTTGCTGTTCGGGCTGGCGGTATTCGGCCTGTTTGAAGCCAAATTTGGTTTCAATCCTTTTCTTGCGACGCTCGGCCCGTTTTTCCCCGGCCAGGGCGGCTGGGTCACGACTTTCCGCCATGGCTTGGCCCGTGTCGCCGGGCCCTACGCGCATGCGATTCTGGCCGGGATCATGATGGTTCTGGCCTATCGCCTGCAACGCTGGCTGGAATGGGGTGGCTACTGGGAACCTCGTTTTACGCGTATTTCCCTGCCCTGGCGCAAGGATCGCGTGATCAGCCTGTGGTTGTTCATCGGATCAGTGATGACCGTGGCGCGCGGGCCATGGATAGGTGGGCTGCTCGGCGGCGCCTTTGCCTGGATCGGCCGCTCGAAGAACAAGCGCCGCAGCCTGTTGATCATGCTCGGTGCCGGCCTGCTCATCGGCGTTCCGGCCATGCTGATGTTCGCCAGTTACATCGACGTCCAGCCCGGCATGCCGATGACCCAATCGCAGGAGTCGGCGGTCTATCGCAAGGTATTGATGGACAAGTACATGGACATCGCCCTCGAGCACGCCTGGCTGGGCTGGGGACGCAATACCTGGCCGAAGGTCGGCGGCATGGAATCCATCGACAATTATTACCTGCTGCTTTCGCTGATGCACGGTCTCGCCGCCACCTTGCTGCTGCTGGCGCTGATGCTCTGGTTGATCGGCCAGTTGTTACGCCAGGGCCTGCGCGAACCCGCCGGCCATAATTCGCTGGCCTTCTGCTTTCTCGGCATGATCATCAGCGTGCTGATCTCGCTGGCGACGGTTTATCTCGGTGAAAACGTCCTGCCGGCCTTCTTCTTCATTGCCGGCTGGGCCGAAGGCTTTCTCCAGGATCCAGCCAGCGACCCCGGTCTGGAGAAGGCCGGCAGCGAGCTTCAGACACCGCGTTCCCACGCTTTTCGGCACGTGATGCGCTGAATGGCATAGGCAAGTTTACATTTGCGTCACGTTTCCCCTGTGCCTGCAGCGTGTAATGGAGGGCAGCCAACGGGAGCCGCTCATGTCATCTCAGTCTTCTCAATTCAGTAGCGACGTCAGCTTCAGCCTGTTTGCCAAGACGCTTTACCTGTTAACCCGTGTCGCCCTGCCGCCGCTGGTGCTGGCTCACGTCAGCCTGGCTGATTACGGCACCTGGTCGATTGCCTTTATCGTCATCAGCTATCTCGGCCTGACCGCCAGCGGCTTTGCCAGCGTTTATATCCGCCGGGGCGCGCTGGCCCAACAGGCCGGCGACATCGATCAGCTCTCGCGCCTGATCAGCACCGGCATCATCTGCCTGGGGGCGCTGTCCCTCGTTCTTTTTACCGCGCTTGCCAGCAGTCTGCCCTGGCTGATGGAAAGCCTGGATGTGGCCATGGCACAAAGGGCGACGGCGAGCACGCTGGTGCTGGGCGCCTGCGCCATCTTTCTCGCTGACATCACGCTGGGCGCCTATGCCTACTTGCTGCATGGCATCGGCCGGATTCGCACCGAGCAGAAAATATGGGTGATGGCCTATTTGTTTGAAATGGCCGTTGCCGTGGCACTGCTGCAGACTGGCTGGGGCATTCAGGCGCTGCTGGTCGCCTTCGCGCTACGCTATGTCTTGTCGATCAGCGCAGCCATTTATTGCGCCCGGCGTTTGCTGCCCGGACTGCGTTTTTCCCTGAGTCTGTTTGACCGGGTGATGCTGCGTGAATTTCTTGGCTTCGGCAGCCTGGTGCAAATCAGCATGCTCTGCGCCAACGCCTTGCAATCGGCCGAGCGGGTGCTGGCCGGTTTTTTCCTTGGCGCGCCTGCAGCCGCGCTGTTCGATTTGGGCAATAAATTGCCGTCGACCGCAAATTCCATCCCCGCTGCCGTCAGTACCGTGACCTTGCCGGCTGCCGCCCGGAGCGGCGCAGGGGCTGAGGTGACCGCCCTTTATTACCGGGCGACGCGCATGACGGCATTGTTGACGGCCCTGCCCATGCCCTTCCTGGCGCTCTTCGCGTTGCCGATTTGTCAGCTTTGGCTGGGCCGGCATCCGGAAGTCGGCAATATCGCGCTCATCATGACCCTGCTGACGCTGTCCTGCCACGTGCACAGCCTGACCGGCCCCGGTTCCTCGATTTTTCGCGGCATCGGCCAGGCCGGCAATGAGTTCATTTACCACGGCCTGCGCGCCGGCCTGCTGGCGCTGGTCATCGCCGCTTTCCTGTTGGTGCAGGACATGGCCTTGCTGCTGCTGGCGCAAGCCATTGCGCTGGCCGGTTGCCTTGCCGCACTGGCCTATCTGCTGTGGAATCACCACCAGCTGACCGGCGGCGTGCGTGGCCTCGGTTCGGCGGTGCTGCTGCCGGCGCTGGCCGGCTATCCAGCCGCCATCGTCACCGCCGTGCTGATGAGTCAAGCTGATCTGTGGCCCGCTGCCTCGCCACTGCGCCCGGCACTGATCCTGCCGCTGGCGCTGGCCTTCACCGTCTATCTGCTGCTGGCTGGCCTCAGCTACTGGCGCTTTGTCCTGAGTGGCGAAGAACAGCAGCGCGGACGTCATATCCTCAGTATCCTGATGGCTCGCCTCCCCTTCGCTCAACACTGACCGGAGCCCCGCATGTCCCTGGCCTCTTTTCTGCGCGCCCTGCTCCTGGCCGCAAGCTGCGCCCTGGCTGCCTGCAGCAGCCTGCCCAATGTACCGACCAGCAATGCCGGCAAGGTTTTTTCCCCGGCCGAAAAATCGGAAAAGATCGATTTCGTCGACCGCGAAGCGCTGGCCGCTTTCGAAGCACCGGTTGACCCGGTTTACCGTCTTGGTGAAGGTGACCATGTTTCGCTGCAGGTCTGGGGGCGCCCCGAACTGACGGCCAAGCATGTCATTGGCCCGGATGGCCGGATCACCCTGCCGCTGGCCGGGCCCATCCGCCTCACCGACACGACCCGCGAGGAAGCGGCCAGCCAGGTCAGCAAGGCACTGGGGCGCTATTACCAGAAGCCGGCGGTGACCATCGCCGTCGACCAGTACAACGCCAACCGCGTGATCGTGCTGGGTCGGGTACAGAACCCCGGCGCAATTCTCTTCGACCGCCCGCCAACCCTGCTCGAAGCCCTGGCGCGCGCTGGTTCCCTGCCGGTCATCGACAAACAGGCAACACTGACCCGCTGTGCCGTCTTCCGGGGCCGGGAACAGATCATCTGGGTCGACCTCAAGCGCCTGCTCAATCGTGGCGACACCGCCTACAACATCCGCCTGAAAGCGGGCGACCTGGTATACATCCCCGATTCCTTCGACACCCTGGTCTATGTCATGGGTGCCGTCAGCAAGCCCGGCGCCTACCGTCTGACGCCCGACATGTCGCTGCTTGACGCCCTGGCCCAGGCCGGCGGACCGAATGAGGATGCGGCGCAGAGCGAGATCGGCATTTATCGTCCGGGCAAGCAGGCTTTCCAGAAAACTCCGCTCGGCGCTTTGGTCTCCGATCAGCCCAAACAAAATTACAGCCTTGAAGAAGGCGATGTCATCTATGTGCCAAAGAGCGGTATCGCCGAGGTTGGTTATGTGCTGCGGCAACTCTTGCCCGGCCTGGCCTTCATGACCTTCGGCCTGAGTGCCAACACCCTCAGCAACAAATAAAGGGACACTGCCATGTCGCAAGCACACAAGGCGCTGGCCGCCCTGCGCAGTCGCTTCATCCAGGGATTGGCGCAGCGCCTGGTACGTATCGAGGAACTGTTCGACCAATACACCGCCGGTGATGACTTGAGCCTTGCCGTCCTGCGCCGGGAAACCCACAGCCTGGTTGGTGCTGCCGGCATCCACCAACTGACGGCGCTGGCCGATGCGGCGGCCAGACTCAACCGTAGCCTGGCGCAGGTGGAGTCGATGAAGGAGAGCGAAAACGCGCTCGATTGCCTGCGGCTGGCCGTCGCTCACCCGGAAATGCTGCCCGCGCCGCCGCTCAGCGTCAGCGATACGCCCACGCAGCGGCTACTGATCGTCGGCCAGGGAATTGATGAGCTACAGTCTCTGCGCACCTTGCTGGAAAGCGCCGGCCATGAAGTCCAGGTATTTTCCAGTCAGAGCGAATTTGCTGCCGCCATCACCAGCATCCCGGCGCCGGCCTTGCTGATTTTTGGTCTGCAGGCGGCCGGCAATCCGCTCGCTGGTCTGGCCTATTTGCCGAAAATCCGCGAGCAATGGCCGACAACACGTATCGTCACAGCCTCGGCCAATGACTTGCTGGCGACCCGGCTGGCTGCCTATCAGGCCGGTATCGATCTGTTCGTGGCCAAGCCCTTCAATCCCTTGTCCCTGCTGCCGGCGCTTGAACGTCTGCTGGCTGAAAACCTGCCGCCAGATCCCCAGATGCTGCTTTGCGTCGGTGGCACACCGTCTGATCATTTCCGGCAACTGTTTCCGGGCCTGGCGTGCGAATCTGCGGTGGACGGCATTTTCAGGGCCATTTCCCAGCAACGACCTGCTGCCATCCTGATCGCCTCCAGCCTTGAGCAGCCCGGCGCCCTGCCGCGTTCCGCCTTGACCCGTCTGCTGGCAACGCATCCATCCAGTGCCGATATTCCGCTTTTCTGGTTGTGTGCCAGCGATGATTCAACACTGGAAATTGCTGCCCACGCTGCCGGAGCGTGCGACTTGCTCAGCGAAACGATGAGCGCCGAACGCGTCGGTCATCGCCAGGCTTATCAGGCCCGGCAACTGCAGGACAGCCACAACGCCAGCCGCCGCCAGCAACATGCCTTGTACGAACTCACCCAACAGCAACTGGCGCTGGAGCACCATGCAGTCATCAGCGTTGCCGACATCAGCGGCACGATTATCGAAACCAGCGACAGTCATGCGGCAATGCGCGGGCTGCCGCTTGAGCAATTGCTCGGCAGCCACCTCGTTGAGCCCCGCAACGGCCATGCCGCACCGGAACTGCCGCCGGAGGCGCTGGCACAAGCTCGCCAGGGCAAGCTCTGGCGTCACGAAGTACCTTTGATACGACCGAATGGCGAGATCATCTGGGTCGAAATCTCGCTGATACCCTGCCTCAATGCCGATGGTCATGTCACCCGTTTCCTCGTGGCGCGCACCGATGTCTCGCGCCGGGTGCAAAGTGAGCTGGCCCTGGCCGAAGCCCGGCAAAACGAAATGCATACCGCTGCGACGATCCAGCAGACCCTGTTGCTGCCGCCGCTCGCGCCCTGCCCAGCCAAGGTCGCATTGGCGTCGCGCTTCACCGCCTCGCGTGGCGTCGCCGGTGATTTTCATGAATTGATCGAACACAGTGACGAATGCTTCGACGTGCTGCTCGGCGACGTCATGGGCAAAGGCGTACCGGCAGCGCTCGTCGGCGCTGCCGTCAAGCTTGAACTGGCACGCAGTCTGGCCGAACTGGGCCGGCGCACGCCAGGCATTCTGCCGGAACCGGCAGCAGTAATCAGCGCCCTTGATGCGCGGCTGACCCCCCGCCTGATCGAACTCGAATGTTTCGTGACCCTGAGTTATCTACGTTGTGATCGCCAACATGGCCAGTTGACCAGCGTCGGCTGCGGCCACCCGGAAATCCTGGTGCTGGCCAACGGCGAGTGTACTTCCTTGCCCAATCTCAATTTGCCACTTGGCATCATGCCGGGCAAAGGTCACCAGCAATCACAGCATCCCCTGCCGGCAGGGGCCGCCATTGTGCTTTACAGCGATGGTTTGAGTGAGGCCAGCAATGCTGAAGGAGAACAGTTCGGCGAGCACCGCCTGCGCCAGACGCTACTCGATGTTTACGCCGACACCTTGGACGCGGAATGCCTGGCTGCCGGACTGATGGCACGCATTCGCGAGCACTGCGGTGGACCTGGTGAAGATGACCAGACACTGGTCGTCCTGCGCCTACCCCACGAGCGGAGTAAACATCTGGCCTTTGTTCGCGATCTGGAATCCATGATTGCCTTGCGCGCAGCCCTCGCCGAGCAGGCCAACCTCTGGCAACTTTCCGATGAACTCGGTGATCGTTTGAACCTGGCCGTCACTGAAGTTTTTGCCAATATTGTGCGCCACGGCACCGGCGACCCGGCTTATCCCTGGATTGCCGTTTCGCTGCTGCTTGCCGAAGACTGCGTGGAAGTCAGCATCAGCGATCATGGCCAGGCATTTTTGCCGCCAGAAACGGTCAGTGCGCCGGAACCTGACAGCATGGCCGAGTCCGGTTATGGCTTGTACCTGATTCATTGCCTTTGCCAACGGGTGAACTTCTATACCAGTCAGCGCTTCAATGCCTGCCGCCTGTCCTTGATCCGTTGATCAGCAAAGTTTTCATTGTTGTCACAGTAGCGCGTAGTCCAGGCGGTTAAATGCCTCCATCAACCCGGATGGCAGAAACGATGACCCCACTAATTTATATTCTGCACAGTGGCAAGCTTTACGGCACTGAACAGATGGCCCTGGCCACCCTGCAAGGTCTGGGGGAACGTTACGCCGTCCATTTGTTTGCGCCTGCCGGTCCGGTTCATGCCGAAGCCAAGGCGCTGGGCATACCCTGCACGCTATTTTCATCACCCTGGTCACTGCTGCGCGCCCTCTTCCCGAGCTTCCGCAAAGCGCGGGAGATCCGCCTGATCGCCACCGGCGTCTCACAATCGCTGATTGCCCATTTTCTGGCCAAGCTCTGTGGCTGTCAGTTGCAGCATCTGCATATCGTTCATGGCGGCACCGATGAGCGGCTCTCTTATGGGCGCAAGGCCTTGCTCAACCATCTGCCGGTGCAGCTTGTCGCTGTCTCGCGCTTTGTCGAGGAAAGACTGCTGGCCCATGGTTGCCGGCGGGATCGCATTAGCGTCGTGGAAAATTTCCAGACGCGGCCGGCACAGCAACAGCGCCCGCCTTTTTCTAAAGACGGCATCCACCGTGTCGCCATCGTGTCACGGGCCGATCCGATCAAACGTATTGGTCTGTTGTTGACAGCGCTCGAGCGCTTCCCGGAATTGAGCAGCCTGAGCTTTGACATTTTCGGCCATGGCAGCGAATTTGAGACCCTGCGCCAACGCGCCGAAGCTTTCCCGAACGTCTGCTTCCATGGCTTTGTTCCGGATGCCGCGGCCCGCCTGAACGAATTCGACCTGCTGCTGCACACCTGCGGCGAAGAGCCTTTCGGTCTGGCCTTGCTCGAAGCGATGGCCGCCGGCGTGCCTATTCTGGCGCCGAATACCGGTGGTGCCGGTAGCCTGATCAAGGATCGCCGCACCGGATTTCATTTTGCGGCCAATGACCCGAACAGTCTGGGGCGAGCCCTGCTCGAGCTGCGCAGCATGCCTGCGCGGCAACTCAATAGCGTGGTCAATAACGCCATGTTGACCCTCGCTGAACGTTTTTCACCAGCGCGCGGCCAGCGCGATTATCTGAAATTGCTGGAGGGCAGACCCTCATGAACATTGATCTTTCCATCGTGGTCATTGGTCGTAATGAGGGGCAGCGCTTGGTCGATTGCCTGGATTCCATACGCCGGGCTGATCTGGCTGGTTTGCAGCATGAAGTCATTTATGTCGACTCGAATTCGACCGACGGCAGTCCGGCCCGCGCTGCGGCGCTGGGGGCAGTGGTTATCACTGTCCAGCCTGCCCGTCCCTGTGCCGCCGTTGGCCGCAATGCCGGTTGGCGTGCGGCGAGCGGGGCGCTGATTCTTTTTCTCGATGGCGACACCCTGCTTGACCCGGCCTTCGTTCCCGCCGCTCTTGCCGAATTGCACGCCAATCCCCGCCATGCCGTGGTCTGGGGCCATCGCCGCGAACGCAATACGCAAGCCTCGCTGTATAACCGCGTGCTCGATCTCGACTGGGTCTATCCCCCCGGCGACAGCGAATTCTGTGGTGGCGACGCCTTGTTCACCCGCTCCGCACTGGAAATCAGCGGTGGCTATGACGACACCCTGATTGCCGGCGAAGAGCCCGAACTCTGCGCCCGCCTGCGTCGCCTCGACTATCGCATTCGCCATATCGACGTGCCGATGACCCTGCATGATCTGGCAATGACCCGTTTCGGCCAGTACTGGAAACGCGCCGAGCGCGCCGGCCATGCTTATGCCGAGGTTTCCAACCGCCTGCGCAACAGCGCTACGCCGCTGTGGACAGCCGATGTCAGGCGCAATCTCTGGCACGGTGGTGGTTTGCTGGCGGCTGGCGCCCTGGCCATCGCTCTGGCGCTGATGCAGTTCTGGTGGTCATTACTGACCATGCTGATCCTGGGTGGCGTGATCATCCTGCGTTCGGCCTGGCGTGCGCGCTGGAAGAGCAGTTCGCCGCTGACCCTGGTGCTCTACGCCATCCATTCCTATTTCCAGCAATTGCCCATTCTCTGGGGACAGCTGCGTTGGCGGCTTGAGCACAAGCGGGGCGTTATCCGCCAATTGATCGATTACAAGGAAGGCTCCTGATGAAAAGCCTCCTGGCCCTGCTCCTCAGTCCGCTGCTCTATCTGGTGAAATTGTCAGCGCCGCTGCTGCGTCTTTGGTCCTGGAGCCGCCTGCGTCAGGCAGTGGGCCAGTTGCCCGCCGACTGCGTCGTTCTCGGCATGCCGGAAATCCATGGTAGCGCGCGCATCCGCTGCGGCGCCGGGCTGTATCTCTACCCCGCACTGTATCTGGAAACACGTGGCGATGCCGTCATCGAACTGGGTGATCGCGTCGTGCTGTCGCGCGGGGTGCACCTCGTGGCCTACCGCGGCATCCGTATCGGCGCCGGGACAATGATCGGCGAATACACCAGTATCCGCGACGCCAATCATCGCTACGGTCAGGATGTTGCCTTGCGCGATGCCGGTCACAGTAGCGCGCCGATCAACATCGGCAGCAATGTCTGGATCGGTCGTGGCGCGATGATCCTGCCCGGCGTCAACATCGGTGATGGCGCGGTAATTGCAGCCAATGCCGTGGTCAATCGTGACGTTGCAGCGGGTGCCGTGGTCGGCGGCATACCGGCCAAAGTATTAAAAACCGGGAGTCAGTCATGAATTCTGCGGTCAACCCCGAAAAAAGCCCGATTTTGCTCGCGGCCTACCAATGTGCGCCAGGCCAGGGCTCGGTATCGCAAATCGGCTGGGAATGGTTTCATCGACTGGCGGCACAACGTCCGGTCACGCTCGTCACCCATGCCCGCAACCGCGCGGCCATCGAGGCGGCGGGAAAGCAGCCCGACGGCACCGAGATCATCTATATCGACACTGAATGGTTTGCCGGCCCGCTCTATCGCTTTGCCCGCTGGCTGTTTCCGCACAGCGAACACGGCGTTTTCCTGGTTTCTTCGCTCGACTTTTTCCTGTTTGACCATCAGGCGCTGAAAATCCTGCGCCGCCTGAAACCCCAGCGCGACTGGCGTCTGCTGCACATCGTCACGCCGGTCACGCTGGCCGCGCCTTCCTGCCTGCATCGCCTGGGGTTGCCGGTCATTCGCGGCCCGCTGAACTGCGGCCTGCACAGCCCGCCCGGTTTCGAGGCTCTGCTGCGCCATGAAAAACCCTGGCTGATCAAGCTGCGCGAATTGCCGCGCCTGCTCGACGGACTGATCGGCGCTACCCGCAACACGCGCCTGATCCTGACGGCGACCAAAGCCACCCGCCAGGCGATTGCCGAGCGCTACCAGAAACGCTGCCTGACAATGATCGAAAACGGCGTCGAACTGAGCACCTTTCCCTCGGCGCCCTGGCCCGCCGCACCCGATGCCCAACAGCCGCTGCGCGTGCTTTTCGTTGGCCGGATGATTGCGCTGAAGGGCGTGGACATGCTGCTGGCTGCCGTTGCGCAATTGATCAAACAAGGCCGAGCCGTCGAGCTGACCTTGGTCGGCGATGGCCCGGAACGGGCGAACTGGCAAGCCCGTGCAACAGAGCTCGGCATTACTGCGCAAACGCGCTTTACCGGCGCGCTGAACAGCGCTGCCGTAGCGGCTGAAATGCGTGCCTGCCACGTTTTCTGCCTGCCCTCGGTACGCGAATCCGGCGGCGCCGTACTGCTCGAAGCCATGGCTTGTGCCCGGCCAGTTATTGCTGTTGGCCACGGCGGCCCGGCGGAAATTGTCGATGCTGAAGTCGGCTGCATATTGCCGGCGACGACACCGGAAGACGTCACCGCTAGCTTGGTCACTGCCTTGGACAATATCTTTCTAGAGCCGGCGGCCTGGGCTGAACGCGGCTGCTGCGGTCGACGCCGAATTGAGGCCGATTTTGACTGGGCGAGCAAAATCCAGGCGGCACAGTTGCTGTACGAAAAGATTCTGACCTCGCCACATTGAGCCGAGTTTTCATTCACGTCACAAATTTTCCCCGGTCCTGCGATGTAATGCTTCCGTACTTCAACGGAGGCCCAACATGTCGAACCCCCTGCCCCAGGCGCAATCATCCAACATCCGTTTGGCCTATCTGGCCAGCGCCTATCCGGCAACCTCCCACACCTTCATCCTGCGCGAAGTGTTGGGCCTGCGCCAGCAAGGGTTTGAAATTGCCACCGCCAGCATCAATGCCGACCCGCGCCCCTTGGAGCGCCTGACCGAAGAAGAACGCGTCGAGCGCGAGCACACCTATGTCGTCAAGAAAGATGGCATCCGCGGCGCGCTGGCGGCGCATGCCTGGGCCTTGACACGGCACGCCGCCGGCTATGGTCGTGGCCTGCTCGCTGCCGTGAAGCGCAGCTACTCGCCGCGCTCGCTGGCCTGGAACTTCTTCCACTTCACCGAAGCCCTGATGCTCGGCCGCTGGATGGACAGGCAGCAGATCACCCACATGCACGTGCATTTCGCCACCGCCGCCGCTTCGGTGGCGAGCTTGGCCAGAATCAGCCTGCCGATCACCCTGTCGATGACCGTCCATGGTCCGGATGAATTCGCCAATGTGCGTGCCGAACACTTCGCCGAGAAGGTCGCGGCCTGCGATTTCATCGTTTGCATCAGCCATTTCGCCCGCAGCCAGACCATGCAGCACAGCGATCCAGCCGACTGGCACAAGATGAGTGTGGTTCGCCTCGGTGTCGACGCCGCGAGCTTTACCCCCGGTAGCCGCAGACTGAGCAGCCCGGAGTCACTGACCTTGCTCTGCGTCGGACGTCTGACGCCGGCCAAGGGCCAGCATCTGCTGCTGGAAACCCTGGCGCAGATCAAGACCATGGGCCGCCGGAAGATTCGCCTAGTGCTGGTTGGCGATGGTCCCGATGCCGCCTCGCTGAAAGCGCTCAGCCAGCGCTTGGGCATCACCGAACTGGTCCGCTTTACTGGCGCACTGAACCAGAGCGAAGTTCGCGCCTTTTACAAGACCGCCGACGCCTTCGTGCTGCCGAGCTTTGCCGAAGGCGTCCCGGTCGTGTTGATGGAAGCCATGGCCAGCGGCCTGCCCTGCCTGAGCACCCGCATCGCCGGCATCCCCGAACTGATCGAAGACGGCAAGGATGGCCTGCTCGTTCCACCGTCGGATATCGATGCGCTGGTCAAACAGATTCTGGCCCTGGCCGATGATCGCGAGCTGCGCCAGCGCCTGGGTCAGGCCGGGCGCATCAAGGTTGCCGAAGTTTATGACCTCGAACGCAATGTTGGACGGCTGGCCAAGGTCTTTCGCCAACAGCTGGCCGGAGGAAACTGAAAATGCGCAAAATTATCGCTGACCTGGTCCGCAAGATGGCCATGAAGACCGGTCGTCTGAGCGGGCTCTACCGTCGCCTGTGTCAGCCCGCCGGCCAGGAATGGGCTGAATTCATCCGCCGTCACGGTCAACTGCATGCCATCGGCGAAAACTGCGTTATCCAGACCAATGTCAGCATCACTGACCCGCGCTACGTGCGCCTGGGCAATAACGTCCATCTCAGTGGCTGCACCCTGTTTGGCCACGATGGGGTGGTCAACATGCTTAACCGGGCCTTGAACATGAACCTCGACAAGGTCGGCAAGATCGACATCATGGACAATGTGTTCATCGGTCACCAGGCGATCATCATGCCCGGCGTCAGCATCGGCCCGCTGGCCATCGTTGCTGCCGGCTCGGTGGTAACGAGCGACGTTCCCGCCGGTTGTATCGTTGGCGGCTGCCCGGCCAAGGTCATCGGTCAGGTCGAGCAATTCGCCGCCCGCCTGGAAGCCGAAACAGCGCAACTGCCCTGGGCCGATGCCATTGCCCGGCGTAGCGACAAAATGCAGCCCGCCGACGCTGAGCTCGACGCGCTTCGCATCGCCCATTTCTTCGCGACCAAGCCTGCTGCCGGAGAAAAACATGTTTGACGTCATCGCCACCCTCGGTGCAGCCGCCGCCCTCGCCTCGC
The DNA here is from genome assembly GCA_030824535.1 of Azonexus sp. Lineage (GTDB taxonomy): Bacteria > Pseudomonadota > Gammaproteobacteria > Burkholderiales > Rhodocyclaceae > Azonexus. The sequence goes on along the minus strand of JAVBXO010000282.1, from coordinate 14,767 downwards.
TGCCGGGCACCGCTACGCTGGCGACGCTGTCGCTGGCGGCCCTGCTGCCAGCACGAAGCCGCCCCAACACCTTGGCGGAAAAGGGCAAGCTGGCGATTGTCGTTCCCGCCCACAATGAAGCCGCGAGCATCGTTCAGACGGTCAGCAAACTGCTGGACGAATGCCGAGGCGATGGACATACCGGGTTGTGGGTCGTCGCCGACAACTGCAGCGACGATACGGCTGCCTTGGCTGACACCGCTGGCGCCAGGGTGATGATTCGCAACCATGCCGACGAGCGTGGCAAGGGGTATGCGCTTGATCACGCCTTCACCCAATTAGCCGGGCAGGATTACGCCTGGTTCATCGTTATTGATGCCGACAGCGAAGTCCGGCCGGGTTTTCTGGCGGTGATGCGCCTGGCGATGCAGCCGGAAACCAAGGCCTTGCAAGCTTGCTACCTGTCGCGCCCGGCCATCAGCCGCCGCGGCCGCCTGGCCCGCTTTGCCCAGTTTGGTTTCAACCACGTACGCCTGCTCGGAAGACAGCGTCTGGGTCAGTCGGTGGGGCTACTCGGTAACGGTTTTGCGCTGCGCAGTGAATTGCTGCAAAGCCTGCCCTACAAGGCGCGCTCCGTGGTCGAGGATCTCGAATACCACCTCGATCTGGTCGAAGCCGGCATCAAGGTGGCTTACGTTCCCGAAGCGCTGGTTTTAGGCGAAATTGCCGAGTCCACCGCAGGAGCGGCTCAGCAACGCGCGCGCTGGGAAGGTGGACGCTTGCGTTTGCTGCGCGAACGCAGCGGTAGCTTGTTGGGCAAAATCGCTCGCGGGCAATGGCACCTGCTCGATGCCCTGGCGGAGTTGGCCCTGTTGCCGCTCGGCATGCACCTGCTGCTGGTATTGCTGGCCGGCCTGGCTGTTCCGGAAATCGCGATTCTGGCCTGTGGTGGCGGTTTGGCAACAATTGCGCTCTACATCGGAGCAATTTTTGCTCGCTCGCCGGCGACATTTGCCGACTTGAGCGTTCTGTGCAGCGCGCCTTTTTACATTATCTGGAAATTGAGCCTGCTGCCCATGACCCTGGCCAAAAGTCGTAAAAGCGCCAGTTGGGTACGTGCCGAACGCATGACGGAACACGGAGAGAAAAAATGACTTACCCGACGAATTATCAGCACGCTCGCAATGCCGACAGCGCCCGCCCGGAACTGAGCATCTTCGTGGTCTCCTTCAACACCCGCGACTTGCTGCGCCGTAGCCTGGTCGCTATTCAGGCTGCGGCCAGCGACGTCAGACACGAACTGATCGTCGTCGACAATGCGTCGCACGATGGCTCGGCCGAGATGGTCGAAAGCGAATTCCCCTCGGCGACCCTGATCCGTGCGCCCTTCAATCTCGGTTTCGCGGCGGCCAACAATCTCGCCCGGCAAGCGGCTGACGGTGAATTCATCGCCCTGATCAACCCCGACGCCTTTCCGGATCTCGGTTCCTTGCGCGCCGGCGTCGACCGGATGCGGGCGCAACCTCGCGTCGCGCTGGCCGGCGGCCTGCTGATCGGCAAAAACGGCCAGCCCGAACCCTCGGCCCGGATGTTCCCTTCACCGCTCAACGATTTCCTGGCACTCAGCGGCCTGTCGGCAAGCCATGCCAAATCGCGCTTCTTCGGCCGTTTTGACCGGACCTGGGCAGATCCTGACGCAGCGGCGATGGTTGACTGGGTACCCGGCGCCTATTGCCTGGTTCGCAGTCAGGTCATCGATCAGATCGGCTTTTTTGACGAGCGCTTCTTCCTGTATTACGAAGAAGTCGATCTCTGTCGGCGTATGCATCAGGCCGGCTTTCAGGTCGCCTACTGGCCGGATCTGCGCGCCGTTCATTGGGGTGGCGAATCATCCAAGACCGTCAGCGGCCAGAAGATTTCCAGCAGCGGCCGGCAATTGACGCTATGGCGCATGCGCAGTGCCCTGCTGTATTACCGCAAGCACCATGGCTGGCTGACGACCGCCCTGAGCGCCGCCATTGAAATTGGCTGGCATATGCTGCGCCGCCTGCGTAATCGCCATCATCCGGAAAAGGCTGGCGAATCCAGCGGCGTCATCGCCCACATGCGCCGCGCCTGGCAGGACACGCTGGGCGGCAAGGTTTCTCCACCACGCCCCTGGTGACATCATGTTTGAACTGATCCGTGAAGATTGGCGCACCTACGAACGCGACATCTGGCGTCAAGGTTTGTGGGTCATGCTGACCTACCGTTTCGGGCGCTGGCGCTATGGCCTGCCTGGACTGTTGCGCAAGCCCTTTTCGCTGCTCTACAAATTCATGAAAATCACCACCCAGATACTCACCGGCATCGATTTGCCCTGCGAAGCCACGGTCGGTCGCCGCCTGAAAATCGAACATTTCGGCGGCATCATCATTTCCGGCGATACCTGTATTGGCGACGATGTGGTGCTGCGCAACGGCGTGACCATCGGTCTCAAGCGCACCGGTGAAGCGGGCGCACCACGTATCGGCAACCGTGTCGATATTGGTGCCGGTGCCAAGATCCTTGGCACCATCACGATTGGTGACGATGCCGTGATCGGCGCCAACGCGGTTGTTTTATGCGACGTGCCAGCCGGTGCGCTGGCGGTCGGTATCCCGGCGCGCATCATCGAGCGCGCCTGACTTCAGGTTTTTGCTTCGCTGTTAGCGATTTCCGGGCTTTCCAGGCGATAACCGTAGCCGTACACCGGCGCCATCTGCCAGCCGAACTCGCCATTGAGCTTCAACTTGCGCCGCAGTCGGCTGATATGCGTATCGACCGTCCGCGTATCGATGGCCGCATTGATCCCCCAGATCTTGTCCAGCAAGTGATTGCGCGAGAAGAGTTTGCCGGGATTCGAAAACAGGTAGTGGGCCAGGTCGAGTTCTTTCTGCGTGACCTCGACCACCTGCCCATCCACCCGCAGCATGCGGCGCTCGGTGTCGATCTCGTAGGCGCCGGCACGGATCACTTCCTGTCGCCGCACTTTCCGCCGCCGGGCAATGGTTTCAATGCGGGCCAGCAACTCGAATTGCTTCAAGGGCTTGACCAGATAATCGTCGGCACCAACCCGCAGACCGGCAACGATGTCCTCTTCGGTATCGCGCACGGTGGCGACAATGATGGGGATTTCCCAGCCAAGGTTTTCGCGTATCCATTCAATGATCTGACCACCGTTGTAGTCAGGCAGCAGCCAGTCAATGATCAGCAGGTCATAGACTTTCTGCCCGGCAGCTTCCATCAGGCCGCGCCCGGTCGTGAAGGCATCGACCTCGTGATTGGCCGAGCTCAGCCAGAGTTTAAGTACGTCATTCTGGTCTTCATCATCTTCGACAAAGGCAATATGCATATCAATTCTCCGGACAGGGGCGGCAGTGATCAAAGTTTAGACTTGAATGCTGACAGTTAGCCGCCATGGAGACAAGTTCGCGATCATGTTTGGCGAATGAAAAAAGCCACCCACTTTTCCGGTGAGTGGCTTTTTGAGGGAGAAGCGCCTGGATCCGCTCGGCTATTTTCTCCCGTCAATCCGGACATTGCTCAAATACGCCCGCAGGATGCGCCAGCGCTCAGGCCAACCGGGATTCAGCAACCAGTGCAGATCGGCCCAGGCCCTGGCGTCTTCACTGTCAAGAATCTCGGAAAAGACGCCGGAAGGTGTCAGCAGCCCCGGCTTGCTCAGACCAAAGCGGCTACTCCAGCCAGCCGGCAAATAGTGCGCCACCAGGGCCTGCGGCGATTCAGCCCCGACCAGACTCAATTCGCCGAGTACTACCTGGCGCAAACCGGGGACAAACCGATGGCAAATATCCGTCCTGCCCAGCGAGCGCGATACGGCACAGGGCAACAGCAGGATTAACCACAGCCCCAGCGCCAGCGCGCGCTCAGGCAGTGCCGGCGGCAGGATGGGCTGGGCCCGCAGAACCCCGATGACCCCCTTCGTCTGCTCGGCCGGCAACACCACCTCCCAGTTGGCGCTGATGGTCGAATCGGCCTGGACAATCGCCTGGTCGATCAAGGCACCGCGACTCACATACATACCTTCCCCGATCACACTGTTGCGCACTTCTGCCCCACCTTCGATCACCACCCCTTCGCCTATGCTTGCATTCGGACCGACGATTGCCCCACTGCCGATCACGACACCAGCAGCGATCAACAAGGGCGGACGCAATTCGGCATCCTCGGCAATCCTTGCCCGCGGCGAGATACGCAAGCCCGGTGCGCGTTCGCTGATGGTTTCGGCGACACTCCAGTGCCGGCCCAGCCAGCGTGCCTGAGCATCGAGCAAATGTTTTGGCGTATCGAGCCGGTAAGGAGCAGGCAGGGCAACCGCTGCTACTGCCAACAAATCGGGGCTCAGGAGTGCACTCCCGCCGATCAGGCTGGACGCCTTCCTGATGAACGAGCCTCTTTCCAGGCAGGACCAGCCGGACCAGCGCAGGCCGGGATTGGCAGTTTCCACCCAGATGTTCTCCTTGCGATTGCCATGCATGCTTTCTGCCGGAAGCCAATAATCGGCACGAGCCAGCCAGACATGCGATTCCTGCCCCAGATCCAGCACTGCCAGGCGCGCCAGCGCCTGCTCGACACCATTGACCCGATGCAGGCGGATATTGCACCCCCAGCGCTTTCCATCACCCAGCACCTCGCAGATATCCGTCACCTGCTCGTCGGCGATCACATCAATCCAGCGGCAATTCAAGCTTGCCAGGGTTTCAATGCAACGGACGATACCCGGCGCATCGCCCAGCGGCAGCAAGGCCGGCTGTACGCCGGCATCGCGGTACAGCGGCGATGCGAGTCCGGACAAGGCCAGCAGGACGCCATGACCCGCCGCGGCGTCGACCTTGAGCGGACCGGGAATGACGCCATAACCCTGGGCATTGGCGCTGCCCAGCAGTTTCTGCATGGCAATGGCCAGCAGGAAGCTGAAATTGCCGATCAGGTAGCGCCGCCACATCCGGCCCGGCTCCTGCATCAGGCGAAATGCCCATTCCAGACCCAATTCGCGCAACCATTGTGGCGCCCGGGGAATACGCCCGGCGTAGAAGTCGAAAAGACCGCCAACACCAATGGCCACGCCAGCCCCCAGCCTGGCTGCATGGTCGGCAATCCAGCAATCCTGGCGTGGCGCGCCCATCGCCACCAGCAAGACATCCGGATGGGCAGCGTGAATATCAGCCACAACTGCAGCTTCCTCTTCCACTGAAAAATAACCATCACGAGCACCAAGAACCCGCAGGCCCGGATACTCCTGCAGGACCCGGGCAGCAACCGCCTCCGCCACACCAGGCTGGGCACCCAGCAAATAGAGACTGCCCTGCCGCTGCGCCAGGCGCTCGCACAGGCGGGGAAACAAATCCGTGCCATTGACGTTCTGGCTGAAGGGCTGCTGCAGCATGCGGCCGGCTATTTGCATGCCGATACCATCCGCCAGCACCAGGCCGGCATGATTGACAAGCTTGCGATAGCGGGCGTCGCGCCGCGCAATATTCACGCAATCCGGATTGACGAAAGCGACCTGCAGCATTTTCCCGGTGTTCCCGTCAAGCCGGGCCTCGATGGCCGCCAGCGCATCGCTCATGCTCAGTGACTGAACGCGGACAGTATCAATTTGCACCAGACCCTCAACCGGCAGCTGTTTCTGAGGACCATAGCAAGCCCCCAGCAGGCTGCGAACGATCAGCCCCAGATCGAATCGCCAGCCGGCACAGGCAATCTGCTCAAGATCGCAGGACCATTCGTCGGCGTAATCGATACGCGTCTGCTGCCGCAGTCGCGCCAATGAAAAAAGGCCCGGACGCACCTGTTCACGGACACCCAGAATATCCGCCGGCGGAAGCACTTCATCGGCCGCCAGGGGACGGGGGCCGACCCAGGCCATGTCACCGCGCAGGATGTTCCACAGCGCCGGATATTTGCCCAGCCCCAACCAGTTTCCCAGATGACCGACCATCAACTCGCCCGGCTGCCATTCCCGGAAAATGAAGTGCTGACCAAGATAGCCCAGGACTTGGCGCGGCTGCAGGCTACCGCCGCGACTCAGCAGCAGGTAAACCGGCCCGCCGCACAGCAGTAACAGCCCGGCGACGAGCCGACCCACCAGCAGTGGCATGACCGGGGCAGCATGGACAGCCTCAGGAATTTGTTTTTCCATGAACTTTTCTCTCAGGATGCGCCACGGCCAAACAACACCGCCGGGATGGTTTTCAGCAGCAAGAGCAGATCGCCCCGGAAACTGCGGTTACGGACATATTCAAGATCCATCGCCACCTGTCCGTCAAAAGGAATCTGCGAACGGCCGCTGACTTGCCATATGCATGTCAGCCCGGGTTTGGCATCAAAACGCCGGCGTTGTTCAACCGAATACAGCGCCACTTCGCTCGGCAGTGCCGGGCGCGGCCCGACCAGCGACATTTCACCGTTGAATACACACCACATTTGCGGCATTTCATCGAGACTGGTGCGGCGCAGGAAACGCCCGATACGGGTGATGCGCGGATCATTTTCCAGCTTGAAGGTCACCCCCTGGGAGCCATGCTCATTGTTGACCAGCAGGCTGGCGCGCAATTGATCGGCATTGACCACCATCGAACGGAATTTGGGAAAGCGGAATTCGCGCCCATGCAGACCGACCCGCTTCTGCCAGTAGAAAGCCGGCCCGCCATCGCTGCGGATCACGATCCACAGCACCAGCCACAGCGGCGACAAAAGGCCCAGCATCAAGCCGGAAACGCTAATGTCGAGCGCCCGTTTGGCCAGGTCGCTGCCCGGCATTTTCATCAGCAGGATACGCAGCAATTGTTGGTGCAGGGAGCCGCTACGGCGAAACTGATTTTTCACCCGATCAATTTCAGCCAGACGCCGTTTGTTGGTTTCCATCGGTGACTTCCTGATCTTGATGAACATGTTGCCATTGGAAATCTTTAGTTCCTGGCAATCGTGACAGGAATGAAAAATTCTGCGGTGAACGGCCTCCAGGCGCCATTTTTCACGTCAGACCGGTGTCTAATTCAGCATTGCTGTATCAGCCCCCTCCGTTCGCCACGCCCCTTTTCAGACAGCCCATGACCGCAGAACTCCACGCTGGACAACTTTCGGTACTGGTCATTGACGACCAATTGGTGAATCGCACCCTGTTGCTGGCCTTGCTCAATAAACTGGGCTATCAATCGCAAGCAGCCCCGGATGGCATGATTGCGCTGGAAATGCTGGAACGCGTCAAACCGGACATCATCCTGATCGACCTGATGATGCCGATCATGGACGGTTTTCAAACGATGACGGCGATTCGCCAGCGTCCAGCCTTTTCGACAGTGCCGATCATTGCCATTTCGGCGCTGGAAAACACCGAGAGCATCGTCCAGGCCATTGACGCCGGTGCCGATGACTATTTGACCAAGCCCGTACGTCTGGCGATTCTCTCGGCCAAACTGCGCCGGATTGCCGACGGCATCCATATCCGGCGCAGCCGGGCCGAACTGGAGGCGCGCAACCTGGCCATCGGTGAAGCCTTGCCCGACGCGATGATCAGTATCAATGAAATCGGCACCATCGAGTGGGCCAATGCCGCGACCGAAACGATCTTCGGACATAGCCCGGCAAGTTTGCTGGGACGCAACGTATCGCTGCTTCTGCCGGACGAAAAACGGCGCGAGCATGTCGCTTTTCTCCAGCACTATCAGGAAACCGGCGAACTCCCCGCTACAGGTTCCCGACGCCGGGTAGAGGCGCTGCACACATCCGGCCACGTCTTTCCTGCCGAACTCTCCGTGGTTCCCCTGCAACTCAATGGCGTCCGGCACTTTCTCGGCATCGTCCGTGATCTGACCCAGGCCGAACAACTCGAACGCATGAAGCAGGATTTCGTGTCAGTCATCAATCACGAACTGCGCACCCCCCTGACCTCGATCATCGGCTCACTGTCGCTGTTGATGGCCGGTGCCGCAGGAGAACTGCCGCCCAAGGCGGCGCGCATGGTCGAGATGGCGGATCGCAATACCCGGCGACTGGGACGCCTGATCAATGACATCCTCGATCTTGACAAGATTGATTCCGGCGCCTTGCAATTGAATCTGCAAGCCCAGCCGCTGACGCCACTACTGCAGGAGAGCCTCCAGCTTGCTGAGGGTGGCGCCCGCAAAGCCAACGTCAATCTGCGCCTGGATACCTCCGGACTGGACGATCCGGCACTGACGGTCCGGGTGGATGCCGACCGCTTTCAGCAAGTCCTGAGCAACCTGCTGTCGAATGCCGTCAAGTTCTCGCCGCCCGACAGCGTCGTCACGCTCAGCAGCGAAAGCACGCCCGATGCTGTCATCATCAGCGTGACCGACCAGGGAGCGGGAATCCCCGTCGAATTCCGCCCGCGCATTTTCCTGCGCTTTGCCCAGCATGCCCGCCCGGATACGCGCCAGCGGGAAGGCAGCGGTCTCGGCCTGAGCATTACCAAGGCGCTGGTCGAGCAGATGGGTGGAGAAATCAGTTTTGACACGCAGATCGAACGGGGCGCCCGCTTCTATTTCACCTTGCCGCGGATTGCCGCCACCCCCACCCAAACCAAGGAAAGCCCGTGAAAACACTCAAAAAAATCATGGTGGTCGAAGATGACCCGGATATCCGTGACATCCTCGAACTCTCGCTCGACACCCTGGGCGGATTCGCGCTTTCGCTGCACGATAATGCCGTCAGCGCGCTGAACAGCGTCAGCAGTTTTTCCCCTGACCTGATCCTGCTTGATGTCATGCTGCCCGACCTCAGCGGCCCGGAAGCCCTGCCAAAATTTCGCGAGCAGCCAGCAGGACAGGCCGCAGCCATCGTTTTTCTGACCGCCAAGGCCTCGACCACCGCCCGCGACGAATACCTGGCGCTGGGCGCCCAGGAAGTGCTGTTCAAGCCCTTCGACCCGGTGGCACTGCCCGATACGCTGCAGGCGGTCTGGACTTCGATCCAAAGCCATGCCTGAGCGCCAGCAAATTGATGCCGGCATGGCCTTGCTGGCCGCTCGCTTCATCCAGCGCCTGCCCGAGCGGCAAGTCCGCCTGCAGGCCGGCTGGGCCGAATGGCAGGCAAACAGCAAGGCGACTGTGCCAGCGGCGCTGATCCGTGAATTGCATGCCTTGGCCGGCGCCGCCCCGCTCTTTGGTCACCCGGCGCTGGGCGATCAATGCCGGGCATTGGAACAGGCGCTGCAGCAAGCCGACACCGTGATCGAAAAAGCTGCGCCAGCCATCACCGCGCTCTTTGCCGGCATTACCGCACTGCAAACGGAACAGAGTCCGCCGGTTTAACAAAGCAGTCACAGTTAGTCAGGCGGCTCAGGTTGTAATGATTGCCATCGCCAGCATTCCAAGGAGAGCACCATGCAACTCAAGCTTACTCAAGAAGGCACAACGCTGATCGTCCTGGCTCAGGCTGATCATCTTGATGCCGGCAACATTCGCGTTTTTCGCGATGCGATGATGCCGCTGCTTGAACAGCATCGGCATGTGCTCCTTGACATGTCCGAGCTGAAGTTTGTGGACAGCGCCGGGGTCGGCACGCTGATCGCCTGTCTGCGCAAAGCCACCGAACTGCAGGGTGAATTCCGGCTTTGTTCGCTCAATCGCCCGGTCAGCATGATTTTCGACCTGATGCGCATGCACCAGCTATTCGTCGTTTACAACGACCAGGCCGAAGCCCTGCGCGGCATGTCAGCCTGATTCCGCAACAACTGGCCGCCCCTCTCTCCTGCCGCCCGCCCACCAGCCCATGAGCGCACCCGCGCCCGACCTGCAGCAAGCCCCCCTGCCCGGACGGGGGATACAGCTGCTCGACAGTCTGCGTAACCACGCCCGGCTGGCGATCATCAGCTTCATCGTGATCTTCCTTGCCGGCCTGCCGCTGGTATTTCTCAAGGGGGTTCCCAAGTACCAGGCAACGGCAACCATCCAGGTAGCGCCGCGCTACATGAAGAACCTGAAGGAAGACAACGAACTCGACTTTCAGTCCAATCAGCAATACCGGCAGTTCGTCGAGCAACAGACGCGCACGATCAACCGTTACGACATCCTGAAGGATGCCTTGCAAAACCTGCCGCCGGAAGTTTCCTGGCGACGCGAGGGTGAAAGCGAACGCCGCGCCATCGAGCGCCTGCAGACCGATTTGCGCATCATGCCGGTGCCGGACACCTACCTCATCCAGATTTCGCTGGAAGACAGCAAGCCGAACGGCCTGGCCGAAATCCTCAATGGCGTGATCGCCGCCTATCTGGCCAAAGCGCGTGAAGAGCGGGTCTATGGCGCCGATGAGCGGGTCAAGCAACTGCAGGCGCGGGAAAGCGAGCTGCTCGCCGGCATTGATTCACTGACCCGCCAGCGCAGCGACATCGCCCGCGAACTGGGCGTTACCGCTTTCAAGGAAGGGGATGGCAATCCCTTCGACAAGCTGGTGCAAAAATTACGCGAGGACATCGCCGAAGCACGCTCCCGCCGCTTTGATGCTGAAGCCAAACAGGCCGCCTTCGGCAAGTCCGGCGAAACCGATCTGCAAACCCGCTCGATCCAGGAAAGCGTGCTGATTGACCCCGGTCTGAACAGCCTCAAATCCGGCCTCAACAAGCGCCGCGCCGACCTGCTGATGGCAATTTCCGGGCTGGCACCCGAACATCCCGGCTACCTGGCTGCCCAGCAGGAAATCGGCGAAATCGAAAGCGAACTGCGCCGCCACACCGAGCAATTGACCCGGCAACTGCACGAAGGCATGAGCAAACGCTACGCGACTGCGGTCGACCAGTCCCGACGGCTGGAAACCGATTTGCAGGCGGCGTTGGCTGAAACCGCCACGCGCAGCGAAGCCTATGCCGCGCGTTTCAATCGCGCGGCGACACTGAGCGCCGATATCGAGCAATTGCGCAAGGAACTCGACAGCGTCCGCGAACGCCTGAATTTCTTTGCCGTTGAGGCCAACTCCCAAGGGCAGATCCGGCCAGTCAGCCCGGCGCTACCGCCGGAGCAGGCCTTCGGCACTGGCAAGAAAAAACTGTTGATCATCGTCCTGTTCGCTGCCTTTGCCGGGGGGCTCGTTGCCCCGATCATCCGCGACCTGCTCGACCGCCGTGTCCGCACCATCAACGATGCGCAACGCTGTCTGGGCTTTGCCCCGCTGGGCTGGCTGATCGAGCATGACGACAGCCAGCACCAGGGTTTTGCTGAAGACCTGCTGCGCCGTATGGCCAGCGCGCTGATCCGCGAACAGGATCGCCAGGGCACCACGACCATCGCCCTGACCGGGGTCAAACCCGGCGCCGGCACCAGCCGCCTGGTATGCGATCTGGCCCGGACCCTGAATCGCTTGGGCGTCGCCACGCTGGCACTTGAAGCCAATGCCTTCCGTCCGGATAGCTGCTATGGCGAAGGTCCGGGGCTGACCGCGCTGCTTGAGGATCCGTCGAGTACCCCAGCAATCAATCTGGTCGACGGCCTGCCACTGCTGAATGTTGGCCAGCACATTGACCAGACTATCGGTCAGGATGCCGGCGATAGCGTTGGTCAACGCCAACTCGATGGTCTGGATCGACTCGGCGGTGTACTTGCCACCCTCGGCCAGAACTATCGCTTCATCCTGATCGACACCCCGCCGCTGCTGACTGCTTCGGACAGCGAACTGATCATCCGCGCTGCCGGTTCAGTCATCCTCGTCGTCGAGGCCGAGTCGGTCTCGCAAGGTGAAGTCAAGCGGGCGGCCCGGCTGCTGGAAAAACTCGATCCACCTTCCGTCGGCGCCATCGTTAATCGCATCAACCCCTTCCACGGTGGCGGCTATATCGAGAGCCTGATCGCCGAACACGAAAGTGGCCGCCGGCAAACCGAAGGCACGCGCCAGGCCGCCTTGCGCGACACGCTGCAAGTGCTGTTCCTCAATGCCTGGGCACTGCTCCGGCAACTGGGGAACTCGCTGAAAGCCTTGCCCAAAAAAATTCGCGCCAAGCGAGGAGAACGTCCGTGAAACTGAACGACTACTTTGACCGCATCACCGTAATCAACCTGCCCGAGCGCCAGGATCGCCGCCGCGAAATCAGTCGCGAGCTCGACAAGCTCGGTCTGGCGCTGGGCGAGTCGGGCGTCTGCCTGTTCCCGGCCATCCGCCCGGCCGGTGCCGATGATTTTCCGAGTCGCGGTGCGCACGGGGCCTATCTGAGCCACCTGGAAGTGCTGCGCCTGGCGCAGCGCGACGGCATCAAGCACCTCCTGGTCCTCGAAGATGATCTGCTGATCAATCCCCGGCTCAAGGATGCCAGCGCCCAACTGCTTGAGCAGCTAAGCACCTCAAGCTGGGGCATCGTCTATTTCGGCCACATGGTCGTGTCGCAAGCCCGCCAGGTCCATCTTTCACCGACCACCCAGCCGCAGCAGTGCCTGCATTTTTATGCGGTACACCATAGCCAGTTCGCCCCTCTGATTGCCTATCTTGAAGCCTGCCTGCAGCGCCCGGCCGGCCATCCGGACGGCGGCAAGATGCACGTCGATGGCGCCATTTCGATGTATCGCGAGCGTCACCCGGAATGCCTGACACTGCTCGTCGAACCTTCTCTCGGCAGCCAGCGCCCATCGCGCTCGGACATCACCAACAATCGCTGGTACGACCGTCTGCCGCTGGTCCGCGAACTCATCGCCCTGGCCCGGCGCGGCAAGGCCTACTGGCGGCAACGCGGCGCCGGCAGCCAGCCCTGATGCGCCGCTGGCTGACGCTGCTGGCCTGGGTCTGGCTGGCCTCGGCCACCGCGGCGGCAGAAGAAGTCACGCTAACGCCGGCCGCCAATCCGGTTGCGAGCGGGCTACCTCGTTACGGCATCAATCTCGGCGGCCAGTCAGCCTGGGGCGCCGAACAACTGCTGGCCAACATCCTCGGCAATCCGGGTTTTGAAGCCACGCTTGAACGCAGCATGGTCATCGTTGGTCAAGTCGGCCCGCACAGTTTCAGCGAGGACGAAAGCTGGCTGAAGCGGGAAGAGGGTTTCTGGCAGGGCGCACGCGGCGAAATCCTCAGCGGCGCGCTGGCCGGGCGCAGTTTCACCGTCAGTGACTATCGCGCCCATCCGGCCGGCAAAAGCGCCGACTATTTCACCGATACCCCGCTGATCGGCCTGCAGCCGGGCGATGCCTTGTCGGTGCTGGCGCCGGCCAGCGCCGGCCGTCCCGCCCGCTGGTGGAGCGAAGGCGCCGTTGGACTGCAAGCCGGCGGCCGACCAGTTTCGCCCGGCCAGCACTTCGTCCGCCTCGATGCGCGCAGCGGACCCAGCGCCCGCCTCAACAGCTATATCGACACCCTGCCCCGCGCTGGCCGTTTGCTGCCGGTCAGCGGCGCCTGGCACTTGAGCTTCTGGATACGTTCGGCGGATGCCCAGCCCGCCAAGCTGCGCGTCCGCTTTGCCCGCGAAGGCGAAAGCCGCTTCATCGATCAGGAAATCAGCGCCAGTACCCAGTGGCAGCGCGTCGACATTCCCTTTCATGGCACGGAAACGAGCAGCGGTAACGGCTCGCTCGGTTTCAGCCTGAGCCTGGATCGCGGTGCCGTCGATATCGACGATATCTACCTCGGCGAACGCGACCCCGGCCCCGGCGGCTTTCGTCAGGCCGTCGTCGCCACCCTGCGCGCCCTGCATCCCGGCCAGTTGCGCGACTGGCAGGGGCAACTCGGCGACACCGCCGACAACCGCTTCGCCGCCGACGAAGCCCGCCGGCCAGTGCGCTACCGACCGGGCGAAGGCGAAATTTTCCAGACCTACGGCGCGCAACAAGTCATCGCCCTGGCCGCCGCCATCGACGCCACGCCCTGGCTGGTGCTGCCCAGCACCCTGAGCCACAGCGAAGCCCGCCGCTTCGGCGAATTACTGCGTTCTGCGGTCGACCATGAAAAAGTGGCAAAAATCATCGTCGAATTCGGCAACGAAAACTGGAACCCGCTGTTCCGCCCCGGCGGCATTCCCCAGCCACGCACGCATGCCTTCGTTGCCAGCCGCAGCTTCGCCGCCCTGCGTGCCGGTTTCATCGGCAATGGCCGCGGGCCGCAACTGATCAGCCTGCTCAATGCTCGCCAGGGCGACTGGCCGGCACTCGACAGCCTGCACGAACAAGCGTCGCCGGGCAGCCGTCTGGCCATCGCGCCTTATTTCAGCTTTCGCATGGACAGCCAGCAAACCCTGGCGCAAATGCTCGCCGACGCCTTTGTCCGCCCGGACAACGCGGAATTCCGCCGCATGGCCGAATGGACCCGGCGCAATCAGCAGCCGCTGGCCGCCTACGAGCTCAACTTCCACACCACCGAAGGCGACGCCCTGTCGGCCCTGCGCAACGCCCTGGTCAGTGGCGCCAGCAGCGGCCCGGCGCTGGCCAGCCGCCTGCTCGCCGGCAGCCTCAGCGGCCTGCAGGAACAAGCCGTCTATGCGCTGGCCGGCTACGATGCCTTCACCGCCAAAGGCGACACCACCCGCCTCTTCGGCGTCACCCACAACCTCGCCACCCCCGCCCAATTCCGCCCCAGCGGCCGGGCCCTGCAACTGCTCAACCAGGTCGCCGGCGGCAATCTCCACGCCCTCAACTGCCAGGGCGCAGCCTGCCCCCGCCTCCTCGCCGGCCTCTTCATCAAACCTGAAGGCCGCAGCTACGCACTGATCAACGGCAACCCGCAAGCCGTCACCATGCGGCTGCCCGGCGCCTGCGAAAAATCCCCACCGCGCCTGAGTCTGCTCGACGGCAGCGACCCCTGGCGGGAAACGCCCAAT
>JAVBXO010000446.1 GCA_030824535.1 Azonexus sp. | reverse complement strand
GAGCAGTGCTCCGCGAAATCCCGTTCTCACCCCCTTGAAGAAGAGGAAGAAGCACCCATGCAATTACCTTGGATAGCTGCTCACAGGGCAATCCTTGTCCGGTGCATGATAAAATTGACCGCTTTTTCGGCATAAGAAGCGGAGAGCAGATGAACCATTTAACCTCTGGCGATCGTGTGAGGCATCCCAACCAGGAAGCCTGGGGCGTCGGTAAAGTGCTTTGTGCCACGCCTGACAGCCTTGATATCTTCTTTGTCGGCGCCGGCCGCAAAAAACTGTCCCGATCCGTCATCACCCTCGAAAAAACCGAAGGCGCCGCGTCGAAACACCGCCTGCTCGACAATCTGATCGATGCTGCGGAAATCGTCAGCGACGAATTTGTCACCATTCCCATGGCGGTCGAGCGCTTTACCGGCAATTACCCGGACGGCTTTGACGACGCCAATTTCATCAAAGCGACGCGCGAAGCCATCGCCCAGGGCCACAAGTTCTGCTGCCAGTTGCTGAGCCAAGAAGAGCTGACCCGGCTGATCGAAAGCGCCAGCTTCGAAGCCATCTGTGATCGCGCGCGCCACGTTGAAGCGACGGCCAACCTGCTGACCAAGAGCGAACGCAAGGTTTTCCACGATGCCCTCGAATTGGCGGCCTGCCAGAAGATGTTCTCGCTGTCGCTGGCCGAGCACCTGTATGGCAGCGGTACCGATGAAGCCCGCTTCAAGCACCTGCTGCGCACGCTGGGCATCCTTGGCCTGAACAAATGGCCGTTTGCGACCATGTTCAACTTCATTCGCTACCCGCAGCAACACGCCTTCGTCAAACCGACGATCCTGCAGAAGTCGGCCAGGGCGCTGTGCTGGCGCATCAATTACAAGGCCGATCCGAACTGGAAAACCTACGATGCGGTCCTGCGTCTCTACACCTACGTGCGCACCAGCCTGCTTGAAGAAGGCATGATGCCGCGTGACCAGAATGACGTGCAGTCCTTCATCTGGTCGGTCAGCCAGAAATAAATCCGGGCCTGCCCGGCTTTCAACCACCGGGGCTCCGCCCCTTCTGCCGCAAAGCTCAGAAGAGGCGGCGCATCATCCGGAAAGGAACAACCATGAATGCTCAAGCTTTAGCCGAGAGACTGCACAAACTGGGTTACACCCCCACCGCCCTGAGCGAGCCGAACAAGAAGGAAGACGGCATCATCGTCTTCACTGAAGGCGTGCATGTGCAAGTGCCGCTGCACGGCGAGGAACCCAACGTCGTCCTGGAATCCCCCAACGGCGAACTCGAGTTCTACGACGCCCATCGCAACATCGAAGACCTGATCAAGGATCTGAAGGCGGCGATGAAGGACGAACAGGCGATGAAGGCACGCTGAGAGGCTCTTCGTAATTCCGGTTCACTCAAACCCCTCCCCAACCCTCCCCTTGTCAGGGGAGGGAGCTGATCGTCCGCGCTGTTGGGGGGTCCTCCTCCCCTGACAAGGGGGTTGAAGGCGGAAAAAGGCAGAGCATCGCTCTGGCCCGCCGAAACGGGCTGGCTGTGCAAAGCCAGCCCTCCGGCCGGGAGGGGTTTCCGGATGGTTCAATTCGAAACCAAGCCTGAGTTGATGACTATCCTGAGATCGTGAACACGTTCTAAGACAATTTCTGCTTGAAAGCGCCGGTGCTGAGGTCGTAGCGGGCGAGCAACTTGTAAAACTCGGTCCGGTTGCGCTGCGCCAGACGCGCTGCCAGCGAAACATTGCCGCCGGTCGCCTGCAGCAGGCGGATCAGGTAATCCTTTTCGAACTTCCGCCGCGCCTCGTCGAGCGACAGAATCGATGCCTCCTCAACCGCCCGCAAAACCCGCCGCAGCGTGACCTGGCTGATGGTTTGCCCGGTGGTCTGCATCACCGCCTGTTGCAGCACATTTTTCAGTTGGGCGACGTTGCCCGGCCAGCGCACCTCCTGCAGTGCGGCCATGGCATCCGGTGCCAGGGTGTAGCGCGTGCCGGGGAAATTCGTCAGGAAGGCCTGGGCGATCAGCGGAATATCTTCCGGGCGTTCCTCCAGCGGCGGAATTTCCAGCATGCCGCTGCTCATCAGGTAAAACAGATCACTGCGGAAGGCGCCCTCGGCAACCATCGCCTGCAATGAGCGGTGGCTGGCGGAAATAATGAACACATCCGGCACTTTTTCTTGCGGACTGCCGCCCTGCAGGCGCTGCAGCGGCTGCCGACGCTGCATCTGAGCGAAAAGGATGGAGAAAAGCCGGGATTGGGCGCGTAGCGGCAGGAGATCGATATCGTCGATGTAGAGCACGCCCCCGGCGATGGCCTCGAGGTATTTCTCGAACTTGTCGGGCGCGAACAAGTCGTTCAACTCTTCCGGCGAGAAATCATTGCACTCGAAGGTGACGAAAGAACCCTTGGTGTAGGCGCTGACTTTCTGCATCGCCTCGGCCAGAGTCCGCTTGCCCGAACCGCGCACGCCCTGGATCAGGGTCGCCTTGCCTTCCTCAGCGATCCGCCGTGCCTGGCGCAGCAATTCTTCCATGCGTAGACTGGCCGTCAGCAAGCCCTGACGCCAGGTGCCCGACGCCAGTTCCGGATCGAGCGCCGGCGATACCCGAACAGCGTCGGCGACCCGGCGCACCAGTTCCTTGCCGTCAAAAGGCTTGGTCAAAAAGCTGAAAACGCCGCGCTGGGTGGCGGCAACGGCATCGGGGATAGTGCCGTGGGCGGTCAGGATGATCACCGGCACCATCGGCGCGGCAGCATTCAGCCGCTCAAACAACTGCATGCCGTCCATGCCGCCCATGCACAAGTCAGTAACCACCAGCTGCGGCCGGGATTCGCCAAAGCGCAGCAGCGCCGCTTCGCCGGAATCGGCCAGAATCACCTCGTAGCCGGCCGCCTCCAGGCGCATGGACATCAGGTTCAGCAAATCGGCGTCGTCATCGACGAGCAATACCCGTGGTGCCATGGCTCAATGCTCCCGTGTCTGACGCATCTGCCGGTCAAGATTGATCAGCGCATCAAGTTTCTTCTGAATTTCATCGGCGCGTTTCTGGCTCTCGCGCAGCGCCGCCTCGTACTTGCGCCGCTCTTCGGCACACTGCCGGCGCTTTTCCGCCAGCTGCCTTTCCAGCTGAGTGACCCGGTTAGGCTCGGGTGCTGCCCTGGCGCGCACCGGGGCTTCCTCTTCCTCGCTGACCACCACCGGCGCCTGCGGCTGGGCCGCACACCCCCCCAGCAGGAGCAACAGCAGCGCGGGGCCGAAGCGGCCATCGACCAGCCGGCGTAGCCTAGCCATATTGCGACTTTCGCAAATAAGGCGCATCGAGCGGCAACATGACGCGAAAGTGCGCGCCGCCAGAGGGCAGATTGTTGAAGGAAATTTCGCCGTGATGAACGCGCACGAACTCCTGAACAATCGCCAGGCCCAAGCCGGTGCCAGACACCTGGCGCGCCGAGGAACTGCGGAAGAAGGGTTCAAAAATACGCTTTTCATCCTTCTCGGCGACCCCCGGCCCGGCGTCGATGACTTCAAGGATGGCCTGGTTGTCGTGCGTAGACAGTTTGACCAGGATTCTGCCGCCATCCGGCGAGAACTTGAAGGCATTGGACACCAGGTTATGGACGATGGTCTGCAAGGCTTCCCGGCCGGCAATGATCTGCAAGGGTTCCAGCAACGCCTGGACGGCGATCTGCCGCTCGTTGGCAATCAGGCGATGGGTCTCGATCACTTGCGCGACGACTTCGTCGTATTGCAGGGTCTGGAAACAAATGCGCTCCGCGCCGTGTTCCGCCATCTGCAATTTCAGCAGGCCATCGATCAATTCCTTCAGGCGCCGGGTATTGCTGCGCAGGATATCGACAATGCGCATTTGCTCACGCGACAGCGGGCCGGGGATTTCTTCGGCGAGCAACGAAGCGCCTTCGTGTATCGCCGCCAGCGGAGTTTTGAGTTCGTGCGAAACATGGCGCAAGACCAGCACCCGATCACTCTCCAGCGATAACAAGCGCTTCCGCAACCATTCCAGCCAGCGCCCGAGCCAGCGCAAATCGCTCGGTCCGGCGAGGGCAATGGGGGTTTTCAGCTGGCCCTGCCCGAGGCCCATCAAGGCCTGCTCGAAGCCACCGATCAGCCGCGCCAGCAAGCACCGGCCCAGCCAGATACACACCGCTGCGACGGCAATCGCGACGACCACCGCAATCATCAGGTTTTGCCTCAATTTAGCCAGTCGACCGCGAAATTCATCCTGGCCCGCCTGCAGGATGGCCCCAGCTTCTTCACGCACCCGTACCGAACGCTGTTTCAGCGACTCGATGGCCTCGTACAGTGCTCGAGTATCTTTCTGGCTGGAAAAAATCTCGAAGGCCGCCCGCTCCAGGGCAATTTCTTCAGCCATTTCCTGGAGCAGATTTTCCGGCAACTGGGGATTGCTGGCATAGGCCTGCAGATTGGTCCGCCATTCCCGGCTCGAGGTTTCGTAATCCGCAACCGAATCGGCATCGCGCAGGATCTCGTAACGCCGCAGATCCTTCTCCATGTGCACCAGGTCTTCCGCCAGTTCATACCCCAGGCGGGCGGAATTCGAGACATCCTCGACCGCCTGGCGATATTGCGCGGACAGCGAATCCAGCGTGAATAGCGCGTAGCCGGTCACCACCAGAAAAGGAATGGCTACCAGAATGTAGCCATAAGTCACCAGTTGCAGGAAGGAACGCGGGTAACGCTTCATGCCCCGGAGTTTAGCGCTTCGCCGTCGCCAGGCGCTGTTCGGCATCGGCAATACTGCGCTTGATCGAGGCCGTGAACTCCGCATCGGCGGGTTGAGCCGCCAGAGCCTTCCGCCAGAAGCTCAGCGCTTCCTTGAAGCGCCCCTGGTTGAATGCCGCCGTCCCGGCCAGGGCCAGGGCTTTCACATGTCCGGGATCAAGCGCCAGCGCGCGCTGGATATTTTTCTCCGGCTCGCCAGCAAAGCTCCCCGCCTGCGCCATCGCCAGCACATCGGCAAAATCAGCATGAATATCCGCCTGCTCCGGCATCAGTTTCAGCACCTTGCGGTAAGCCGCGGCCGCTTCCGCGAAGCGCCCGAGCGCTGCCTGCGAACGTGCCAGCATCAGCCAGCCCGAGGCATTGTCCGGCTCGTTTTCGAGGCGTGCCGCCAGGCGGTCAACCATCGCCGCCACATCCACCGGCGGCGCCTGCGTCGGCGGACGCTCGACCGGGTGATTGGCCGGCTGCTGTACCGCGACCGGTACTTTGTTCATGGCCTTGTCGAGCACCCAATAGAGCATCAGCGAAGTCACCGCGATGCTGGCAGCGAAGACCGCCAGCAAGCCCCAGGAAAATTCGCGTTCGGAAGATTGCGCCATAAAGTCGGTCCATTAATAGCTGAAGGGATTGTGATTGGAGCCGTGGCAACTCAGGTAACAGCGGCCCTTGTTCGTGCCCAGCGAATCGAAACGCAAAATGCCGGACTTGTTGGGCTTGACCACCGTGGTGTCGAAATTGATCAGCTTGCTGTTGTTGGTCGCGTTGCCCTGGGTCGAACTGACGCCGTGCGGGTCATGACAGACGTTGCAAGGCGTCTTCTCTTCGACGACATGCTTCTTGTGATCGCTGAACGCCCCGCCATCCTTGAGAAAGCCCGAGCGGTTGTGACACTTGTAGCACAAGGCGTAGTTGGCGGCGCTTTCCGAGGTTTTATCCGTCGTCACATACTGCCGTTCGAGCAACGGCGCCCAGTTCGAGCCATGCGGCCCCTTGGGCCCAACGCCCCCCGCCCCCGGCCCGGCGCTATTGTTGTGACAGTCACCGCA
The DNA here is from genome assembly GCA_030824535.1 of Azonexus sp. Classification (GTDB taxonomy): domain Bacteria; phylum Pseudomonadota; class Gammaproteobacteria; order Burkholderiales; family Rhodocyclaceae; genus Azonexus. The sequence goes on along the minus strand of JAVBXO010000446.1, from coordinate 22,787 downwards.
CTTCATCACGCTGCTCGTCGTCCACGGTGCGATCAGGCTGGGGACATTGCTGTTCTTGCCAACGCCGGCCACCGGATGGAAGGAAGGATTGAGCGTATCGAACTCCATGCGCGTGTTGTTTTGCACAATTTGCCGGGTGGTCCTGCCCGTCGGCTTGCCATTGCTGTCGGCATGGCAGCGGTAGCAGACCTGGTATTCGGCGCTGACCTGCTTGATTTCCGTACCACCCGCCGTGATGCCACGCACGCCGGCCAGCGCTCCGGGCAAGGCGCCCGACGCGGAGACGGCAGCATGGGGGTTATGGCAATCGACACATTCGACGTGGCGGTTCTGCACCACGCCCGGCTCGGCCGCATCGTGCACGCCGGTGGTGATGGCCACGGGATGGACCGAGGCTTTGCCGGTGAACTCGGCCTGCAGGTTCTTTTTGGCGACATTGCCGTTGTGGCAGGAATAACAGTTGGATTCCTCGATGCCATAGTTCAGCAACCACTGCTTGCCCCCCGCCGAATGCGGCCGGTGACAACTCTCGCAGGCATTGTCCGCCACCGTCGTGGCCGTGGTATGCGGCCAGGGATTGCTGCCCACGCCGTTCCAGGTCGCTGACGAAAGGCGGTGGCTGCTGCTGCTCCAGTAATTTTTCAGATGGCAGGTCTGGCATAGCGCCGACGCGGTGTTGGCGACGACCAGGAACTTGGCGTTCTTGTCATCGTGCGGATCGTGGCAGGCCGTGCATTGCATCTGGCCATTGGCATCGAGCTTGACCTTGCCGGTCAGCGTAGACGGATCGGCCAATTCGCCGCCGTGCGCCGCCGCCAGGGCCGGGGTGTAGTTGATCGACACCGGATGGTCGTCGGACAGATCGGTCCCCAGGTTGCTCGCCCCTGCCGGCATTGCCGTGCCACCGCCCATGGTGATCGGCGTCGTCCGGCTCAGCACGTCGCCCAGGGCAATCGTGCCATCGTGGCAACTCAGGCAAACCAGCGAAGCACCGGTCGGTTGCCCGGCCAGCGCCCGGGCGGTTGAACTGGCATAAGGGACATAAGAGCCACCGGGATTGCGCCGATTCCACAAGGGCGCGCTCGGCGAGGCATTGTGCGGCGTATGGCAGAACAGGCAGACCTGCGTCTCGCTGGCCGCCTTGAGGGTGCCCGGACCACTGACCGACAGGTTGTGCTTGCTGGTCAGCAGGCCGGCTATCGCCACATTCTGGCAGAGCAGACCTAGCAGCAGGCCGAGCAGCACACCCGCCAGCAACTTTTTCAAAACCCTTGCGCTCATGTCGCACCTCCGACGTAACGAAGTACCTGGACCCGGCGATTGTAGGAATCAGCGACATAAATCCGGTCATCACTGCCGATGAACATCCCTGCCGGCAACCAGAATTCACCCGGCCCATGTCCCTGGCCGCCCAGCGACAGCAGGAAGCGCCCCTGCTGATCGAAAATCTGGATGGCGTGGAACAGGGCATCGATCACATAGACATGCCCGAAACTATCGGTCGCCACCCCTTTGTGGCGTGCGGTATCGCCTGTACCGTCGCCCATCCGGCCGAATTTGCCGAGACTGCGGCCATCAGCAGCGAGCATTTGCACCCGGAAGTTCAGCGAGTCGGTCACGTAAAGCACACCGGCTGGCGAGCGCCAGAGCAGGGTCGGGTAATTGAATTCACCATCCCCGGTGCCGCGCTGGCCAATACTGCGTCGCAAACTGCCATCGCCGGCAAAGACACGAATCACATGATTGGCGGTATCGACGACATACAGTTCGTCCGCTTTGGCATCGTAAGCCAGCCCGGTCGGCTGAACGACGCCCCCGGCCAGTCGCAGGGGCGTGGCCTGCCGGCTGCCTGCCCGGATCACCAGGACCTTGCCTAGTTTGGAATCGGCGACATAAACATCACCATTTCCGCCCAGCGCCAGGCCGACCACCGATGGCAGAGGCTGTTCGTCCGCCGCCTGAATCAGGTCGTAATCACCTTTACCGGTGTCGAAGCGATGCACGCTCTTGGCACCGGGATCGGCGACATAAATAACGCCTTTCTCCTCAAGCACCGCCATCGGGCGAAGCAGACGATCCTCGGCGGCGCCGGTAATAAAGTCGCGCAGACGCGAAAAAAGCCCTTTGGCCAGACCCAGATCATCGGCTCGGGAAAAGCTGTGCAAATACTGCACCCGCGCCACATCCGGCGGCGCCGGCCAGAACACCGGCACCGCTTGAGCTTCCGGCACGCCGGGGGAAACCGGGGCGCAAGCGCCCAAGAGCAAGGCCATCAAGGCCAGCCAGATACAGCGAATGTTTTTCATCAGAAATCCCGCCGGGCAGTCATTTGCAGCAAGGTGTGCTGGCGTTCATAAGTTCCCCGTGTTTCATTGGTATGCACCAGGGAAGCCGTTACCGTCAATTTGCGCTCGCGCCACTGGGCATTCAGGGCATCGCTGCGCCGGCGCAGTGGCACGCCCAGCGCGCTGTCGCGCTCAATGCTGCTCGTCGCCGACATTTCCAGGCCGAACCAATGCCGTGACCAATAGCGCAAATCATAGCCGGTCAGGTTCAGCCGCTGCCCCGTCAGATCGTAATCGACCGTCGTCCGGCGCCGGGCCAGACGAAAATTTCCCAGACCGAACAAGGGCTCATCGGTTTGCAGGTAAAAATCCTCGGCGCTACGCCGATACGGTGAAATTGTCTCGCGCCGGTCTTCCTGCTCATAGGCTCCACCGATGCTGAAAGCAATGCCCGCATTGAACGGAATATCGGCACGTGCACCGACAACCTGACTATGCACGGTGTTCAAGGGAAAGGACGAAGTGCCGAAAGTCAGCACCGGCGTCGCGTCGAAGCGCCGCAGATAGGCGTTGAAATAGCGCGCAACGCTCCAGTTGAGGTTGTAAGTCCGGTCGAACTGGGCGTAGGCAAAGCTCCCGCCGGTATCGTAGGAATAATCCAGCAGGACCTCTTCACCATCGAGAATGCTGCCGCCCGGCAAGCGCTGAATGCGGGTCTCGGCACCGATCTGCAGCAGTGAATAATCGATGCCCTCGACGTAGCTCTGCGTTCGTGCCAGGTTGCTGACGACCAGGCTGGCGACCGCCACGTGCCGCTGAGCCAGCGTCTTGTAAGCCAGCCCTTCAAGGAGTACATGTTCGCCCAGCACCGGCGCCTGCGGCGTCACCGATTGCTGCTCGCGCGTGAAATACTGGCCGCTGACACTCGCCTGCAGCACCCCCAATGGCAAGGCGTATTCGTAGCGCAGCGTCCCGTCCAGCCCCCGGTAGCGCGTCGAAAATATCTGGTTTTCCGTTTCCTCGCCCCGGCTGTTCAATGAAATGCCCAGTTCGGGCAGCGGCAGGTAGTTCAGCCCGGCGGCCAGGGACTGGGCACTGGCGTCCAGTCCCCCCTGGCTGTTGGCATTGTGGTTGTAAACCGCAAAAGTACTGAACTGACTGGAGTGCCGAGCGCGCCCCTCGAGCATGAAATTCTGGTCGCGTTGCTCGAGCAAACTGCTCTGGGCAAAGGCATAGCGCCGGGAATTGAGCGAGATGATGTTGTTCAGGTCGTACTGGCGGTCACTGCCGAATTGCAGGCGGGTATCGATATTGATTCCCTGGCTGTTCGACGTCGTCCGTTGCAGTGCTAATGCCGGACTACCGCTGCGTGACTCCTGCTGGACCAGCTGATACTGGAACTGCGTCGTCCCCAGCGCCCCATGGGAGCGACTCCCGGCCAAGGTAAACTGGTCGCTGCTTTCATCGATGCTCCGGTCGGCACCGCGACCGCTGGTCGCCTGATGCAGATAAGCCAGGCGCAGCGGCAGCGGGCTCAAGGCGCCGCTGGCCATGGCCTCAAACCCGTAGCGGGTGTTTTCCTGCTGCATGATCAGGCCCGGCGCCAGCGTTACCGTCGGATTCAGATGATCGTAAAAAAGGGCGCCGCTGAGTGCTTTGTCGCGCAGGAAAGTGGCCCGGCCGGTGAAGTTATAGAGCGTTTTGGCCGAAGCAATCGATCCGGCGTCGCTTTCATAATGCTGCCGGTCGAGCAAAGGCCCGCCGCCGACATCGAGGCTGAGAAATTTCGGATGATAGACATAGCTGTGGGTCATCAGAAAAACCTCCGTCCGCAAGTTTGACTGCCCCTGATACGAGTTTTCCCGTCCGGTGGCAGACAGCTGTGAGGTTTCGACCTTGTCGGCAAGGCTGCGCGTACTGACGTAGCCCTCGACAGACGTCAGGCGAAAGGGCGCGATTTCCTGCGCCACGACAGGCAAGCTGTACTGGCAGGCGAGGACGAGCACCACCCGACTGGCCACCCCTGGCCCGCCCCGCAGGCAGTTCTGGCGACTCACCGACCAGCCCTGGATCAACGCGCTGCGTCAGCCCCGGCAGCTGGCGCGGCAGATTCGTAATTCATCCCGGCCATTTTGCCAAAGCCAAATACATCAACCTTGTTAGGGCCAAACTGACTGGCGACCAGAATCACGTACTCAATCGTGAAACCCGGCTGGGCATAGCGGCGAAAGAGATCGGCATACTCGTAATTGATCGTTACCCCGGCCGGCAGGTTCAGGCCTTCGATGCCCTCGCCCGGCTGACCAAAATAAAGCAGCAGCTTGCCGTCACGATCAAAGAGCTGGACATTTTCGAAGGCCGCGTCGCCAATATAGAAACGCCCCTCGCGGTCCAGCGCCAGCCCCTTGGGCCGGGCAAAACTGCCGGGGGCATTACCGACTCCGCCATAAACCTTGACCGGCTCACCGTCCGCGGTAAAGCGTTGAACCCGGTAATTGCTGGTTTCCACGACATACACGTCGCCATCCGGACCGATGGCAATATTGGTCGGATGGAACAATTCGCCGGGCGACGAACCGGCCTTGCCGAACTTGAACAGGGTTTTTCCCGTCAGCTTGTCGAGCACATGCACCTGGTGGTGCTCGATATCGGTGACATAAAGCCGGTCACCGGCAATCGCCACATCCACCGGCTTGAACTGCCCGACAACACCGAAAGCGGCGAGAAAACGCTCACTCCGGTCATAGACCAGCACCTGATTGCGCGCAGTATCCGTGACATAGCGCTTGCCGTCACTATCGATCCGGATATTGATCGGCTTCTTCAAACGCCCGCTGCCCGTTCCTTCAAACAGGCTGAAAGTCCGGCGGGCGAGATCAAAAATGGCGATTCCGGGAGCTGCCGTATCGGCGACAAAGATCCGGCCGTCATCCATGGCGATGCCATAGGGCTGCATCAATTGCCGGGAACTGGGCTCGTCGCCGAGAACGAAGGAGGCAAAGCTGCTCTTTTCGGCTGCCACATCGCGTTCACCGGAAAAAGTGGCCAAGTGCTGAATGCGCACCGGATTCGGCAAAGGCGGATAGAACACCGCCGTCGTTGTCTTCGCCTCATCGGCAACGGCAGGCAGGGAAATTGATAGCGCAACTGCAAACAATACGCGCCAGACCAGACGATATCCCCTACCCACCATGCCATTTTCCTTCACGCTTTTTCCCGTACGGTTTGCTGCTTGCAGAGCCGCAGCGCTTACTTGTTGTGGCAGGCCAGACAGATTTTGCTGCCGGACGGATCAACCTTGACCAGACCGGTACCCTTGGCACCGACGGTGAAGGTGTTATGAACGTCGTGACAGGAATCGCATTCCATCTTGCCGCCGTACAGCAGCATGGCATTCAGCGTCCCGGTACGGGTCTGCGTCCCGGAACCGATCGTGACCGTCTTGGTTGTGGGGTCATGCAGGGAACCATCGGCTGTTGCCAGCGCCTTGTCGTAGGTAAAGCCAACCGGATGCGAGCCCTTGAGATTGGTGCCGAGCTTGTTTTCAGCACTGATCATGGTCGTGCCAGCAACGCCGCCGAAACTATTAACCGCGACTGTACCGTCGTGACAGGACAGACACAGCTTCGAACCGCCGCCGGGCTGAGCAACCGTCGCATTCAGCGTCGGGCTGCTATACAGCGTGTAGATTGCCGTCGAATTGGTGTGGTTCCACAGCGGCGCATCCGAAATGGTGGTATCGGCCTTGTGCGGCGTGTGACAGGCCACGCAAATCCGCCCGCCCGACCAGGCCGACGTTGAAAAATCGTGCGCAGAACCGGTAATGGTGCCGGCGCACGCCAGTTGCGTCACAATCAGCATGATTGCACCGACAACTGCCTTGCTCAGTAGTTGTGTAAGTTTCATTGATTACCCCTTGCTGAATTGAGGCTACACGGCAAATTCCGCGCCCCTGATTTGAGCCCTGTAGTGAGCCCTGAACCATCTCCCGAATCGGTAAGCCAGCCGCAGCAGGCTTATCCACGGTCCGGATAATCCGGATCCGGGGAAGGGGCAACAACTGTCGTCGATACCCGACAGTTTCTTGCCGGCAATAAGCAGACTAGGATGCGACCATGCCGATTCCTGCCCGTACTCAAGCCTTGAATCTCCTGCTCGCATCGACAAAAAGGCCCCGATCATGACCGCCAGCGCCAGCCGCAGCCCCCCGCTTCCAACAGTGCCGCACGTCCCCAACGCCGATGCCGTACCCGGCCACCTGTGGACAATCGCCGTCGGGATTGCCGCCATTGCGGTCAGTGGCTGGCAAATCCACGAGGCGCCGCCCTACACGCCGGCCTCGGGCTTCGGCTACGCTTTGGGACTGGTCGGCGGGCTGCTGATGCTGGTGCTGTTGCTCTACCCAGTACGCAAGCGCATCAAGGGCATGCCTTTGCTTGGCGCGCTGCGCCACTGGTTCCGCCTGCACATGGTGGCCGGCGTGCTCGGGCCGCTGTGCGTGGTTTATCACTCGGCCTTCCACGTTGGCTCCTTCAACGCGGCCATCGCCCTGACCTCAATGTCGCTGGTGGTGGCCAGCGGTCTCGCCGGTCGTTTCATTTACCGCAAAATTCACCATGGTCTCTTTGGCAGCAAGGCGTCGCTGCAGGAACTGCAATCGGCGCTCAAGCAGCAGCTGGAAACACTGCGCCCGACACTCAATAGCCATCCCGAAATCCAGCAGGAACTGGAAGCTTTCCTGGCCTTACTGGCCCGCCATCCCGCCAGTCACAGCCAAAAAACCCTGCATTTCATCTCGCTCGGCTGGCAACGCCTGAAAGTTGCCCGTAAACTGCGCCACGCTGTCGCCGATGTGGTCGGCAGCCCATCCACGCAACTGGCGGAAACACTCGACGCCGCCCTGCGGGCAGCCCAGAAAACTGCCCAGTTCTCCACCTACGAACGGCTCTTTTCCCTCTGGCACGTGGTGCACATCCCTTTCCTGTGGATGTTGCTGATCACCGCAATCATTCATGTCACTGCTGTCCACGCTTACTAGATTTTTCGCCATTCTCCTGCTCTGCCACGCCACCGCAGGCCAGGCCCAGACGCTCGAATCAGCCATCATGCCCGGCGGCGTGATCCAGGGGCACGCCGAATACGAGTCGGCTTGCGAAAAATGCCACGTCCGCTTCAACCGCAGCGCCCAGGTGCAACTCTGCCAGGACTGCCACAAGCCGGTCGCCGGGGATATCCGCACGCATACCGGCTACCACGGGCGGCTCAAGGAACAGGAATGCCGCAGCTGTCATACCGAACACAAGGGACGCAAGGCACACATCGTCAAGCTTGACGAAAAAGCCTTCGACCACACCCAAACCGACTTTGCCCTGCAAGGCAAACACCGGCAGCAGACTTGCGCCAAGTGCCACCAGGAAAAGCTCAAATTCCGCGCCGCCCCTGGCGATTGCGGCACTTGCCATCGCAAGGACGACAAGCACAAGGGCGGTCTGGGGCCGAAATGCGAAAGCTGCCACAACCAGAACACCTGGAAGGAAGCCCGCTTCGACCATGCCAAAACCCGCTTTCCGCTGCTCCAGAGTCATGCCAATACCGGCTGCGCCGACTGCCACGCCAAGGAGCGCTATACCGATACGCCGCGTGACTGCAATTCCTGCCATCGCAACGACGACGCCCACAAGGGCAACTTCGGTCCACGCTGCGACAGTTGCCATAATGCCGCCGACTGGAAAAACCCGACTTTCCGCCATGAACGCGACACCCATTACCCGCTGCTCGACCGGCACCGGAATGTCAAATGCAGCAGCTGCCACAAGGCGCCGCTATATCGCGAAAAACTACCCACCCGCTGCAATAGCTGCCACCGCAGCGACGACCCGCATCGCGGCTCCCTCGGTGAAAAGTGCGATAAATGCCACAGCGAAAAGGGCTGGAAAGGCAGTACGCGTTTCGAGCATGACCGCGAAACCGACTTCCCGTTGCGCGAAAAACACAAGACGGCCAAATGCGAGAGCTGCCACAAGGTGGGCAAGCCGAACGAAAAATTGCCCACCCGCTGCTTTGCCTGCCACGAAGCCGACGACCACAAAAAAGGCCATAAAGGGCATTTCGGCGAAAAATGCGGCGCCTGCCACAACGAAAAAGCCTTTCGCACGTCCATTTTCGAACACGACAAGGACACGCCCTTTGCCCTGAGCGGCAAACATCGCAAGGCCAAGTGCAGCGCCTGCCACCGTACGCCGCTCTACAGCACGCGCACCGAGAAGAGCTGCTACGCCTGCCACAAGGAAGAAGACATCCACTTCGGCAGTTTTGGTCTCCTTTGCGAGCAATGCCACAGCGCGACCGATTGGCGCAAGCTTCTCGAGCGCAACATGATTCCGCCAGAAGCACTCAAACTGCTGCCGGAACCCGGAGCAAAACCATGACCCCGCTTTTCTGGATCGCCTACGGAGCGCCATTTGCGCTGGTATCGCTCATCTATCTACGCCAGCGACGCAAGCGCGAAGCCAAATTCCGTAACATCCTCAATGAGGTTGTCGCCAGCGGCCTGACTGAACCGCCCAGCCTGCACCCCGTGGTAGATCCGATGATCTGCTTCGGCTCCGGCGCCTGCACCAAGGCCTGCCCCGAAGAAGCGCTGGGCATCGTCAATGGCAAGGCACAACTGATCAACCCGACGTTGTGCATCGGCCACGGCGCCTGCGCCGCCGCCTGCCCGACCGAAGCCATCAAGCTGGTGTTTGGCACGGAACGACGTGGCATCGACATCCCCTACGTCAAACCCAATTTTGAAACCAACGTCCCTGGCATTTTCATTGCCGGCGAACTGGGCGGCATGGGCCTGGTGCGCAAGGCTGCCGAACAGGGCCGTCAGGCCATGGACGCCATCCGCGACAAGATCCGCCCCAACAGCCAGGAACTGGATGTCGTGATCGTCGGCGCCGGCCCTGCCGGACTTTCTGCGAGCTTGGGCGCCATGGAAAAGCAATTGCGCTTCGTCACCCTGGAGCAGGAAGACTCGCTCGGCGGGACGGTTTATCACTATCCGCGCAACAAGATCGTGATGACCCAGCCGGTGGTGCTGCCCATCATTGGCAAGGCAAAACTGGGCGAAATCTCGAAGGAGTCACTGCTCGCCTTCTGGCAGGGAATCGTTGAGCGCGTCAGCATGCCCATCAGTTTCAACGAGCGCGTCGAAAAGATCATCGCCAGCGATCAGGGCTTCGTGGTCAAGACCCAGCGTTCGGAATATGCAACGCGCAATGTGCTGCTGGCCATCGGCCGCCGCGGCACCCCGCGCAAGCTCGACGTCCCCGGCGAGGAACTGCCCAAAGTCGTCTATCGCCTGATCGACCCCGAACAATACGCCAACGCCCGGATCCTCGTCGTCGGTGGCGGCGACAGCGCCATTGAAGCCGCCGTCAGCATCGCCAACGAAAGCAACAGCACCGTGACCCTCTCCTATCGCGGCGAAGCCTTCGGCCGCCTCAAGCAACAAAACCGGATCAATCTGGCGAACGCCCAGGAAAACAACAAGGTCCAGGTTTTACTGAACTCCGTCGTCACCCTGATCACGCCAAAAACCGTCAGCATCGAACAAAACGGCGTCAGCATCGAACTGGAAAACGATGGTGTGATCATCTGCGCCGGCGGCATCCTCCCCATGCCCATGCTCAAACAGATCGGGATTCAGGTCGAAACGAAGTTTGGCACCGAGTGAGGGCGGGGTCGCCGCTGCCACTATAGCCTTCCCCGCTTTCATGGCATCGGTTTAATCTGTGCCCTGCCATAAGGGATGCGGAAATGGGCGAAGCAAAGAAGCGGAAGGTTCACAATCCTGAGTTCAAGGCCAGGCTGCTCATGGAGTGCTCTTGCTAGCGTGACTCCGGCGTCCCAAAGCCGACAAGTGCCGCCCCCTGAATAAAAGTTAAAATCATCGCGCTCACCTTGGTCGTGTTACACCTCCTTGGCAAACACAAGTCGGTATTCCCCCCTCGATGATCGATACCCAGAAAATGTTGATTCGCTTTTTCTTCGATGCCGGCAGCGGCGTCTGTCTGTGGGCAGGCGACGATGCGACAAATGAACGCCACGGCTTTGCCATCGATGCCAGCGACCTGCCTTTAGCGAGCAACACCTGCTACTGGCTGCAGCATCTGATCGCCTGGTACGACACCTCGCTGGACTGGGACGACCCCGGTGGCGACTCCCCCTGGTCCGGGGAAGAAGAAGCCCGTTTCCGGCAGGCGGTGCAAGAGGGCGTGCGACGACTGCAGCAGGAACTGACCCCGGCAGGTTACGAAGTCTGCGATGAATCCTGCACGGCACCGGTGGACTACCTCCCGCAGGAACTGCTGGCACGCGTCTTCATGCCTGCCGCCAGCCCTGCCGAAGCTGATGCTCACGATCAGGACCTGCTGGCTGCGCTGGCGGCATTCTCGCCCAAAGCCCGACACCCACCGGAAGCTTATTGGAAGATCCCCGACTGGTACGAGCATTGTTTTGCCTTGAGCCCGGCCGAGCAGGCCAGCTTCGATGCCATCGTCGCCCTCTCCGAAGGAGACTGGGAGGTGACGCGCGGTGGCGAATGCGATGCTGTCTGGAACCCTTCGCCCGGCCATAGCTTCCTGCTACCCGGCGTCACCTGGGCCCACATCCTGCTGATTTACCCCACCCCCCCCGCGCCGGACGAAGAATATCTGCCCCTATGAACGCAGCCCGGCCACGTAAATCATCCAGTCTGGCCGAGGCATTGGCATCACCGGCCGGCGTGATCCGTCTCAGCATTGTCGGTACACCGCTATCCATATTACCGGACGATATCCGGACACTGCATGACCTGGAGCTTCTGACCCTCAACGGCAATGGTCTGGAGGCACTGCCGCCCGCCTTGTACGAACTGCCGAAATTACGCGTACTCAACCTGTTCGATAACGCCCTGAGCAGCTTGCCCGACGGTTTGTCGCGATGTTCCCGGCTGGCCAGCCTGATTCTGGGCAACAACCCGCTGCGCCGTCTGCCCGAAGACCTGGCACGCTGCAGCGCCCTGCGGGAACTTAACCTGGCCAACCTGCCGCAGCTTGATTTCACCGCAGCATGGTCGGTGATCACCAAACTGCGCGCACTGGAAAAACTCTCGCTTTACCAGAACCCCATCGATACCTTGCCTGAAAGCATCGGCCAACTGGGGCAATTGCGCGTACTGCGCCTGTTCGCCTGCTGCATCAGCCACCTGCCTGGCAGCCTGGCCAAGCTGAGCCAATTGGAGGAACTCGACCTGCGCGCCAATCGCCTGACCGACTTTCCTTTTGCTGAGAAGGATTTTCCAGCCTTACGTCGGCTGGATCTGAGCTTCAACCCCATGAACAGCGCTGGCACAGGGGAGCGATCGAGAAATGCGCCCTGTTGATCGAGTAAGCCTGCAAGTTCAACGCTAGCGCTTACTCGATCACTATCGCCACCAAGGGGCTATCGCCCTCTTCATGCTCCCCCTGGTATTCCACATGCCGCTGCGGACCGAGGTATTGCTTGAGCAGGGTGGCGAGCCGCAGGCCTTCGACGTTGAAAGCATCGATATCGAGCAAGTCTTTCGGGGCTTCGTCTTCGTAGCGTTGTATCCAGAGATCGAAGGCATGGCTGAGCGCCTTGGGCAATTTCAAACGCTGATGTTCCAGCATGCCATGGCGAAAGCCCTGCGCTGGCGGGTCCGAAAAAGCCCAGATGCCGGAGCTGCCGTAGTCGGCCATGATGCGGATTTTCATGGGGTTCGGCGGTTTCATGCTCAGTCCCACCAGTTGAACAGGGCTTCGCCTTGTGTACCGGGTTTCCAGTAGCGGACATCACTATCGGAAAGGCCCAGCCTACCGGTGAATGGCGCCTGCAACTCGGCCCGGGTCAATGGCAGCAGACCGAACAGCGATTGCAGTGCCTCGGCAAAAGCCGGGCAGTCAATGAATTGCAGCGGCGCGAGCGCCGGCTCGATGGCTTTGGCAAAGGCCCAGTCGCCGGCATGGGAGCACAGCACATAGCAAGGCTGCGCTCCGACGTTGATACGTGCAGCGATGAAGTTGGGCGTGACGCCGGGTTCGATGATGTCGACAACCCGAGCGCCGATCTGACGGGCGGCAGCGTGGACGATTCTCCTGAAAGCGGGCAGCGCCATGGTGTTTCAGTGGGCTTCAGCGTGCAGGGCCGCCGCTCTGGCCATGAAGGCATCGGCAGCCTCGGGGCTGGCGAAGGCGGCACGCGGCACGATGTGCGTGCCGCCGAGATGGGTATCAATGAGCAGGTAAGCACCGGCCTGACGCAAGGAAACGACCTGGCTCCAGTCGGTACGATTATCGAAACCTTCACCACGGAGTCGGAATCCGGCAGCGTCGAGTGACAGGGTGAAGGGGCAGTAGATGGGACTGTCGGCTGGCGGCACGGTGGTATTCTGGCGCGCCCACCAGAAGCCGATGCCAGCGCCACCCAGCATCGCGCCGAGCACCACGTCCCAGCCAACAATATCGGCCCCCAGCTTGTTGGTGGCGAACAACTTGAGCAGCATCATGACCAAGCCGGTCAGCGTGATTGACGCCAGTACACGCCGCCAGGCTTCGTAACGTCCCCAGTGACGGGCGCCCCAGGCCGGTCGGTAAAGCGCTTCGTGCACCGCCTGGATATCGGCCGGCGTAAGTTGGCAGCACACCTTGTCACCGCCCGCTTCCTGCCGGTGCACCGTCGCATCGGGACCAAGCCGTGCCTCCCAGGTGGCGTGCTTGTCGGCATAGCGCAGCAGCACATCCTCGCCCTGCCAGGTCAGCGATTCCACCGTGCAGCCGAAGTACGGATTGACGGTTTCGATCTCCCACACCCGCAAGCAGCCCGAGCTGTCGCGGGCTTTCAGGAAATAGGCATGATCCTCATGCGTACCACGTTCGCGCATGCGCCACTCCACCCAGGCAAGCCGGGCCCGTTCATCGTCCTTCTGGCTGTAGACGATCTGCCAGCAGTAGCCCTCGCTGTCGACGTAGGGATTTGTTTCTTCATGCAGACGCTCCAGCATGGCAAGCGCCTCGGGATAGGCCGCGCCCAGGTCACGCCGTGATTCGGTGAAGAAGCCCAAGCATTGGGCCTCGGTCAGTTCGGGGAACAGGGCTTGATTGCTGAATTCGTCAGGCGTTGGTTCGGGAATCATGGTGTGCTTGGCTTTATCTCAACAGACCTTACGATATCCAGCAGGGCGAGTGCCTGCTCCGGCAAAGGCGGGCGCTTGCCGCGCAAACAGTTTGGGCAGCCACGCCAGACTGATCTGGCCCAGGCCTGAAACACTCAGGACCGGGCCGAAGCAGCAGCTTCAAACGACTTCGTCGGCAATGATGAAGCGCGGGTTATCAACATAATCCATGAATTGCTGCATGACCGACTGGACCACCGCAGCGCCCATGTCCTCGGCGATAAAGCCGTCCAGATCAGGGATGTCGAATACCTCGATGTAATCGATGCCCACTGCGCCTTCGCCCAAAAGCAGGCCTCGCACACGGTTTACCGTAAAAGACGACACCCGCTTCAAGCCACGCATGACCGGGTAATCGGTGGCGCGGGTCCACGATTCGTAGGCATCCTTGGTAACGCCCGGTTTCAGGGTGTAGTGGAGAAACAGCTTGGCCATGTTGGCTCCTTAATGCTTGGTCATTATTAAAAAGGAGCGAGCGATGCTCGCTAATCGAACCTCAACATCGAACAAATCCTGAAACGGCTTGCTGAACACGTGAGGTGCGTATGGGGCCGGGACGTGGGATGGGACTGCTTGCCGAGAAGCGGCCTTCGCCTTCAAGCCAGACAAGGCCACGTTCGGGACATTCACCATCGCAGTCCAATGGGCGCATCAGCAGATGCGCTTCGGGCTGACTGAAATCCACTGCATAGTCGAAGGGTTCGCCCGACCAGACGGCACGCCAGCCCTGACCACCATGCTCGCTGAACAGCTTGCTGCGGCAGGTCTCTCCGGCACACTTCATGGTCACTGTTTCATCGTCGCGCTGGCAATCTGCCCGGCTGGCATCAAACAGCCACTCCGGACGACCATCCCGGTTCAGATCGGGCAACAGGGCCAGGGCTTCGTCCAGTCCGGCGACGCCGCCGGCCGCCACGCAGGCGGACCGCCAGGCTGCCAGGTGCGTTGCCATTGGGCTGCCGACGGGGGCCACGAGGGGCAGGGCCTGCACCAGGGGGCCAGCGTAGCGGAGCGGTTTACCCCAGATGCTGACAGCGGCGAAATGACCATCAGGAACGTCAGCGTTGCCGCGCCATTCAAAATGGTAAGTACAGGCTTCCGAACCAGTGCCGCCACACAATGCCCCATGCAGTTCGACGGTCAGCCAGCGCCGGCCATTGCCGTGGCGTGCGACTTCGTGGCCCAGCGTCTGACGGTCGAACGCCAGGAGATAAGGGGATGAGCCAAGCTTGACCCAAACCTGCAGGGGGCAGCCCCCGGTGCCGCACAATTGTCCGCTCGGCAGAACGCTGAAATCCACCAGCCAGTCCGGTGCTGCCTGGGAGCTTAGATTGACCGGCTTGAACAGCGCTGAGGACTGGTCGACACGGTCGGCGCCGATGCCGACCTCGGCCAGTTGTTGCACCACGGCAGCGCGCACCTCGGCGGGCACCTGGGGGGCTGAGTCGCCCTGGCAAGCCGCCAGCGCGACAAGGAAAGACAGGATCAAGATCAGCTTCGACATGACGTCATGAATCGCCATACATTTTGGGCACGAAGCGGATGCGCTTTAGTTGCCTGCCATCCCAGACGAACCAGGAAATCCCGCGCTGCTTCGGATCCTCATTGACGCCGCCGATCACCACCAACAAACGGCTGTCGGGGCGGACATGAACGGCATGGATATCTCCTTCATAAAGCGACTCCTCGACATTGACGTGCTCGGTGGAAGCCAGGTTGGCAGGGTGAAACACCTTGCCGGATTGCAAGTCGATGATCGCCCATTGGAAGCAGGCAGCACCACAGCCCCAACTCGCCAGCCGGTAATGACCGGCGAAATTCGGCCCTTCCGCGACCGCCTCTTCAAGTTCAGTGCGAAACAGCCATGAACGCTTATCGGCGCGCACTCTGGGCGCAACCGGCTTGCCCTGCCAGCGGGATAGCGCCGGAAAATCTTCAAACCGCGGGCTATCGGCCGGCATGTCCGCACGCCGGATGCTCTGCCTGTCGACGGCCTCGTCCGGCGCATCATGTGTCTTTTTACCTGAAGAGGCATCGCTCGCGTGCGCCGCGCTGCCAAGCGCCAGACACAGCGCCAACACTAGCCATCTCGAAGACTTCATTGCATTACCTCCATGTCAGGGAGCGATTCACACATAAAGCACCGGCAGCCATATTAGCGGGAGGCTACCCCTCTCTCGAATTCCTTAACGGCAGCCCCCCAATAGACAAAGCTTTCATCCAGATTGTCCCGACTGACACCATGCGCAAGGTTAACCGTCATTGTCAGGATCGGATCACCATCCTTGTCCAGAAAGGCGGTGCCGATTCGCTTGCTTCGGTTCCACTCGTTGGTCTGCTCCATACCGACCCTGGTTTTGCTCCAGCCGGTCAGGAAGCGGACGTCGTGACACTTGCCACCATCAGAGCAGCCGAAGAAGGAAATTTGATATTTCTTGCCTTCAATTCGTCCGGATATATACGGGTCGCCATCCTGATCTTTGCTCAATTCGGCACTGCCAAAGCCTTTCGCCACTTCAAGGATTTTTTCGGGCATCGTCGCATCAATCAAGGTGATGCCGGCAGGTGAATCAGCCAAGGCGGCACCCTGTGCGCAATACACCATCCAGGATGCGAACAGCAGCCGGGAGAGCTTTGATTTCATATGAATTCCTTTGATATTCCCCCAAGCAGGGGAAATGACTCATGCAGGTTTTTTGGGGCGACTCACTGGAATCGCCCCCCGGACTCATCGGCAGATGAGGAATTAGCGATATTTCCCGAAGTAGGCCCGGTCCGCCGAAGTGCAATAGGTGCAGTCCTTGCTCTTCTCGGCAGCGACATCGTCAGCCAGGCCAATCAGGTCCTTGCGCCCTGCCGCATATTTTCTTGCGCTCTCCAGCACGGCGCTGGTTTCCATGCCTTGTTTGGGCAGAGTGGCCATTTCCTGGCCCAGGGTCTTCTGCAATTTAGCAGCGACGATCAGCATCAGGGGATCCTTGCGTGCCTCGCCCAGTGCAATCAGCTTGTTGGCAAGGTCCATCTGTTCGATGGCTGCCGGCGTCAATACCGGTGCCGCCTTTCCTTCATCGGCCCGGCAAGTTGCAATATTCATCATCAGCGCAAGGCTGCCAGCAAACAACAGGACGGCCTTGCGGATTGGGGGCTGTACCAGCTTCATTTCATTTTCTCCAGGTTTGACGGATGGGATGGCTGTCCGAACAATGCGTCCGTACAGCTTGAGACGGGAATTGATAAAAAGTGTCAGGCTTGCCGCGAAATTATTTTTCAAAAAAGAAGTTTACTGAGTCGTCCCAGCCTGTTCGCAGGTATCTGCATATCCCCCGATCACCAGCCCTGAGCAATGAACGGCGCCCACAAGGCCGGTTCGGCGGATTTTCCCTGAGCGCGCCGGGCTTCGATAGTGGCCAGTTGCGCAGCGCGCAACGCCTCTGCCGGGCGGGCACCACTGCCGTATTGGCGATAGAACACGCGCATCTGCTGCGCGGTTGCCTCGTCACCCACCGGCCACAGACTCATCACCAGATGGCGAGCACCAGAGAGGGCAAAGGCCCGACGCAAGCCGAAGACCCCCTCGCCCGACTGCACATCGCCACGCCCGGTCTCGCAGGCCGAGAGGGTGACGAGGTCAGTGCCATGCAGGCTCATGCCGGAGACTTCCAGCGCGGTGAGCACCCCATCTTCGCTGCCGCTGGCTTGAGCAGCGTGGTTGGCGCCGGCCAAAGCCAGACCGGAGCGAAGTAGCGGGTTTTCCTGGCGAGCCGGTGTCGCGGCGCTTACAGCGGTCGGGGCGGACTCCTGCAAGGGAGCAGCACCTCGCGTCCCGGGTGCCACGCGAGGCTGGTCGGCGAGAAAGAAGCCGTGGGTGGCCAGGTGCATGACCCTGGGGCGACCAGCCCCAAACACCGAGGATTCGGTGGCCGCGCGGCCGGTGACGATGCGTTGCCGGCCGGGTAGCAGGCCGGGAATGTAGTCGGCCTCTTCCTGGGTGCCAGGGAGGGGCTCGAAGCGCACGGATCCACTCACGCTGGCGACCGACAAGCCGAGGTCGAAGGCCGGGTTGGCGGCCAGGTAGAGCTGGCTGTCCGGCTCGATGCCAGCATCAGCGCGGGCAAGTTCGCGGCCCGAGGTGACATAGGCAACGGGATGGTCTTCGATGAAAAATTTGCCGTTATCGTCCAGCATGGCTGCGAATGGCACCAGGTTGAGCTGTCCATCCGGACTGAAAATGACGGTCCTGGCGCCGGTGCTCCCGGCCATCGGTTGCCAGATGAGCTGGTGCAGCCTGCGCGCGGCGGCAATTTGCAATTCGCTGTCGAAGCCGATGCGGTCGAGTTGCCTTAGCGACTCGCGCAATTCGCGCTCGAGGCGGTCGGCATCGCCCAGATCGACCAGATCGATGCGGTGGTCGGGGTGCAACAGGAAGGCCAGGTAACGCTGGCGTTTGGCCCAGGTATCCGTTGCCCAGTCGTAGTCGTCGATCTTGACGATCTCGACGAGGACACTACCGGCCGGCAGGCGTTCGGCGATTTCGGCGCTGCTGGTCCGACGCGACCGGAACTGCGCTGCCGCCAGCGTACTCATGCCGGCCAGTTGCTGTTCGAGCGATGCGATGGCCGCGTCAAGCTGCTGTAAGCGTTCAGCCTGAGCCCCCCCAGCGCCTGGCATTGGTTTTGCCCGCGCGGCGCGCTGTTGGGCCAGTTTGCCCCAGAGTGCCCGGGCTTCCGGATCAAGACTGTTAGCCAAGGCCTGATTTTGCCGGGCCAGGGCATCGAACACGATGCCTTTGCGCGCCAGCACCAGATCGAGACCCAGGCGCAGGGCGTCCGGATCGCGGGCAAAGTGGCGGTGGATCAGCGAGAGCTCGGCGAAATAACCCCATTCCTGCTGCCGGACGTAGGCGAGCTTGTCCTTCTCGCCGGCCAGCGCGAAGACCTGGTCGATTACCTTGCCGGCGACCGCGTTGGCCTCGGCAAATGCACGTAGTGCCTCGGCATGGCGCTGTCCGGCCGCCTCGGCAAAGCCCAGGTTGGCCAGGCTGTAGCCAGTCAGCTTGTGCTCCCCGCCCAGGGTCTTCCGACGAATCTCGAGCACCCGCCTGAGCAGTGCCGCCGCCTCGTCGCGGCGTCCAAGGTCGAGCTGGAGCAGGGCCAGATTGTTGAGGACGGTCGCTGTCTCGGCGTGATCAAGCCCCTGCTTGCGTTCGCTGATCGCCAGGGCGCGCCTGTATTCGACCGTAGCCTGCTCGTAATCCCCCATGCGCCAGTGCAGCGAACCCAGGTTGTTGAGACTGTTGGCGGTGTCGATGTGCTCGTCGCCAAGTGACTTCTCGCGTATCGCCAGGGCGCGCTGCATCAGCGGCAGGGCTTTGGCGTACGCTCCCAGGCGGGAGTGGAAATGGGCCAGATTGTCGAGTGCAGTGGCGCTCAGGGGATGAGCGGCGCCGAAAGCTTTTTCGTAGATCGCCAAAGCACCTTGGGCCAGTTCCATGGCCTTGTCGTACTGGCCCATTTCGCCATGCAGCAAGGCCAGGTTGTTGAGGCTAGCTGCGGTATTCGGATGTGCCGGACCGTGGCTGCGTTCAGCGATGGCGAGGGCGCGCACCGCATAAGGCATGGCCTTTTCGTATTCACCGAGGCCCTGGTACAGGACGCTCAGATTGCTCAAGCTGCTAAGGATGCCGGAGTGCTCAGTGCCGAGTGTCTTTTCCCGGATCGCCAGGGCGCGCAGGTGCAGCTTCAGTGCCTGCTCGTAGTCGCCCAGGGTGACATGCAGACTGGCCAGGTTGTTGAGATCAGTCGCGGTATCCAGATGCGTCGGCCCGAGCGTCCGTTCGTCGATGGTGAGGGCGCGTTCGTAGAGTGGCAGCGCGTCCTCGTAACGACCAGTGACTTTGTAGAGATAAGCCAGGTTGCCAACCGAGCTGGCGGTGTCGGGATGCTCGGCGCCAAGCGTTTTTTCCCGGATCGCCAGCGCACGCTGGTAGATCGGCAAGGCCATTTCGTAAGCCGCCATGGCAAGGTAGAGGTCGGCCAGATTATTCAGGCTGGCGGCAGTATTGGCGTGTTCGGGGCCATCGACGCGCTCATGGCTGCCGAGGGCGCGTTGCTGAAGCGGCAGTGCCTCGGCGAAACGCCCCATGGCGCGCAGGATCAGGGCCTGGTGGTTGATGGCCAAAGCGGTGTCGCGATGCTCCGGACCGAGCGCCTTTTCCAGGCTGGCAACAGCACGTTCGGCCAGTGACAGGGCAAGCGCATCCTGGCCGGCATGGTGGGTGGCCCAGGCCAGGTCAGAACGGGCGCTGGCTGTGCGGGGATGTTCCGGACCAAGCGCGTATTCCCTGATCGCGACGAGGCGTTTCAGCAAGGGCAGGCTGTCGACGTGACGACGCAGCGCCTGCAACAGCACAACTTCACGGGTCAGGCTTTCGGCAACTTCGGGGTGCTCCGGCCCGTAGCGCTTCTCGTCGGCAGCGCGCGCCTCGGCAAAGGCGGTCAGCGCCGCTGCCCGGTCCCCCGACTGTTCCAGCGCATCACCCAGGTTGTAGGCGGCGTTGGCAACCCGGTCCGGAAAGTTGCTCCGGGCCAGATCAAACAGTTCGCGCCAGACGGCAGCCGCCCGGCCATGCTCGGCCAGCCGGGTCAACATGGTCGCGCGCGCAGCCAGATTGTCCTGGCTTTTCTCGCTGCTGTGGCCATACACCTTGTCGTAGAGCGGCTGCAGGCGCTCGAACAGGGCTAGTGCTCTGGACGCTTCATTGCGCTCGGGCGCGGCGGCGGCAACGGCTTCAGACAGGAGATCCAGCAACTCGGCATGGGCCTCGGGCGCACTGAGCCGGGCCGCATGTTCATCTCTGACCGCGCGGAATTCGCCATCGATTTTCAGCCATTGCGCCTTCGCCTCTGCGCCCCGCCGGTTGAGACGGGCGGCGATTTCGCCCAGTGTCAGGTTGCACCCTGGCTGCTCCGGCCTCAGCGCAGCTTCCATCAGGCGACCGCTCAGCCTGTCCCGGCTCACGCCGGCCAGGGCAAGACGGTGAGCGCTGGCATCAGCGGGATCCGCGGGTTGCAGCGTCAGGTGCCTTTCATCCATGCCCAGGAGGTAGACCGGGTCATTGCCCCGCAGACGGCTATAGCCGCTCATACCCTTAGCCTGGGTGCGGATGACCAGTTCGATCGCTAGCGTATCGCCAGTCTTGAGGCTGCCACAGTCCTTGCCAGTCAGGGTTTTGAAGGTGACCAGGCCTTCGTAGCGATAATCCGCGCCGGATGCCGCAAGGGGCAACATGCAGCCGGAAAGCAGCAGGGCATGAAAAAAGCGCTTCATGGGCATATCACGATACCGGCTCAGCGCGCAGCCAGCACGAACAGCACGTAAAGGTCGCCCTGTCGCGGCAGTTCGATCTGCTGCTCGGCAAATAGCGCGTTCACCGCTGGCGCGACCGGATAAACCAGCCTGACCTGCAACTCGCTCCGTTCGGGCTGATGCTTGAGCTCGACTGCGACGCCCAGTGCGTGCAGGCGTTCAGCCATGCGCGCAGCAGCTGCGGCCGGTTCAGCGACGGCGACTTCCTGGGTGAAACGCCCGCGCATGACCAGGACATCTCCCGCCACAGGAGTCGGACTGGGTTCAGGTTTCTGCAACGACATCAGGACGACCGCACCGATGACAAGAAGCAAGCTCGCTGCCTGGGCAAATACCGGCCACCTGAACCCGGCATTACGTTCGCTTCGTGCCTCCCGACGCAGTGCAAAGCGCAGGCGTTGCCAGTCGTGATCAAGGCTTTCCTGGCTGGCCTGGCTTTGTTCGGCTTCGAGCATGATTTCGCGCAGCATGCGGGTCTCCCTGTCTTCACTTTGGCCATGGCCGGCGAGAGAAGCCAGCCAGGCATCGTGATCATGGCTCATTTCAAGCCTCCAGCAAGTCGCGGCAAGGGTCGAGGAACTGGCGCAGGCGCTTGCGGCACTGGGAGATGTATTCGCGTGTGGCTGCCGGTGTGCGGCCCAGGAAAGCGGCAATGTCGTTCATGCTCCATTCCTCGAACACGACCAGACGCATCACCTCGGCACGGTCAGGGTGCTGTTTGTCGAAGGCATCAAAGCCGCGCTCGATGCAATCACGCATACCGATCCGCTCGGCGGTACAGGCGGACTCGGGCGCCGCGGCCGGCTCGTACTCGCCGTCGGCCATCAGTTCGTCGAGCGATTCAAGCGGACAGCGGGCACGGACATGGTCGAGCAGGCAATTGCGGGCAATGCTCCACAGCCAGGTACTGGCCTTGGACTGCCCCTCGAACTGGCCGGCGGCGCGATAGGCCTTGATGAAAGTCTCCTGCAACAGGTCGGCGGTTTCCTCCTCATTCATGCGCTGCCGGCGGAAGAAAGCCTTGAGTCGCGCAGCATAAGCCCTGAACAGGATTTCCATGCCGCGCTCGGCAAGGGTACCGCGCTGAGCAATCCACGCCAGGCATTGTTCAGGAGAAGGCTGGCTGATCATGGTAGACCTCGAATGGATGCCGCGCCGTCTACAACTCGGGCGCGGGCTGGGTGTCGACGACGAATTGCATGATGGCGCTGTCGCTACCCTCCTCTTCACTACCCAAGGGTTCGACACCACGCGTCCTGACGCCGCCAAAACCGACGTCGCGCAACAGCGCGGCCATGCCGGGCGGGGTGTCGCCACGCGTTTTCGGCAAGGCTTTCTGGGCCAGGAAGCTCAGGTCGAGCACTTCGCTTCCAGGTTTGCCCACGCTGGTGACAACGATGACCCGCTCCTTGCCGAAGGAGTTGGCGCTGACCCGGAACAGGCCGGCATTGAGTTTGCCGTTGGCATGGATTCGTTCGCGATACCAATGACTGATCGAGTAGTCACTGCCGACGAACAGCACATTGACATCGACCGGCTTGCGACCGCTGTTGGCAGCCGACAGGTAAACCTCATCCCCCGGATGCAAGGCCGGCACCGAGGAGGCAGGCAGTTCCCGGGTAATCGCGTCTGCCTTGCGTTTGACCCTCAGCATGACCTCCATGGCGCTGGCGCCGGCGCCCATGCCCTGGCTAACCTTGAGCAGGTTGAGCACCCGGGCGATCCGCGTCAGATCGTCGGCCAGCGCTGCGCGCAACTGCGCATCATTCTTGCCAGCGAGCACGATGGAGGGCGTCTTGCTGGCGCCTTCCGCGACCCGGTTGCCGCTTGCCGGCAGCAGCCAGATCTCGCCGTCACCTCGATCAGCCGAGGTGACGGCGAGGCGGACATCGGCCGGCTCGCCGGGCGCCACCCAC
>JAVBXO010000427.1 GCA_030824535.1 Azonexus sp. | reverse complement strand
CGAGCGCATGCAACTGGAGTCGCCGCATGGTCGGGAAGTCATGGGGGTGTTGCTGTTCCAGGATCTGGCCGTGGTGCCCTTGCTGGTGATTATTCCCGCCTTGACGCAGCCGCCCGAAAAACTGGCGATGTTGTTGGCCATCGCCTTGCTGAAGGCGGTCGGGGTTTTGGCGCTGATCCTGGTTTTTGGTCAGCGCCTGATGCGCAAATGGTTCCATATCGTTGCCCGCGCCCGGTCGTCGGAAGTTTTCGTTCTGAATGTGCTGCTGATTACACTCGGGCTGGCGACATTGACTGAACTAGCCGGACTGTCGCTGGCGCTGGGGGCTTTCGTTGCCGGCATGCTGATTTCGGAAACTGAATACCGCCTGCAAGTTGAGGAAGACATCAAGCCTTTTCGTGATGTGCTGATGGGGCTGTTCTTTGTGACCATCGGCGTCAAGCTCGACCTGCATATTCTGTTCGGCCTGTGGTGGCAGGTGTTGCTGGCTGTTGCCGCCTTGTTGGCGGTCAAGAGTCTGGTCGTCGGGGTTTTGTCCTGGCGTTTGGGCTCTACACCCGGCAACGCCATCCGTTCGGCCTTGTGGTTGTGTGCCGGCGGCGAATTCGGTTTCGTGCTGCTGGGTGAAATCGTGCATCTGCCGAAAGCCATTGAACAGGTGGCGCTGACGGCGTTGGTGCTGTCGATGTTGCTGGCCCCCTTCATCGTTCATTACAGTGAAAAACTGGTCATGCGTTTCGTCGCCAGCGAATGGCTGATGCGCTCGATGCAACTGACCCAGATCGCGGCGCAGTCGATGACCACCGACAAGCATGCGATTCTCTGCGGTTTTGGCCGCAGCGGTCAGTACCTGGCCCGCTTCATGGCGCAGGAAGGGGTCAATTACATTGCCCTCGACCTTGATCCGGATCGCATTCGTGAGGCGGCGGCAGGTGGTGAAAGCGTGGTCTTCGGCGACGCCGGACGCAAGGAGGCCTTGGTCGCCGCCGGTTTGCTGCGCGCCAGCGTATTGATCATCACCATTGCTGATACCGCGCTGGCGGAAAAAATTCTCCACCACGTCCATGAGTTGCGTCCCGACCTGCCGGTGGTGGTGCGCACTTTCGACGAGCGCGACATGGACCGGCTGACCAAGGCCGGCGCTGCCGAGGTCGTTCCCGAGGCGCTGGAAGCCAGCTTGATGCTGGCGTCACATGCGCTGGTCTTGCTCGGTATTCCAATCAATCGCGTGCTGAAACGTATCCGCCAGACCCGCTCGCAACGTTACAGCCTGTTGCGCGGTTTCTATCGCGGCATCAGCGACCGGGATCATGACGATGACGACGAACATCATTTGCCACGCCTGCATTCGGTGTTGCTGACGCCTGGCGCTGCCGCGATAGGCCGGACGCTGGATGAGCTCGGTCTGGAGATTTTCGGCTGCGAGGTCAGCGCCATCCGCCGCCGGGGCATCCGGGCGCTTGAACCGGCGCCGGAAACCCGTTTGCTGGAAGGCGATGTCGTGGTGCTGCTCGGCGAACCGGAAGCAGTCACGGCGGCGGAATCGCGCTTGTTGCAGAAGTAGTCGCGATCAGGAAGCGAAACAGACGCTGTACAACTGATTTTCCTGGGCCGTGCCGGCAACGATGTTTTCAAACTGGTCTGGCGCGGCGTTGCGGTCGGCAATGACGCGAATTGCGCCGCTGACGGTATTGCCATCGTCCATCATGGTATCGATCTGGCGCGCATGCTTGCCCTGGATGCCGGCCGAGCAGATGAAAAAGTTGCCGGTCCAGGCTGCCAGGAGCGGGGTGCTGGTGATGCCAATGTCACCGCCTTCGGCATTGCGCGGAAGATAGTCGGCAGCGCCCAGGGTGCTGTTGCCGGTAGCGAGATTGGCCAGCCGGATATGCTGCCAGACCATATAGGACTCATCGGTCTGGGCGGCGCCAACCCAATTGCCCTCGATCCGGCTGTTGCCCAGATTGGCCGGAGGATTGGCTGGCGTGCAGGCAGCGACGCGGGCACAGCTGGCCGTTTCGCCAAGGTGGTCGATGGCCGCCCGGTCGTCGCCGGGTAGGGCGCGGTATTTGTCCTGGTAGGCGTAGATAAAGGCCGCGATGCTGCGGAAGTCGTTGGCCAGGTTTTTCGCCTTGGCGCTGTTGATCAATTCCTGGCCCTTGAGCACACCGCCGAGCAAAAGCCCGACGATGACCAGGACGATGGCGATTTCAATCAGGGTGAAGCCTTTCTGGGTGCTTTTCATGAACTGCTCCTGCAAGTGGTGGTGGCGTGGGTGGAAAAATTGTTTCAGGGCAGGCGGCCGGCGGCGACCAGGCGGGATTTCAGGAGCGCCGGACTGATCCAGGTCAGATGGTCGTCAAAACTGGGCGATGGGCTATGGCTGACGAAACTCAGGTCGGCGTTGGCGTTTTCGGCTTCGTCGCCGCTGGCTCCCGGCAATTGCTGGCCATTCGGCTGATAGGCGCCGGCCGCGCGCGAGCCGTGGCTGACGATGACGGCGGCCAGTTCCGCGGCGATGTCGTAGCTGACGCCGCTGCTGTCCTTGATATTGGCGTTGCCGACGGCGTCGAGCGTGAAACTGCTTTGGGCGCCGGCGGGCAGGGCGGCGCTGAACAAGGGCTGGGCGTAATAGCTCAGGCGCTGGCCCCAGGGGTCGGTTTCCGGCAAGCCGAGGTTCAGCCAGGGGAGTACGCCATGGCCGCTGCCCAGCGTGCAGTCTTCCCGCCCGGCGTTGGCCTGGCCGGTGCTCAGGCTGGCGCGCGCCGGACAGGGCAGGCGGCCGTTGATCATGGCGAAGGCGAGCAGCGCTTCGCGGGCCTCATCGAGCATTTTTCGGGTTTCCTGAATGCCGGTGATTTCCCGCTGGCTACCCAGGGCTTGCAGCAAACCGCCCGCGAGCAGCGCCATGATCAGCAAGACGATGCTCAGCTCAATCAGGGAAAAACCATGGGCTTGTCGGCGCTGGCTGAGCATTGTTTTCCCCCTCAATGCGCCAGACGGTCGTTGAAGTTTGCCGACAGCGGTCGCGATACAAAATGGCTGGCGGGATTGAGCGCATCGCCATTGCGCGAGGGATCGGCGTTGGCGTC
Organism: Azonexus sp.; assembly: GCA_030824535.1. Taxonomy (GTDB): domain Bacteria; phylum Pseudomonadota; class Gammaproteobacteria; order Burkholderiales; family Rhodocyclaceae; genus Azonexus. The sequence goes on along the minus strand of JAVBXO010000427.1, from coordinate 25,574 downwards.
TTCGAGGAAGTTGCTGATGCTGGCCGGGGTGGCATTCGCGGTTTGGCCGGCGAGTTTGCCGCCAGCCGTGAGAACGAGCAGGTGATAACTGCCCTGGCGATTGATCGATAGCCGGCCGGGGGCGCTGAGCAGCGGCCCGTTGATCTGATAAAAGACGCTGTCTTGCCAGCGATTGGCTTGCCACCAGCCGCCGGCCCGGAGAAAGTCGCAACGGGCGCTGAGCCAGAGCGTCGGCAGGGCGCTGGCGGTCGTTGCCGAGAGTGGCTGATCAAGCAGGCTGCCAGCGTTCAGCGTGGCCTGAGCCAGGCGCAGGGTTTCGGCGAGCGCGGCACTGGCCTTGTCGCGCCGGCTGTTGTCCGGGTTGGCCAGATAAGCCTGCAACAAGGCCAGGCTCTGGTTTTTGCCGCTAATGCTGTTCAGCGCCAGTTCGGCCTGATGGTAAGCCGAGGCGTCGAGAATGACGGCCTTGCCCGGATCGTTGCCGCTGGCTACGGGCTGGGCCTTGGCCAGCGGGGCGATTTGCTGGGCGTTGTCGGCGATGAATTTTGCCAGTTTGGCGACGTCGACCGCAGAATCGCCGACGGCGCTGGCATAGGGCAGCAGATCCCGCTGGACCGGCCGGGGTGTCGCCGTATCCTGGCTGGTGAAGGCGTTCTGGGTGGCCTGGTAATTGAGGGTGGCGGCGCTGAGGCTGCTGTGGGTGAGGTTGTTGTCACTGGCTTCGTTGGCGGCAATGGCCTGGGTGAGCAGGCTGAGTTGGCTGATGGCGTTGGCGCTCGCGGAATCAATCCCGCTGTTGCTGGCCGTGCTCAGTGTGCTGACGGCGGTCTGCAATGCATCGATGCTCGATGTCTGCAGGGTTTTGATCGGCGGCAATCCGCTGCTCAGGAGATTGATGTTTTGCCGGGTTTCTTCGAGTGCGGCGGATAGCGCTGAGGTATTGCTTGAGTCCGGCGTATCGCGCCAGTTGCTCAGGCGCTGCGTCAGATTGTCGGCGTAAGCGCTGATGTCACTGCTCAGGCGATTGATGCGACTGGCGAGCACTTGGTTTTTCAGGCTCAGCAGGGCGTTTTGCAAGCTGGCGGTCGATTGCTTGGCGGCCTGCTGCCGTAGGGCATCGCTTGGCATCTGGCTGGCCGCCAAATTTGCGGTCAACGCCGTTTCAGCGGCTATTTTCGCGACATCAATGGCACTTGCAAAATCACTGCGGCCACTGAATGCGAGTCGTAACAGGTCGTCGCTGGCCAGGATATCGGGTAGCGGATCAGGCTTCCCCTGGCTCAGGGTTGCCGCCAGTTGCTCCAGTTGTCCGGGATAGATATCCAGTCCGTCATGGCCGATTTCTTCGAGCAGCGTCGTCATGCCGGATTCGCCGGCGCTACCCTGGCTGCGAATCAGGCTGCCTTCGGCACGGCTGACGCGCCCGTCCTTGCTGGCATCGGTGGCGGCTTTGCCGATGCCGAGAAACTGGCTGTAGCTCAGGTCGCCATTTTGTTTGAGGCTGTTGCTGACCGAGAAGACGTTGTCGTAGAGATTGCGCAGACCGGCCAGTTGTTCGGCCAGGGTGTTCAACAATCCCGATTGCTGTTCGCCAATACTGCTGGCGAGTAGTGACTGCAGGCTTTGTCCGGCTTGCGCCTGTTGTTCCTGCAAGGCGGTTTCCAGACCACTGCTCGGCTGGCTGCCGGGAATACGGCCGAACAGGCTGCCAGCCCGGCCCTGGAAATTGACGGCCGACAGCGGCGCTGGCCAAGGCGTGCGATGGCTGGCATTGGCCGGGGAGGCCGTGTGTTGTTCCAGGCAGCGCTGAACTTCGCCGGCAACCCGTTTTTCCGTGGCGGCCATCAGCTCCTGGCGGGAAATGGGTAAAACCAGGTCGTTGAAAGTGTTGCTGGCCGGGCCGCTGACATAGTGCCGGTCATCGCCGTTAGCATTTTCGCCGTCGAGATAGTCGCGTGGCGTATTTGAAGGGCGGCTTTGCCCGGTCAGCATGGCGCGAGGCGCAATGATCAGCGCAGCGATGTCGGGATGGCCGTCCATCCACAAGCCGGTCGACGTGTCACTGTTGATCGGTTGCGCGCTATCGTCATCGCGTAGTGCCGGCGCCAGCGCGTACCACAGGCGACTGCCACCATCGTCCAGGGTTTCCGGCAGATCGAGCGTGACCCAGGGCAGCCAGCCGATGTAACTGGGGCACTGGGTCAGCGTAAACATGTCGGCCTTGCCGTCGCCGGGATGATTATTCAGGCCGCTGCTGTTGGTGATCAGGTCGGGGCAGGGCAGGCTGCCGGGGCGGTTGTCGTCGCTGACGGCGCGGGCGATCAGCGCTTCTTTGGTATGGGCCAGGGCTTGTTGCAATTGGCTATCGCGCCATGAGGCCGGCGCTGGCGAATGGCGGGCCAAGGCATAGCTGGCGAGCAGTCCGGTCAGGATCAGTACCAGCCACAAGGCGTTGCCATGCTGCGTTTTCATCAGCGTCCGCCGGGCGTATGGATGCTGATCGTGCCGGCGGACAGCAGGCTGTTGCGCGCGCCGGTAGCCGGGGCCAGGCGCTCGCCGACGGCCAGCGTCGGTGCAATCCGGAGGTTGTCAGCCGTGGCCTGGCCGTTGATCCAGCGCGTTTTGGCTTGGCTGTGCTGGCGGATTTCGCCGTTGATTTCGAGGTTTTCGTGTTGATCGGGAACGAACCACGGGTTTTGCTGGCGTTGTCGATCCAGCGCCTGGCGTTGTGCTGGCGTCAGGAAGAGCCGGCCCAGCGTTTCGGCAGAAGCGCTTGAGGCGAGAACGAGGCTGGCGAAGAAAAGGGCAATGGGCTGGCGCATCTCAGGTTTTGCCCTTGTCGAGTTGGATGCGCTGCCAATGCAGTTCGCAGTCGGCGAGCAGGAGACTGTTTGCGTTCGTGGCATCCGCTGGGGCCAGACTGCAGCGGCGTAGCTGGGAAGGCGGCTGCTCGGGCTGCTGCAGCCAGGCGATGAAACGCAGCAAATCTTCCTCGTGCAGCAATTGCAGCTGCAGACGCATCGGGACGGCCTGCCAGCGTGGGCCGGAAAGTTTTTCCGTTTCGCGCGGCGGGAGGCGTTCGGCGACCAGTCCGGGAAGGCGCAAGCGCTGCTGTCCTTGCCGGAGTTCTTGCTGCCACTGGGCTTCTCCGCGTTCTCTGAGCAGGCCTTGGCCCTGCCAGTTTTGCCAGGCACTGAGTGCTTCCCGGTAGGCTGCGGCGCTGTTTTCGCTATCGCCTTGTTGCCGGACGAGTTCCTGATAGCGCTGTTGTGCTTGATCGCGGGTGGCTTCTGCCTGGCGTTTGTTGTTCCAGCTCAGGAAAACCAGCACGCCGGCGGCCAGGAAAAGAAGCAGCAGGGCCAGCCAGAGCAACTTATTGCGCCGCGCGCTGTTCATGATCCCAGCCTCCGGCGAATTTCCAGTTTGAAGCCGAGGCCTTGGGGCGGGAGCGTGGCAGCTTGGGTGATCGTGAATTGAGCATCGCGTTGCAGCGTGGCGATGAAGGCTGGAATGCTGGTGGTTTTTGTGCTTTCCAGGAGGTCGACCGCAAAATTGAACTGGGCGATGGTGATTTCCTGCAGGGGCTGGCCGGCTGCTGCGGTCGACGGGCTGAGGGGGGCGATTTCCCAGTCAAGGCGGCTGAGTTGCACTTCGGGATGCTGGTCAAGGGCAGCAGCGATCAGCCGATAAGCGGCGTCGGGATTGGCTGCTTGGCGGCGTAGTTCCAGGTAGGTCTGGTGCAGTTGCAATAAATCGCTGGGGGCGATTTCCGGCAGGGAATGGGTTTGCTGAAGCCGGGCCTGCTCTTGTTCCAGTTGTTGTGCGGTAGCGATCAGGCGCTGGCTTTCGGTATTCAGTGCTTGTGCTTCGAGGTGCATCGGCAAGGCCAATAACGAGCTGGCGCAGGTCACAAGTAAAGCGGCTGCGCCTAGCCGCCGGAGCTGCTGCTGGGCGTGCCAGTTGCGCAAGCGGGGTTCGTCAGCGAATTGCTGAGGCGGTGGCGAATTGGCGAGCAGGTGCAGGAAGAGGGCGGCGGTGCCGGCGCCAGGCGGGAATTCATGCAGGCCAAGTTGTTCGGCCAGCGTCTGGCTGTCGACTGCCTGGACCTGCATCAATCCGCGTTCTGCGGCTTGTTCGGTGACGAGTAGTGCCGATACTGGGCTATCACCAATAATCAGGATGCTGTGCTCGGCAGTTCTTGACCAGTTGTCCTGACTGGCCAGATAGCGCTGCATTTTTTCGACTTCGTCGAGCAAGTCCTGCGCGTGTTGCGCCGGGTTTTCCTGCGTCAGCGTAACAACACGTGAATAACGGGTCTGCTCATTTGTCACCTGACATTGCCGCAATCTACCGGCCTGGTGAGTGAAGAGCAGGCACTGCGGCGTGACGATGCCGGCTTTTTGCAGCAAGGGGGGCGCCAGCTGCGTGACGCTGTAAATGCCGGCCAACCAACTTTCCTGACGGCTCAGTTCGTCGAGCCAGGGCGCGAAGGCCGCGTTGCTGCTGAATCCATGCAGCAGGACTTGTTCCTGCTTGGCCGGTGGCGCAAGCGAGCCGAGGGAAATGGCCAGGTTCAGGGAGCATGTCGGAAAATGCCGGGCCAGCTGACGACTGAGGACTTGCTGCCGGTCACGGCCGCGACAGGCCGGAATGCTGATGCTCAAGTGCATTTCGCTGGCGAGATCGCTCAGCATCAGCAGTTTTTGCCGGCGATGACGGGCAAGAAAGGCTGAGAATTCGCTTTGGCCGGCCTCATCCCTGGCGAAACTGGCCAATGGACAGAGGCGTCCGGCGCGCCAGGACCAGGCTTGTAGTCCATCGTCGGTCAGGTAAAGCAGAAGCTGGGGGCTCATGGCCGGATACCGCTGATTACTTGATAAATCGGGCCGATGGCGGCAAGCATGATCCAGCCGAGCAGGAGACCCAGCAGCACCGTCAGCACTGGTTCGATCAGGGCCTGGGCTTTGCCGACGGACTCCCGGACGTCGCGCTGGTAGAAATAGTCGACATTGAGCAGTGCCTGATCAAGTTCGCCGGTGCTTTCGCCTAGCCGTAGCATGCGGATGACCAGACGCGGGAAAAGGGCCGTTTCGGCAAAGGCGCTGGCGAGGTTTTTGCCATCGCTGACGGCTTGTTCAACGTCAGCCAGGGCCTGTTCGAGCGCCAGGTTGCCGACGACCTGCCGGGTGCTGGCGATGGCTTCGATGATCGGAATGCCAGCAGCGTAAAGCATGGCCAGGGTGCCGGCGAAGCGGGCCAGGATGACTTTTTTCAGAATCGGCCCGATGACCGGAATCTGCAGTTTCAGCAGGTCGTAACGGCGACGCCAGGCAGCGCTCTGGCGCCAGCCCAGGTAAGCGCCGAGAGCCAGGGCGCAAATGGCGATGAGCAGAAAATGCGCGTGGCCGGGTAGCCAGTCGGCCAGCGCGAACAGGATCCGGCTGTGGAGCGGCAGTTCCTGACCCATTTGCAGCACGAATTGCTTGAGTTGCGGGACCAGGGTCAGCATCAGAAAGGCGCTTGCCGCCAGTACGACGATGCCGATGAAAGCCGGGTAGAGCAGCAGCTTGCGGGTATGCGCGCGCAACTCGTCTTCGGCTTTCAGGGCCTGGCACAAACTGTCGAGGACAGCCGGTAGCCGACCGCTGATTTCGCCCGCATGAAGCAGGCTGGCGAAGGTCGGCGAGAAGACCGCCGGATGGGTGCGCACGGCAGCCGACAAAGTCTGGCCACCGGCGATGGCACTGATCAATTCGCCAAGAATGGCGCTGAAAGCGGCATGTTCGCTGCTGTCGCGCAGATCATCCAAAGCTTCAAGCATAGGCACGCCAGCGCGCAGCAACTGCTCAAGGTGAAAGCAGAAATTGATCAGTTCAGAGCGCGGGATACTTTGCTGCCAGGACCATAGAGGCGTGCGCGAGGGGGCGCAACTGAGCAATTCCAGCCCCTGGGCTTGCAACTGCATTTCCAGCACCAACGCACTGTGCGCGTTACCGTGAGCGCGGCGGATATGTCCGTCCTGGTCCATGGCCCGGTAACGATAGCGCATGCTTTACATCCGCTCGGTCAGATCGACGACGCGCTGTAATTCAGCGATGGATGTCGTGCCGGCCAGCACCCGGCTTAGTCCGTCTTCGGCCAGGGTGACGAATCCCCGGCGGCGGGCGTGGGCGGTAATTTCGCGCGCGCTGGCGCGGCGGGCAATCAGTTCGTCGAGATCCTCGTCTATGCGCAGTATTTCCATGATCGCCTGGCGACCGCGGTAGCCGGTGAAATCGCAGTGCTCACACCCCCTGGGGCGGAACAGGCGCGGGGGCGGTGCGTTGGCCGGGAGCGCCAGCAAACGCAATTCATCGGCATTGGCTTCGTCGGCCTGGCGGCAATGTGGGCAGAGACAGCGTAAAAGGCGTTGGGCGACGATGCCTATAATGTTGCCGGCCATGATGTCGGGCGGAATGCCAATATCGAGCAGGCGCGGAATGGCGCCCGCTGCCGAGTTGGTGTGCAGCGTTGAATACACCTGGTGGCCGGTCATCGCCGCCTGCAAGGCCATGCTGGCGCTTTCGCCGTCGCGGATTTCGCCGACCAGGATCACGTCCGGGTCCTGACGCATCATCGAGCGAATGCCATTGGCGAAATCCAGCTTGGCCGCCTCGGCGACCGAGGTCTGGCGAATCAGCGGTAGCGGATATTCGACCGGATCTTCGAGGGTCATGATGTGGATGCCCTCATGGTTGATGTGTTGCAGGATCGAATACAGGCTGGTGGTCTTGCCGCTGCCAGTCGGCCCGGTGACCAGGATGATGCCGGCCGGGCGGGCAATGATCTGTTTCAGCACCTGTTCCTGCGCGGCCGTCAGGCCAAGCGCGCTGAGTGCGACGATGCCCTTGTGGCGATCAAGGATACGCAGCACCAGATTTTCACCATGCAATGTCGGCTGGCTGGCGACGCGAAAATCGATGCTTCGTCCGGAGACCGACATGCCGATGCGACCGTCTTGCGGGGCGCGCATTTCGGCGATATTCATGCCGGCCATGACTTTCAGCCTGACCGTCATCGCCGGCCAGCAGGATTTGTGCAGCACGCGGATTTGTCGCAGCAGGCCGTCGATGCGGTAACGGATGCGGAGAAAGGCGGCTTCCGGTTCAAAATGAATGTCCGAGGCCTCGCGTTTGACCGCATCGGTCAGGATGGCATCGACCAGGCGCACAATCGGCTGGCGATATTCGCCTTCTGCGGTCGACTGGCTGTACCAGTCGATTTCGCCGGTTTCGATTTCCCGCAGAATGCCGTCAATTGATAGCTCATGCCCGTAACAGCGGTCGATGGCCCGGCCAATCTCGGCTTCGCCAGCCAGCAGCGGGGTAATTTCGAGCGGCTCGGCCTGGAGATGGCGGATTTTGTCCAGCGTGGGCAGGTCGCCGGGATCAGCCATGGCCAGCATCAGGCGTCGCCGGATCGGGTCGTAATCGAGCGGCAGCAGCCGGTGTCGTCGCGCCAACTCACGCGGCACGCGGCGCAAGGCCAGGGGATCAACGGTCGCGTGCGCCAGATCGATGCCGGGCTGTTTTTGCCCGAGTGATATCGCCTGCCGCCAGGCGCTTTCCGAGACAAAACCCAGTTCAACCAAGAGGCGGCCGAGGCTTTGCCCGGTGCGACTTTGCTCCTGCCGGACAATCCGGAGTTGGTCTTCCGAGAGCATGCCAGCAGCGAGCAGTTCCTGTTCCAGGGGGCGGTCAGCAGCTGAGTTCATGGCTGTGTGCTCCGTACGCCGGCAAGTTCGCTCAGGCGTTGCCGTAGTTGCTGCGGATCGAAACCCGCTGGGCGCAGTCGGGCAGCGTGTTCAGCCAGGCGGTAGTAATCGCTGGCCTGACGATAGTGGCGTAGGTGATCATGGCTGACCGCGAGGTTGAACAGGTAGTCAGGATTGTCCTGGTCAGCGGCCAGGGCACGGAGATAGCTGAGCTGCGCTTCGTCCCAGCGCTGCTGGCGGGCCAGCACGTCGGCCAGCGCGAAATTCAGCATCGGCGAATCCGGTTGAGCGGATAGCAGGGTTTTCAGACGGCTTTCGTTAAGCAGCGGGTCGCCATCGCCAGCGAGGATTTGCGCTGCCTGCACGTTCGGGTCGGTAGGGGCGGCCAGCAAGGCGCGGCGGCGATAGGCTGCGGCGGTGCTGTCATGGGCTTCGTAACGGGCAATGCTCGCCAAGCCCAGCAAGGCATCGACATTGTTGCGGTCGACTCGCAGTACTTGCTCGAATGCCAGGGTTGCTGCCGCCAGATCCCGACCCTGGATATGGGCATGCGCACGCAGCAGGTTTTCATCAATTTCCAGCGGTTTTTTACCGGGTGTGAAGCGCGTTCTGTCGCTTGTGGCTTCATTGCGCGGTGTTCGGCCAGCTGCGGTCTGGCGTTCGTTGCCGGCAGGCGATTTTGCGGTCGACGCTGTTTCAACACCCAAAACTGTCGTAGTGACCGGCAATGCCAGCAACATGAGCAGTAGCCAGCGGGAGTGGTCAGGGAAAAAACAGTTTTGTGCCTGGCGCATGTCTTTTCCTAGCGGGCCACCGCGCTGGGCTTGATGGGGCGGGCGTGCTCGGGCGGCGTGAAGAACTCCGTGCCGGGCAGGAAATTGCGCAGTCCCGAATAGTCACCGGCCAGGCTGGCGTCACGGATGACGACGGGGCGCAGGAAAATCACCAGCTCAGTTTTGCGGCCGCTATTGTTACGGTTGTTGAACAGCTCGCCGGCAACCGGGATTTGCCCCAGTCCGGGCACGCGTTGGGTCTGGGTATCGAGCTGATCCTGCATCAAGCCGCCCAGAATCGCGGTATTGCCGCTGGCAATGCGCATGACCGACTCGATTTCGCGGGTACGGATCACCGGCACGTTGTTGCGGATCGAATATTTGGCCAGTTCCGGATTGGGGTCGGCGACTTCGCGGGCGACGCTGGTAATGGTCGGGCGGACGTTGAGCACGATCATGTCGCTGGCGCTGATTTGCGGCGTGACGCTGACGATCAGGCCAACGGAAACCGATTGTGGCGTAGTGGTGTACACCGTATTGCTGCCGACGTTGGCGGTACTGGTGGTGTCGGCCTTAACGTTGAAATAGACGTAATTCTCGACGACCTTGAGCAGTGCAGTCTGGTTGTTCATGACCGAGATACGCGGGCTGGAAAGCACCTTGGTCGTCCCGAAACTCTCAAGCAGGCTGAGCAGTGCATCCGGATTGCCGTTTTTTCGGTAACTCAGATTGACGGTGCCGCTTAGCGGATTGCCGAGATATTCGAGGGCGCCGCTGCCAGCCAGCTGGCTCCAGTTGATGCCTTGCTGGTAGCCATCGCTGAGGCTGACTTCGACGATGCTGGCTTCAATCATGACCTGGCGGCGGACGGCATCACTGACCCGGTCAAGGAACTCCTGGATGCGCTCATGTTGCCGCTGCGTCGCGCGCACGCTGACAACACCGCTTTCCGGATTGATGATCACCGATGCAGCTTCGCGAAAAGTGTTGCGGCGTACCACCGAATTGCCGACCGACTGGCTGGCGGAACTGGGATTCGGATTGACCTGCAGGGCGCTGGCCATCGTCTGTGCAGACTTTTTGCCATTGCCATGGGGCAGGGCCGCCGCGCCGCTGGCTGTTTCGCTGGCGCTCTGTTCAACCACGGTTTCGCTGGAGCCTTCGGGCAGGATACGGTCGGTTTCGCGCAATAGATCCTTGATGTTGCGCTCCAGCGACTCCCAGAACTGGTTACGGGAAGTGTTTTCGATGCGGGTGTTCGAGACATTGCCGGCAGCGCCGCTGCCGGCTGCGGGAAGATTGCCCGCGCTGCCGCCGCTGGCGCTCGTGGCAATCTGGGTATTGGTCGAAACGGCACTGGCGACGCTGCGCGAAATATTGACGTAATCGATCTTGTAATGCTTCAGGAAGGGCGAATCGGGCATTACCGCCAGGTTGATACCGTCCAGTTCATAGCGGATGTCGGCCTGACGCGAAATTCGTGTCAGCAATTGCGGGAGTGTTTGCTCGATGGCATTGAGCGTGACCAGGCCGCTGATGCCGGGATGGATGTCGAGATTGAGTTTGGCATCGCGGGCAAGGGCAAACAGCAGATCGCTGGCGGGAACGTTATTGACCGTGACGCTATAGGTTTCCGCCCTGGCTTCGGGGCGCGGTACGGGCAGGGCTAGCGTCCGGCTCACCGGATTGGGGATCGTGCCTTCCACAGCATGGGGCTCTTGCTCGCTGATATGTCGTGCCGGCAACTGCGCCACTGGTGGCGTAGTGCAGCCGATTAGCGAGCTGAGAAGGAGCATGAGGATAATCCGGATGATTGCCGTCACGACGATTTATGAATAATGAATATGTAAATATAATATCAACGACTGCCCGGTTGATGTCAAGTGGATTTTTCTGGTTTGCTTGATAAATCCCGATAGATTCCTGGTCTGCCTTGCGTGCTTTTGTTTTTGCGGTGGATCAGGCCACGCTATCTCTCCGTGTTATCCCGGAGTGCTGCGCCAATTCTGTTAAAATCCGCCGTCTTTCATCGAGGTAACTACTTTTGGCCAACGACGTTCTGGTCGATATCGAGGATCTGCACTTCGCCTATGACGGGCGGCCGGTGCTGCAGGGGATCAATATGAAAATCCCGCGCGGCAAGGTCGTGGCCATCATGGGCGGTTCCGGCTGCGGAAAAACCACCCTGTTGCGCTGCATCGGCGGGCAATTGCGCCCGAGCGGCGGCAGCGTCCGGCTGGCCAAGCACCAGGTCAGCACGATGTCGCATACTGAGCTGTATTCGCTGCGGCGCAAGATGGGCATGCTCTTCCAGTTCGGTGCGCTGTTTACCGATATGTCGGTTTTCGACAACGTGGCGTTTCCCTTGCGCGAACATACGGATTTGCCGGAAACGATGATTCGCGACCTGGTTTTGCTCAAGCTTGAGGCCGTGGGCTTGCGCGGCGCCCGGCAATTGATGCCGGCCGAGCTGTCCGGCGGTATGGCGCGGCGGGTAGCGCTGGCGCGGGCAGTAGCGCTGGACCCCATGCTGATGATGTACGACGAGCCCTTTACCGGCCTCGATCCGATTGCCCTGAGTGTCATCGGGCAACTGATCCGGCGGCTCAATGATGCCCTTGGTTCGACCTCGATCATGGTGACGCACGATATTCAGGAGTCACTATTGATCGTTGATTACATCTATTTCATGAATGGCGGAAAAGTGGTTGCCGAGGGAACGCCGGATGAAATCCGGGCTTCGCGCGATCCTTTTGTCCATCAATTTGTTTATGCCGAGGCGACCGGTCCGGTCGGCTTCGACTATCCTGCCCCGTCGTTGGCACAGTCTTTCCTGGATGAGGCGGCGCATGCTTAATCCGCTATCGTGGGTGCGCCGGATTGGTCATGCGGCGGTCGACCGCATCTGGCGCCTGGGGTTTGCCACCCGCTTTTTCTGGGCCATCCTGTGCTATTCCGGGGCTTCGTTCCGGCGACTGCACCTGACGATCCGCGAAATTTATTTCAGCGGCGTATTGTCGCTGTCGATCATCACCATTTCCGGCCTGTTTGTTGGCTTGGTGCTGGGCTTGCAGGGCTATGAAACCCTGCAGCGCTATGGGTCAACTGAAGCTTTGGGGATCCTGGTGGCCCTGTCGCTGACCCGGGAACTGGGGCCGGTGGTTGCCGGGTTGTTGTTCGCTTCGCGGGCCGGTTCGTCGATTACCGCCGAAATCGGCCTGATGAAGGCCACCGAGCAACTAAAGGCAATGGACATGATGGCGGTCAATCCGATTGCCCGTGTGGTGGCGCCGCGCTTTTGGGGCGGGGTAATCGCCATGCCCCTGCTGGCGGCGATGTTCTCGGCCATGGGTGTGCTCGGTGGCTGGTTGGTCGGTGTGGTCCTGATTGGCGTTGATGATGGCGCCTTCTGGTCGCAAATGCAGGCTGGCGTCGATTTTCGCTACGACATCTGGAATGGTGTCGTCAAAAGCATTGTTTTCGGGATTGCCGTTTCCCTGATTGCCGTTTTCGAAGGCTATGACTCCGAGCCGACCGCCGAAGGCGTGTCGCGGGCAATCACCCGGACTGTCGTGACTTCAGCGCTGAGCATTCTGGCGCTTGATTTCATTCTTACTTCGTTCATGTTCCGAGGTACCTCATGAACCGTACTGTTCTCGACCTCTGGGTCGGTTTTTTTGTCACCCTGGGTGTACTGGCGTTGATGTTCCTGTCCGTAAAGGTCGGAAACCTTTCGTCGGGACATCTGTCTGAAACCTACGTCGTGCATGCCAAGTTTGATAACATCGGCGGGCTGAAGGTGCGTGGTCCGGTCAAAAGTGCTGGCGTAGTGGTTGGGCGTATTGCCGAAATCGGCTTCGATCCGGTCAGCTTCGAGGCCGTCGTGACAATGAAGCTCGACGGTCGCTATCACTTCCCGAAGGATACCTTTGCCTCGATCCTGACTGCCGGGCTACTCGGCGAACAGTATGTTGGCCTGGATGCGGGCGGCAGCGACAAGATGCTCGACGCTGGTGAGACAATCACCAAGACTCAATCGGCGGTGGTTCTGGAAAAATTGATCAGTCAGTTTCTTTTCAGCAAGGCAGCAGACGGACAGGATGCCAAATGATGAACGCTAGCGCAGTACTCGGTTGGAACAGGCATGGTTTACGCAGTGCGCTTGGCGCCTGCCTGCTGTCGCTTGCCCTGAGCGCTGCGGCTGCCGGGGGGGGCGATGACGAAAGTTCGCGCGATCCCTACGAAGGTTTCAACCGGGCGATGTTTGCCGTCAATGAAAACCTTGATCGTTTCGCCACCAAGCCGCTCGCGCAGGTTTACGATGCCGCCGTGCCTTTGCCGGGCAAGGTTGGCGTCGGTAACTTTTTCGGTACGGTTGGTGATGCCTGGATCGGCGTCAACAATGTTTTCCAGGGCAAGTTTGGCGACGCTGCCGTTGATGCTGGACGCCTGGCGATCAATCTGACGCTGGGTATCTTTGGCTTGTTTGATGTCGCCAGCGAACTGGGGCTGGAAAAGCACGACGAGGATTTTGGTCAGACCATGGCAGTCTGGGGCGTTGGCGATGGCCCCTACCTGTTCTGGCCGATCATCGGACCGCGCAATTTGCGCGATACCGCTGGCTGGGTTGCTGATATTTCTGTTGATCCGATTGGCGATGTATCGTCGATCCCTTTGCGCAACAGTCTGATGGCCTTACGCTTTGTCGATATCCGCAGCAGCTTGCTGCCGACCGACAAGGTGATCGAGGAAGCGGCGCTGGACAAATATGCCTACGTGCGCGATGCGTATATGCAGCGGCGTCGGAACCAGATTTACGATGGCCGACCGCCACGTCTTGATGACTATTAACCTGAATATTGAGTAAAAAATGAAGCGTATTGCTGGTTTTATTGCTGCCCTGTTGTTTGCGACGGTGGTTTTTGCCCAGGAGGCGCCAGATGTCATGGTCCAGCGCGTCACCGATGAAGTTCTGGATCTTATCCGCAAGGACAAGGATATTCAGACCGGGCATACGCAAAAATTGCTTGATCTGGTGGAAAAGAAGGTTCTGCCGAACTTCAATTTCACCCATATGACGGCGCTGGCCCTGGGCAAGGAATGGCGCAAGGCCTCGCCGCAACAACAGCAGCAACTGACGGCCGAGTTCAAGATTCTGCTGGTTCGCACCTATTCCAATGCCTTGAGCAGCTACAAGGACCAGAAGGTGGTGTACAAGCCGCTCAAGATGGGCGCGGCCGATACCGATGTGCTGATTCGCACCGAACTGATCCAGCCGGGCAGCAAGCCGGTACAGCTTGATTACAGCCTGGAAAAGATGGACGCCGCGTGGAAGGTTTACGATGTGGTCGTGGCCGGCATCAGTCTGGTGACCAATTATCGTGATCAGTTTGCCCAGGAAGTGCGCAATGGCGGTATTGATGGTCTGATTGCCTCGATTGCCGCCAAGAACAAGTCCCTCGAAACCGCGCAGGCCGGCAAGAAATGATTGAAAGCGCCGACGGGCGTCTGCTGGTCAAATCAGCGATGACCCTCGATTCTGCGCGCGCCTTGCAGGAAGCCGGGCGCGCTTTTTTGTCGGCGGGTACGGTGGTGTTTGATTTTTCAGCGGTGACTGAAGCTGACTCTTCGGCCATTGCCGTCATGCTCGACTGGCTGCGCCAGGGCAAGGCGCTCGGCGCTACGGTTTCGTTCACTGGCGTTCCGGCTGCGGTGCGCTCACTGGCTGATTTGTACGGGGTTGCCGAACTCCTGCCGCAGATTTGAACTGGCGGATTGCATGACTGCTGCTGTTGCCATTGACCGGGTCGTCAAGCATTACGGCTCCCTGCAGGCGCTGGGTGGTGTTTCGCTGGATATCGAAGCGGGGGAGTTTTTCGGCTTGCTCGGGCCGAATGGCGCCGGCAAGACGACGCTGATTTCCTCGCTGGCTGGCTTGATCCGGCCGGATTCCGGCACGCTGAAGGTCATGGGCCATGACGTTATTACTGATTTCCGTGAGGCCCGGCGCAATCTTGGCGTAGTGCCGCAGGAACTGGTGTTTGATCCCTTCTTCAATGTTCGCGAAACCCTGCGCATCCAGTCCGGCTACTTTGGCATTCGCAAGAACGACGACTGGATTGACGAAATCCTGGCCAACCTTGACCTGACGAGCAAGGCCAACGTCAACATGCGCCGCTTGTCGGGGGGCATGAAGCGGCGGGTGCTGGTCGCCCAGGCGCTGGTGCACAAGCCGCCGGTGATCGTGCTTGATGAGCCGACGGCCGGCGTCGATGTCGAATTGCGTCAGGGACTGTGGCAATTCATTCGCCGCTTGAATGGCGAGGGGCATACGATCATTCTGACCACGCATTACCTCGAAGAAGCCGAAGCCCTGTGCAATCGCATGGCGCTGATGAAGCAGGGGCAAGTGGTGGCGCTGGATACCACGGCCAACCTGATGGCCGCTTATCCCGGCGCTTCGCTGGAGGAGGTCTTCGTGCGGACCATGCAGCAGCAATGATCGGTTTCCTGACGCTGTTCGAAAAAGAATTCCTGCGCTTCTGGAAAGTCAGTTTCCAGACAGTGGCTGCGCCGGTGCTGACGGCACTGCTTTATCTGCTGATCTTTGGCCACGTCTTGGATGAGCATGTGCAGGTGCATGGCGTGCGTTACACCAGCTTCCTGGTGCCGGGGCTGGTGATGATGCAGGTGCTGCAAAATGCCTTTGCCAATTCCTCGTCCAGCCTGATCCAGGCCAAGATTACCGGCTCCATCGTTTTCGTGCTCTTGCCGCCAATTTCCTACGGCGCCTTTTTTTCTGCCTACGTGCTGGCGGCGATGGTGCGCGGCTTGCTGGTCGGGGTCGGGGTCTTGCTGGCGACCTTGTGGTTTGCCGAACTGAAACTGGTCGCGCCGCTGTGGGCGTTTACCTTCGCCATGCTCGGCGGCGCCTTGTTCGCGGCGCTGGGCGTCATTGCCGGGATCTGGTCGGAAAAGTTCGACCAGCTGGCGGCTTTCCAGAATTTCCTGATCATGCCGCTGACCATGTTGTCCGGCGTTTTCTACTCGATTCATACCTTGCCCGCGTTTTGGCAGGGTGTCTCGCATTACAATCCTGTTTTTTACATGATCGACGGCTTCCGTTACGGTTTTTTCGGCGTTTCCGACGTCGCACCGGAAACCAGTCTGTTGGTCGTTGTTGCCTGCTTTGCGGTGGTGTCCCTGCTGACACTGAACCTGCTCAAGCGAGGCTGGAAGCTCAGAGCCTGACCCACGATGCACCCTGAAGATATCAAGCAACTCATTCTCGCCGGCATGGTCTGCGAGCATCTCGATCTTGACGGCGATGGCCAGCATTTCCTGGCCACCATTGTCAGTCAAGAGTTCGCGGGCAAGAGCCGCGTTCAGCGCCAACAGCGCGTTTATCAAACCCTGAAGGAAAAACTGGCGACCGGGGAACTGCACGCCCTTTCCTTCAAAACCCTGACCCCGGAAGAATGGAGCGCCCAGCGTGGATAAGTTGTTGATTCAAGGGGGCGCTGTCCTCAAGGGCGAAGTCGCCATGTCGGGCGCAAAAAATGCCGCCCTGCCGATTCTTTGCGCTTCGCTGCTGACCGCCGATCCGGTGCATTTCACCAATGTGCCGCATCTCAACGATATCTCGACGATGCTGCGCCTGCTCGGCGACATGGGCGTCGGCGTGACCATGGATGAAGTCGACGGCATGGTACTCAATGGTGGCGGGTTGAATAATCCGGTCGCTTCCTACGAGATGGTCAAGACCATGCGCGCCTCGATCCTGGTGCTCGGTCCGCTCGTCGCCCGCTGCGGCGAAGCCCGCGTCTCCCTGCCGGGTGGCTGTGCCATCGGTGCCCGGCCGGTTGACCAGCACATCAAGGGCCTGCAGGCCATGGGCGCCGAGATCACGGTCGAGCAGGGTTATGTTCATGCCAAGGCGACCCGCCTCAAGGGCGCGCGCATCTGTACCGACATGGTCACCGTGACCGGCACCGAGAACCTGATGATGGCCGCCTGCCTGGCCGACGGCGAAACGATCATCGAGAACGCCGCGCGCGAACCGGAAGTCGTCGATCTGGCCAATTGCCTGATCAGCATGGGGGCACGGATTTCTGGCGCTGGCACCGACATCATCCGCATCCAGGGCGTCGAAAAGCTGCACGGCGCGACGCATTCGATCATGCCCGACCGCATCGAAACCGGCACCTATCTTTGCGCCGCAGCGGCGACGGGCGGCGACGTGCGCCTGTTGAAGACCTCGGCCGCCTATCTCGACACCGTCGTCGACAAGCTGCTCGACGCCGGCTGCGACATTACCGTCGAGCGCGACTCCATTCGCCTCGTGGCCCCCAAGCGCCTCAAGGCCGTCAGCCTGCGCACCGCGCCGTACCCGGCTTTCCCGACCGACATGCAGGCGCAGTTCATGGCCATCAACTGCATTGCCGACGGGGTGGCGACGATCCGCGAAACGATCTTCGAAAACCGTTTCATGCACGTCAATGAATTGATGCGTCTCGGCGCCAACATCCAGATCGAAGGCAACAATGCCCTCGTCCGTGGCGTTGATCATCTCGAAGGCGCGGCGGTCATGGCCACCGATCTGCGTGCTTCGGCATCGCTGGTCATCGCCGGCCTGGTGGCCCAGGGTGAAACGGTGATCGACCGTATTTACCACCTTGATCGCGGCTATGAGCGCATCGAGGAAAAGCTTGCCAAGCTTGGCGCCATCGTCAAGCGCGTCCACTGAACCGGGAGTCAGAGTCGTGTCCGCCATTACCATCGCCCTGTCCAAGGGCCGTATTTTCGACGAAACCCTGCCGCTGCTTGCGGCGGCCGGCATTGTCCCGAGCGAAAATCCGGAAACCTCGCGCAAGCTGATCATTGAAACCAATAATCCCAACGTTCGCGTTGTCATCGTTCGCGCCACCGATGTGCCGACCTATGTCCAGTACGGTGCGGCCGACCTCGGCGTCGCCGGCAAGGACGTGCTGATCGAACATGGCGGCGAAGGCCTGTACGCGCCGCTCGATCTGAAGATCGCCAAGTGCCGGATGATGGTCGCGATCCCGGAAGGTTTCGACTACGAAAACGCCGTGCGCCAAGGCGCGCGCCTGAAGGTTGCCTCCAAATACACCAAGACGGCGCGGGAACATTTCGCCAGCAAAGGCGTGCATATCGACCTGATCAAGCTGTACGGCTCGATGGAACTGGCGCCGCTGGCCGGTCTGGCCGATGCCATCGTCGATCTGGTGTCGACCGGCGGCACGCTGAAGGCCAACAAGCTGGTTGCCTGCGAGCACATCATGGACATTTCCTCGCGGCTGGTCGTCAACCAGGCCTCCTTGAAGGTCAAGCGCGACACCCTGCAACCGATTATTGACGCCTTTGCCCAGGCGGTGGAGAAATAAGCATCATGGTCGCCATCAAGCGTCTTTCTACGGTCGACGCCGATTTCACGGCAAAAATGAACGCGCTGCTGGCTTTCGAGGCGGCGTCGGATGAAAGCATCGAACGCACGGTCGCGGCCATCCTCGCCGATGTGAAGACGCGCGGCGACAGCGCGGTGGTCGAATACAGCAACCGCTTCGACCGCTTGTCGGCGAGTTCGATGGCTGACCTCGAATTGTCCAAGAGCGAGATGCAGGCGGCGCTCGACGGCTTGCCGGCGGTTCAGCGCCAGGCGCTGGAAGCCGCCGCCCAGCGTGTGCGCGCTTATCACGAGCATCAGCGTCTGGATGGCTGGTCCTATATCGAAGCCGATGGCACGATGCTCGGGCAGATGATCACGCCGCTCGACCGCGTTGGTCTTTACGTGCCGGGCGGCAAGGCGGCTTACCCGTCGTCGGTGCTGATGAACGCGATTCCGGCCAAGGTGGCCGGCGTCAAGGAACTGATCATGGTCGTGCCGACGCCGGGGGGTGAGCACAATCAACTGGTGCTGGCCGCCGCCTGCCTGGCCGGTGTGGATCGGGTGTTCACGATCGGCGGCGCGCAGGCCGTTGGCGCGCTGGCTTACGGCACGGCGAGCGTGCCGCAGGTCGATAAGATCGTCGGTCCGGGCAATGCCTATGTCGCCACGGCCAAGCGCCGGGTCTTCGGCATTGTTGGCATCGACATGGTCGCCGGTCCGTCGGAAATCCTCGTCGTTGCCGATGGTTCGGGCAATCCTGACTGGGTGGCGATGGATCTCTTCTCGCAGGCCGAACACGACGAACTGGCGCAATCGATCCTGATCTGTACCGACGCCGGCTTCATCGAGCAGGTGCAGGCGAGCATCGAAAAGCTGCTGCCGACCATGCCACGCCGCGAAGTCATTGAAACCTCGCTGACCAATCGCGGTGCCTTCATCCTGGTCCGCGACCTCGAAGAAGCCATCACCATCGCCAACCGCGTGGCGCCGGAACACCTTGAACTGGCGCTGGCCGACCCCGATCCCTGGGTTAGCAAGATTCACCACGCGGGCGCGATTTTCATCGGTCATTACACCTCGGAATCGCTCGGCGACTACTGTGCCGGCCCGAACCACGTGCTGCCGACCTCGGGTTCCGCCCGTTTTTCGTCGCCGCTCGGGGTTTATGACTTCCAGAAGCGCACCAGCCTGATCAAGGTGTCGCAAGCCGGCGCGCAGACGCTGGGGCGCATTGCCTCGACGCTGGCGCATGGCGAAGGCCTGCCGGCGCACGCCAAATCGGCCGAGTTCCGTCTCGAAAATTGAGTCAAAAACGGTGTCGACCGCAGAATTGAGCCAGAACCAGCAGCGCCCGGACCTCCGGGCGCTTTTTTTGGGTTTTTCCGCCGTCGGCCTGTCCGGCTTTGGCGGCGTCCTGCCTTTTGCCCGGCGCATGCTGGTGGAAGACAAACGCTGGATGAGTGCCGAGGAATTCAATACACAGCTCGGTCTGTGCCAGTTCCTGCCGGGGCCGAATGTCGTCAATCTGGCGGTACTGGTTGGCAAGCGCTACCAGGGCCTGGCCGGGGCGCTGGTCGCACCGATTGGCTTGCTGCTCGGGCCTTTCCTGATCGTGCTGCTGCTGGCCATGGCCTACGACACCTGGGGCAGCCTGCCGCTGGCACAGGCGATGCTGCGCGGTATCGCCGCCGCCGGCTGCGGCCTGTTGTTCGCGATGGCCTGGCGCATGGGCAGCGCGCTCAAGGACAAATGGTTCTTCCTGCCGTTCACGCTGCTGACCGTTGTTGGCATCGCCTGGCTGCGCTGGCCGATGCCGGCGGTGATGCTCGGCGGACTGGCGGCCTCGGGCGCGGTCGCCTACTGGCGGCTGGCTCAGGCGAAAAAATAATGGCCGGCGAACTCTTCCTCGAATTTGCGCTGCTGTCCTTCGTCGCCTTTGGTGGCGCGACGGCGCTGCTGCCGGAAATGCACCGCGTCGTGGTCGAACAGCATCACTGGCTCAACGACGCCACCTTCACCCATCTCTACGCCATCGCCCAGGCCGCGCCGGGACCGAACGTGCTGGTCGTCACGCTGATCGGCTGGGAACTGGCCGGCTTGGCCGGGGCGCTGGCGACGACGCTGGCGATGTGCCTGCCGATGAGCATCGTCATCTACCTGCTCATCGACCGCTGGGAAAGCTTCGCCGGTGCGCGCTGGCAAAAAGCCGTCAGCCTTGGCGTCGCGCCGCTCGCCGTTGGCCTGATCTTCTCCGGCGCCAGCCTGATCGCCCAGGCCGCTGGCCTCGGTCTGGCCGGTGCAGTCGTGGTCACGGCGACGGTCGTGCTCAATCTGCGCAGCAAGCTGCACCCCCTGTGGTTCATCGCTGCCGGCGCAGTGCTCGGGGTTCTGGGCTGGGTTTAGCTTCATATTTGCCACTACATTGCCAGGCACAGGCGGTTTGTCATGACCAAATCTTGCGATTATTGCCATCAGTGGAATGCCGAACACCCCGAAGCGCAGCGTAGCGCCTGTGGTCCCTGCGAGTTCTGTGGCGCCCCAGGCCATATCGGCGCGCATCCCCGGCAGCCCGGCAGCCTGTGTCTCTGTGAGCCGCATTGGCAGACGCTGTCCTCACCCGGTTGGCATTTCGAGCTGTATCACCTGATTTACCTGCTGATCGGCGGGCTAGTGCTGCTGCAAGTCTGGCGCTTGTTTTTCTGATAGCGGAGCGCCATAGCAACGCTCTCCCTCGGCGCGCGGCGAGTTGTTTCCGGACGTTTCCTACTTTGCTGCTGTATCCTACGCTGCTAGGGTCAGGTCTTGTATTACGACATGTAAATGTCGTAATACAAGACCTGACCCCGCTGTTGCAAGTCAATACGACTACGACGCGCGCGGCCGGCTCAACCAGGTCACGCGGGCGGGCGTCACCACGCGTTATCAGGTCAATGCCCAAGGGCAGCGGATCAGGAAAAGCGGTAACGAGACGACCTATTACCACTACGACCCGGCCGGCCACCTGATCGCGGAAAGCAATGCCGCCGGAACCGTGTTGCGGGAATACCTCTGGCTGGAAAACGTGCCGCTCGCGGTGCTGCAATGAGCGAGGAGAAGACCATGCACCCATCCCAGCGCCAATCCGCCCTGCAGCACACTCTGTTCGCCCTGCTGCTGAGCCTGACTGCCTGGGCCAGCGGGCTTCACGCCGAGTTGGCGGTCAGCCTCAGCGCCCCGGCCAACAACAGCCGCTACAGCGCCCCGGCGACGATACCGCTGCAGGCCGACATCAGCGTCAGCGGCAGCAGCAGCGTCAGCCAGGTCGCCTTCTACCAGGGCAACACCCTGATCGGCAGCACCGGCAGCAGCCCTTACCAATGGACCTGGGACAACGTCGCCGCCGGCAACTACCGCATTACCGCCCAAGCCACAGATGCCGACGGCAGCATCGTCAGCAGCGGCGCGATCAACCTGCAGGTAGGGCTGCCGGGGACGCAGGTCTTCTACATCCACAGCGACCACCTGAACACCCCGCGGCTGGTCACCGATGAGCAAAACACCGTCGTCTGGCGCAACCTGCCCTTGGGCGAACCCTTCGGCCTCTCGCCGCCAGAAGAAGACCCGGATGGCAACGGCGTGCCCTTCGTGCTGAACCTGCGCTATTCGGGGCAGTACTACGACAAAGAGACGAACCTTAACTACAACTACTATCGGGATTATGATCCGGCCACCGGACGCTATCCGCAGAGCGATCCGATTGGGTTGCGGGGTGGGATTAATACTTATAGCTATGTCGGGGGGAATCCGTTAACTCGGATTGATCCTGACGGAAGATTCTGGTTACTGATATTGAGCTTCGCTGGAGGAGGTACGGCGACCGCAGGCGGTAGCGCTGCTGCTGGAGGACTTGGGTTCTGGGGAACAGGAGCCTTGCTTGGTGGCGGCCTTGTTATCGCATCAATTTCAGGGGATAGCAGGTCTAGTTCTGACGTCACAAGCAAAACAGATGAACAATGCCCCCCAGAGAAGCCGTGCAACCCTCAGCAAGGGACAATGTGCTCAGACTTTCACATAAACAGTACGCCGCATACCACCCGTGATATCGACGGCAAAAACATTGGCAAGCTTCCTGATCATGTACACATCTGGCGAATGAACAAGAGCCCAAAGGGGTGTATTTGGAATCGAGCGGAGGCCTTGAACTATACGCCGATTGACGCAAAACCGTGCAGCACATATCCAAGTTGGGTAGTGCAAAATGGAAGGCAATAAGTGTTGCGACCCAACAGTGATGGAAAGTTTCGTCGCACCCGCCTAGGCGGGTGCCCAGCTGGATTCCCGCCTACGCGGGAATGACGATCCACGGTCGTTGTGCGCTATTACTTAGTGCGATTTAACAATAAGGGCTGGGTTAATTTAGATCGCTGGGAGACGAGATGGAGTTTTCGTGCGTTGGATTTGATGTGCGTGAATGGCCATGGGACGGTCCATTCAATGCCGACCAGACAGGTTGGGAGCGGAACGAACGTCGGTACTCAGAACTGGTGGGCTCTCTTGGATTTTGGCAGAACGAGTATCAAGTGTTGGAAATCAATTCTGAGCGAATTATTGAGATTGCGACACTGGTTGCCTCTTGGCCTGACTGTAATCTGCTCGCAGTCGAATACCCCGCAGATATTGTTCGGCTTCGTGATCGAAGGCTAGGGTTTCATACTGCTATCGCCAATTTTGATTTGGCAGGC
Organism: Azonexus sp.; assembly: GCA_030824535.1. Taxonomy (GTDB): domain Bacteria; phylum Pseudomonadota; class Gammaproteobacteria; order Burkholderiales; family Rhodocyclaceae; genus Azonexus. Next base: position 2,918 of record JAVBXO010000427.1, on the reverse strand, counting down.
TTTATTTGCCGCGGATTGGATGTGTGTGATTTCAATGGATTTTTTTCGGTGCTGCACCACCCGGAGATACAGTTGAAGCGCGGGGGCACGAATCCATTCAGTCCTAGTGAGTTGTCGCCGGCTTTGGAGCTTGTTCAGTACGCAAACGTTTTGGATCCATGTCACGCTCCGTTTGCTGTCGCTAGGCTCTGGTCGTTGAAATGATCGTAATAGGGGACGTACCACGATAAAAGCATTCCCTTCTCTGATTTTTGCCTGATTTCTGCGGTCGACCGCAGAAATCAGGCAATTTCGCCCCGGCAGGAAATCCGGCCAGCCTTCCTCACAAGCTGATGAGCACAACGTTCAACGCAACAACAAAGCCCCGACACCGGGCTGACAAAGCGTACTTTCGACATGTCCGGCAACGCGTTGACCCAAACCGACGCCAAGAATCAGACCACGACGACGAGTTACGACTCGCTGGAGCGGCCGCTGCAGGTCGGCTATCACGACGGCAGCCAGGTGCTGTACACCTGGGACATCGGCAACAATGCTCTGGGACGATTGAGCAAAGTCACCGAAAAGGCGGCGGATGCTAGCGTCAGCAGTGAGCTGCAATACAGCTACGACGCCCAGGGCCGTTTGGCGGCGGAAGTGCGGACGGTCGGCGGGATCGGCAGCACGACGCAATACGCCTATACGGCCGGGCAACTGAGCAGCCTGCAGACCCCGAGTGGGCGGCAGATTGCCTACCAGCGCAACGCCGCCGGCCAGGTGGTGCAGGTCACGCTGACGAGCAACGGGCAAAGCCAGATTCTGGCCAGCAACATCGAGTACCAGGCCTTTGGCGGCATCAAACGCTATAGCGATGGTGCGGGGCAAAGCCACACCTGGAACTACGATCAGGATGGCCGGGTGGCCGCCTACAGCCTGGGCGGCCAGCCCTGGTTGCTGACCTACGACAACGGCGGCCGGATCATCGGCCAGTTTGATGGCAGCAATGCCAGCAGCAGCGCCATCTACAGCTACGACGCGCTGGATCGTCTGCTCGGCGTCGTCCTGCCCAACACCAACTACGGCTATACCTACGACGACACGGGGAATCGCAGTACGCAGGTGCAAGGCAGCGTGACACGCAACTACAGCACGGCGACGACCAGCAACCGCCTGGTGGGCTTGAGCAACCCCAGCCAGACGCTGGCCTACGACAACAACGGCAGCCTGACCGGTGATGGTTCAAGTCAGTATGACTACGACGCGCGCGGCCGGCTTAACCAGGTCACGCGGGCGGGCGTCACCACGCGTTACCAGGTCAACGCCCAAGGGCAGCGGATCAGGAAGAGCGGCAACGAGACGACCTATTACCACTATGACCCGGCCGGCCACCTGATCGCGGAAAGCAATGCTGCCGGGACGGTGTTGCGGGAATACCTCTGGCTGGAAAACGTACCGCTCGCGGTGCTGCAATGAGCGAGGAGTACACCATGCACACCGTCAAGCGCCAATCCGCCGTGCAGCACTATTTGTTTGCCTTGTTGCTGAGCCTGACTGCCTGGGCCAGCGGGCTTCACGCCGAGTTGGCGGTCAGCCTCAGCGCCCCAGCCAACAACAGCCGCTACAGCGCCCCGGCGACGATTCCGCTGCAGGCCGAGATCAGCGTCAGTGGCAGCAGCAGCGTCAGCCAGGTTGCCTTCTACCAGGGCAACACCCTGATCGGCAGCACCCGCAGCAGCCCCTACCAATGGACCTGGGAAAACGTCGCCGCCGGCAACTACCGACTCACCGCCCAAGCCACGGCCGCCGACGGAAGCATCGTCAGCAGCGGCACGATCAACCTGCAGGTAGGGCTGCCGGGGACTCAGGTCTTCTACATCCACAGCGACCACCTGAACACCCCGCGGCTGGTCACCGATGAGCAAAACATCGTCGTCTGGCGCAACCCCCCCTTGGGCGAACCCTTCGGCCTCTCGCCGCCAGAAGAAGACCCGGACGGCAACGGCGTGCCCTTCGTCTTGAACCTGCGCTTTCCGGGGCAGTATTACGACAAGGAGACGAACCTTAACTACAACTACTATCGGGATTATGATCCGGCCACCGGACGCTATCCGCAGAGCGATCCGATTGGGTTGCGGGGCGGGATTAATACCTATGGCTATGTTGGTGGAAACCCATTGAAATATACGGACCCGAAGGGATTGGCACGAGGGAGTGCTGAACGCCTCCCATCTAAGCAGTGCAATGTGAATGAACTGAGGGAGTGCAAGGCACAGTGCGGGAATCGCGGTGTGGATCTCTGTTTTGTGCGGAGGTCGATGCAGATTATTGGTGCCACAGGTGAAGGCAAGAAGAGATTTGGCGTTAAAGAGGAAGTTATTTGTAGCTGCAACGATAATGACAGTAGCTGCCCGACCAATGAGGAGTCTCAGTTCCTGAAATTCCTCCATCGACTAACGGGTGGAGGAGGTAGCGCATCTGGTGGAGCGGGTAATCCGGACGTGGATGACGCATTAGGAAATTCATCGTCCAAATCAAGCGGCCCCTTGACACCGAGCGGGGGTATGCCTCCTCGATTCCCGGTATTTGTTCCTTAGCCCAAGTTTAACAACCGGCTAAAAATATTATTTATAATTAAACAGTTGCGGCGGCACGTTTTTTGTTGTGCAAAAACAGCATGCAACCAATTGATTTTAAATGCGAAAAATCGCTTGTTAAACCCGGGTTAGTAACAAGCCCCGGCAGAGCCGGGGACTTTCGATGGCGGGTCCCTCTAAGGGGCCTAGTCGCCGTCGGAAAAATCATGATCGACTGATTAGTTGTCCCCCTGCGTCAGGATAGTTGTCCCCCTTGCCTGATTTAGAGTTCAGGCGTGATAAGCAGTGGGCAATGAAGAGGACGAGATGAAATATCCGAAGGAACTGAAGCAGAAAGTACTGTCG
>JAVBXO010000011.1 GCA_030824535.1 Azonexus sp. | reverse complement strand
GCCTCACCCCCCTTGAAGGGGGAGGAGCTAAGCGATTTCCTCATCCTCGACAGCGAATCCGGCGAGGTCAAAACCGCCATCGGCCCCGATGCGGCGATCTGCCCGGCCTGCATCGCCGACATCTGTGATCCGAAAAGCCGCCGCTGGCGTTACGCCTTCGCCACCTGCACCCATTGCGGCCCGCGTTACACGGTCAGCAGTGGCATTCCCTATGACCGGATGCGCACCAGCCTGGCCGCTTTTCCGCTGTGCGCGCCTTGCGAGGAGGAGTACCGCGACCCCGCCGACCGCCGTTTTCATGCTGAAACCACCTGCTGCCCCGACTGCGGGCCGCAACTCAGCTTACTCGCTGAAAATGGCCTCGAAATTGCGGTCGACCGCAAAAATGCGGCAAAAACCGGCCTTGATCCCCTGGCCGAAACCCTTGCACGGCTGCGCGCCGGCCAGATCGTCGCGATCAAGGGTCTGGGCGGTTTTCACCTCGCCTGCGATGCCGACAACGCCGAGGCGGTCGCTGAGCTGCGCCAGCGCAAGGGGCGGGATGCGAAACCCTTGGCGGTGATGGCGCTGAATGCCGCGTCGGTCGCTGACATCGCCCGCATCTCGCCGGCCGATGAAGTGCTGCTGACGGCCACCGCCGCGCCTATCGTGCTCTGCGCCAAAGGCGAACGCGAGCTGCCCGGTATCGCGCCTGGCCTCGCCGACATCGGCCTGCTACGCCCGGCAACGCCCTTGCACCTGCTGCTCTGGCACGAAGCTGCCGGCCGCCCGGCAGGCAGCGGCTGGCTGCAGTCGCCGCACCCGCTGCGCCTGGTCATGACCAGCGCCAACCCCGGCGGCGAGCCGCTGGTCATCGGCAACGATGAAGCGCTGCAACGCCTTGCCGGCATCGCCGACGCCTTCCTGATGCACGACCGCGACATTGTCGTGCGCTGCGACGACTCACTGCTGCGGTCCACGCCCTGTGGCAGCCAATTCCTGCGCCGCGCCCGTGGTTATGTGCCGGTGCCGATTCCCCTGGATCTACACCGTCATTCCCGCGAAAGCGGGAATCCAGCGATTTCAAATAACTGGATCCCCGCCTTCGCGGGGATGACGCCGCTTCCTGCGTTTCTCGCGCAAGCCCGGAGCCCATCCATCCTCGCCCTTGGCGGCTACCTCAAAAACACCATCTGCGTGCTGCGCGGCGACGAAGCCTTCCTGTCGCAACACATCGGCAGTCTCGACAATGCCGCGACGCTGGCCTTCCTCGAAGAAAGCGTCGCCCATCTGCTCGCCGTGCTCGACGTCAAACCCGCGGCCATCGCCCACGATGCCCACCCGGATTACCCTTCAACGCATCTCGCCCACAGTCTGGCGGCGGCGTGGGGCGTGCCGGCGATTTCCGTCGATCACCATGCCGCCCATCTCGCAGCCATCGCCGCCGAACACGGCATCAACGAGCCGCTGATCGGCTTCGCGCTGGATGGCGTCGGCCTCGGCCCCGATGGTGGCCTGTGGGGTGGCGAACTACTGCTACTCGACGGCGCCCAGTGCACCCGCCTCGGCCATTTAAAACCCCTGGCGCTACCCGGCGGCGACCGCGCCGCGCGCGAACCCTGGCGCATGGCCATCGCCGCGCTGCACGCGTTGGGGTGCAGCGCCGACGACATGGCCGCCTTCCTCGCCTGCCGCCATCCGCAACAGCAACTCGGCCCGCTGCCACAAATGCTCGAGCGTGGCCTGCGTTGTCCGCTGACCAGCAGCCTCGGCCGCGTTTTCGACGCCGCCGCCGGCCTGCTCGGCACGCGCGCTGTCGCGGCTTTTGAGGGTCAGGCGGCGATGGAGCTCGAAAGCCTCGCCCGCCGGCACGGCCCAGTCCAGCCGCTGCCTGACGGCTACCGTCTGACGCGCGAAAACGACCTTGCCATCCTCGACCTGCTACCGCTGCTCGCCTGGTTCGCCGACTGCGACAATCCGGCACAGGGCGCCGCCGTCTTCCACGCCACCTTGGCTGAAGCGCTGGAAAATTGGCTCATTTTTGCGGTCGACCGCAAAAATCGGGCAAAAATCGCCATCAGCGGCGGCTGTGCGCAAAACGCGCTGTTGATCAACGAACTACGCCGCCGCCTCGCCGCCCAAGGCAGCGAACTCATCGAAGCCCGCCAGGCCCCGGCCAACGATGGCGGGCTGGCGCTGGGGCAGGCCTGGCTGGCGCACCAGACGATGAGTGGCATCGCACTAAGCGGTTAAACACTGTCCGGGTGATGGTTAATTTCTTTCCGGTGTCTTTCCGGGAAGTGCGCCAAGCGATTGTTTTATAGGGAGGTGGGCGATGGCTCGCCTTTTGCGTAGCTTGAGCTTGCAGCTTGCTATCGGGAACGGTGCTCCGGACAATGCGGGTGTCTGCTTTCCATTGCTGAACCAGGACCATGAACCCTCGCCCTTCTGCTGAAATCCTTCTTGCCGCCTTGCAACAGGCCGCCCCCGAACACCCGCCTGCTGAGGTCGTTCACTGGGGCGAATTGCAGGGTGACTGGCTGGTGGCGGTGGCCAACCCGGATCGTGCCCGCATGATTCTGTTGCCGGCCGGCGGCAGCTTGTGGGGCGATATCCCGGTCGGGCAGAAGCGTTACATCACACTGGCTGATCAGTCCTGGGTGTTTCTGGCGGCCGAGGACGAGGTATTGGGCGCTTACCAATCCTGCCAGCTGGCCGAGGCAGCCGATGGTGTCAGCAGTCTGGCGCTGGCGCGCGAGGTTTGTCTGGATGCCCTGAAACTCCTAGGGATCGCGCCACCGCCGTCATCTTCTGCGGCTGCCGAGCCGGCAGCAGCCGTTTCCCGGCGCGGTTTTTTGCGCGCCCTGACCGGTCGGCGTTGAGAAAGGAAGAAACATGTGTCTCGCCATCCCCGCGCAAGTCGTTGAACTGCGCGCTGACGACAAGGCGCTGGTCGATCTGGCCGGCGTCAAGAAGGAAATCTCGCTGGCCTTGGTTGAAGGCGTCGTCGTCGGCGATTACGTGATCGTCCATGTTGGCTATGCGCTGAACAAACTCGATCCCGAAGAAGCGGCTAAAACCCTGAAACTCTTCGCCGAAATGGGCGATATGGCGTTCAACGACGACGATCAATCCTTGCACTGATGAAATATATCGACGAATTCCGCGATGGCGAGCTGGCGCAGAAAATCGCTGCCAGCATCCGTGCCGAGGCCGATCCGGCGCGGACCTATCACTTCATGGAATTCTGTGGCGGCCACACCCACGCCATCTCGCGTTATGGCGTTTCGGATCTGTTGCCCGACAACGTCCGCATGATCCACGGCCCCGGCTGCCCGGTTTGCGTGCTGCCGATTGGCCGCGTTGATCAGGCGATCAAGCTGGCGCTGGAACAGGGCGTCACGCTATGCACTTACGGCGACTGCCTGCGCGTACCGGCTTCCGACGGGTTGTCGCTGCTCAAAGCCAAGGCGCGCGGCGGCGACATCCGCATGGTCTATTCGAGCATGGACGCGGTGACGCTGGCGCAGAAGCATCCGGACCAGCAGGTCGTCTTCTTCGCCATCGGCTTTGGAACCA
>JAVBXO010000442.1 GCA_030824535.1 Azonexus sp. | reverse complement strand
CCTCATCCACCTGTAGCCCCCGTGGAATCTGGTGGGTAATGAACAGCAGGGTGACTTTCCCCTTCAGCTTGTTGATCGTCCGCGCGAAGTGTTCCGCCGTCTGGCTGTCGAGATTCGATACCGCTTCATCGAAGATCAATATCTTCGGCCGCTTGAGCAGGGCGCGGGCGATGGCGATGCGCTGTTTCTGGCCACCGGATAGCCCGGTACCGCGTTCGCCGATTTCGGTCTGGTAGCCGTCCGGCAGTTGTTCGATGACTTCATGGATTTCCGCCGCCTTGCAGGCCTGGATGACGTCTTCGAAGCCGGCATGGGGGTGGGCCATGACCAGGTTGTCGTAGAGGCTGCCGGCGAAGAGCACGGTTTCCTGCGGTACGACGCCGAAGGTCTGGCGCAGTTCGTTGGCGGCGAGATGGCGGATGTCCTTGCCGTCGAGCGCGATATGGCCTTCGACGGGGCGGTAGAAGCCGAGCAGCAGTTTGGCCAGCGTGCTCTTGCCGCAGCCGGATGGCCCCATCAACACGGTGAGGTGGCCGGGTTTGAGGCTGAGGCTCAGATTGCGGTAGAGCCAGGGGTGGTGTTCGGAATAGCGGAAGGCGAGGTGGTGCAGGTCGATGCGGCCCGAGTTTGCGTTGACTCCTTGGTTTTCGCGGCTTGGCGTCAGCGTATGCGGTTCCTGTGGCAGGTCGAGGACGTCGCCCAGGCGCTGGACGGCGATGTTGGCTTGCTGGAATTCCTGCCACAGGCCAACCAGCCTGAGCATGGGCTGGCTCATGCGGCCGGCGAACATCTGGAAGGCGACCAGCATGCCGACCGTGAAGCCGTCGTTCTGCATCACCAGCAAGGCGCCGACGATGAGGATGGACAGGGTCATGACCTGTTCGAGGCCATTGGCGATGACGTTGTACGTATTGCCGACCTGCTTGGTGGAAAAACCGGCAGCCAGGTATTGGGCGAGAAAATCGCCGTATTTCTTGTCGAGGTCGGCCTCCATCTGCAGCGATTTCACCGTCGCCATGCCGGCGATGTATTCGGTGAGAAAGGACTGGTTGCGGGCGCCGAGCATGAACTGCTGGTTCAGTCGCTCGCGGAACAGCGGCGCAACCAGCAGGCTGATCACGGCAATGGCGCCGAGCAGGGCGACGGCGATCAGGGACAGTTGCCAGCTATAGGCAAACATCACGGCGAGGAAAATCAGCAAGAAGGGAAAATCGAGCAGCAGCGTGATGGCGGCGCCGGAGACAAATTCGCGGATGGTTTCGACACCGTGCAGGCGGGCGACCAGGGTGCCGGTCGGACGTTGCTCGAAATAGGGCAGCGGCAGGCGCAGCAGGTGGCGGAAAACCTGGCTGCCGAGCACGGCGTCGATGCGGTTGCCGGTATGCAGCACCAGGTATTGCCGCAGCCAGGTCATGGTGCCGGTAAACAGCATGAACATGATCAGCGCCACGCCGAGCACGATCAGGGTGTTGTGCGTCTGATGCACCACGACCTTGTCGATGATGACTTGCGTAAAGAGCGGTGTGACCAGGCCGACCAGCTGGATCGCCAGACTGGCCAGCAGCACGTCACGCCAGATTTTCTTGTGCTTGAGCAGTTCGGGAATGAACCAGCGGAAGCCAAAGGCTGTCTTTTCGCGCTGAAAGCCGGGAATTTCTGCATCCGGGCGAGCGCCTTCGGCTTCGCGGGCGATCAGGATGAGTTCAGGTTCGAACTGCATTGACGCTTCTTCGACGCTGAGCGTTTCCGGGGTTTGCGAACCGCTGCGGAAATACAGCAGTTTTTGGCCGTCGGTTTTGAGTATCAAGACCGGGCTTGAGCTGACGGATGCATCGCCTTCGCCTTGCGGAACGGCTCGCAGGAAGGCCACGGCGGGAAGCGGCAAGCTTTGCCAGGCAAGGGGATGCCCGCCCGTGCCGGTCTTGAAACCCAGGGCCCGCGCCGCTTCATGAAAGCTGTTGCGGTCATGCGGTGGCGGAAAATCCTGCTCGACCAACTGCGGGTCGAAAGGGATGCGATGTAGGCTACATAAGCTGCCAAGCAGCCAAAGCAGTTCTTGATACCCCAGTGCACCGGCAGCTACTTGCATCACCCAAGCCTGATTAATGAGAATCGGGCATTCTGGGGTTGAGGTGAGGCTTTGCCAATATGACTAAAGGCATAGATGATGTTGCGGCTTCCATCTCTGCAATTCAATCAGCCGCGAAACAATCCGTAGGGTAGGGGGCACCGGCTTGCGTGGGTGACGGCCGCGAAAAGGCGGCAAATCGTGGCGTCAAATCGCCATGTGAAACGCTGTTTCGTTGACTGAGATGCGCTGGGAAACGATACTTACTGCTTTGCTGATGTACGCGGTTCACAAAGGGCCAGGGTTCGCTCCGGCCGATAACTCAATCCAACGCAAGGGGATATACATGGCTGGCGAGAAGTCCAAAATTATCTACACTTTGACCGACGAGGCGCCGCTGCTGGCGACTTGCGCTTTTCTGCCGATTATCCGGACCTTTACCGGCCCGGCTGGCATTGAAATCGAGAAGGCGGACATCTCCGTCTCGGCTCGTGTCCTCTCCGAGTTTTCCGATAGCCTGACCGACGAGCAGAAGGTTCCCAATACCTTGGGCGAACTGGGCAAGAAGTGCCTGCTGCCGGACACCAACATCATCAAGCTGCCGAACATTTCCGCTTCCGTCGCCCAGCTCAAGGCTTGCGTCAAGGAACTGCAGGAAAAGGGCTACGCCATTCCTGATTACCCGGAAACCGCCAATACCGACGAAGAAAAGGCCCTCAAGGCCCGTTTCGGCAAGTGCCTCGGTTCCGCCGTCAATCCGGTGCTGCGCGAAGGCAACTCTGACCGCCGCGCCCCGGGCGCCGTCAAGAACTACGCCAAGAAGCGCCCGCACTCGATGGGTGAATGGAAGCAGTGGTCGCAGACCCACGTTTCGCACATGGAACACGGCGATTTCTACCACGGCGAAAAGTCCCTGACCCTGGACAAGCCGCGCGAAGTGCGCATGGAACTGATCGCTCAGGGCGGCAAGACCACGGTGCTGAAGCCGAAGTTGTCGCTGCTCGAAGGCGAGATCATCGATTCGATGTTCATGAGCAAGAAGGCGCTCTGCGACTTCTACGAAGAAACCCTGGAAGATTGCCGCCAGTCCGGCATCCTGTACTCGCTGCACGTCAAGGCGACGATGATGAAGGTGTCGCACCCCATCGTCTTCGGCCACTGCGTCAAGATCTACTACAAGGACGCCTTCGAGAAGCACGGCAAGACCTTCGACGAGCTGGGCATCAACGTCAATAACGGCATGCTCGATCTGTACGAGAAGATCAAGTCCCTGCCGGAATCCAAGCGTGACGAAATCATCCGTGACCTGCACGCCTGCCAGGAACACCGTCCGCGTCTGGCCATGGTCGATTCGGCCAAGGGCATCACCAACTTCCATTCGCCGAACGACATCATCGTTGACGCTTCCATGCCGGCGATGATCCGTCAGGGCGGCAAGATGTGGGGTGCCGACGGCAAGCAGTACGACAGCAAGTGCGTCATGCCGGAATCGACCTTTGCCCGCAT
>JAVBXO010000066.1 GCA_030824535.1 Azonexus sp. | reverse complement strand
GTCGACGTGTTCGATGCATTGACCTCCGTTCGTCCCTACAAACCGGCTTTGTCATTGGACGAGACGCTGAGCATCATGGAACGGGAGGTTGGGCAGCATTTCGATCCGGCGATCTATGTCGTTTTCCGACGGATTGCTCCGATGCTATATGAGCAAGGCCAGTCCAGAGATCACGCCCAATGGATACTGGAATTGAAAGTGATGCTTGAACGGTGCTTCAAAATGAAAACGGCCCCCGAAAGAGCCGCACGGTATGAGGCGAATGGCGTCGCCTAGTTGCGATGGTCTTTGTGCAGCAATTCGTCAAGACGCCAGATTTCGTTTCCGTTCATGATGATTTTCTTGCCATCCTTGGTTTCCATTGCGTGACCAGACTCCATGTAGGTCGCACGACCATATTTGTCCTCCATGCCCATCTTTCCGTCTTTGAAGATATAAACCGTCGAGCCGTCTTTCAGTTCGATGGACTTTTGTACTTGTGATGCATCAACGGCATAGGCGGAAACACCCAGTGAGCTCAGGAGCACGATTGCGAGCATTTTTTTCAACATTTTAAATCTCCTTAAGAAGTTGTACTGCATATGAATATTAAGGGGGTAATCCTGACAGTTTGCCAACCGGTGAGTGACAATTACGTCACTCACCGGTCAGGCTGGTTAACCGCCCTGGTAGGAAGGGTTCTCGGTTACATAGACGGTGATACCGTCGGCTCCAGATAGGATATTGGAAAGCGGAAACGGTACGGTACCGAGCGTATCGAAGGTCCAGACGACGCTCCTGCCAGCGACATTGATCTTGACGGTTTCCAGGCGCGTCACGTTCAGATACTTGCTGCCGCCTGCAAGGGTGATCTCGCGGTCAGCATTTTTCGTGGCGGCGTAGCCAAACGAAGCCTGTTGATTTGCCATCGGCGCGCTTTTGCTTTCCGAAACGTGGCTCAGCCAATGGTTGGTGCCGGTTTCGGAATAATCTTCGTGAGCGTAGCTCGTTCCAGCGGCAGCGAGGCCGATCACAGCAATCAGGGCAAGTTGGGAAAATTTCGTTTTCATGGCTCTCTCCTTGTGACATCGGGTTAATCGTGTCGGACTCATTTGGTCCAACCGTGATGCCATCTTAGGGTTCCGATACCAACAGAACGCTGACCCGTGCGTTACGTTTTTGAAAGCTTTTGGACGCAAATTGTCAGGAAGCAAACCTTCTATTTTGTACTATCTCTTCATGGTTTTTCTGCTCTGCCGCGCATCACAACAAATAATCAACCATTATCACGTCTTAGAATTGTGATTTTGTAAGTATTGAATTTCGTTAAATTAGTATGTAATATAATATTACGTAATACGGTACGAAATTCGAGGATGCCATGGCCAGAGCCGGAATCTACAAGTCAGAAGTGGTAAGAGCGCGAGACAACCTGTTGGCGATGGGGCGCTACCCATCGATCGACGCCATCCGTGGCGAATTGGGCAACACCGGCTCGAAAGGCACGATTCACCGCTACCTCAAGGAGATCGAGGAAGAGGAAGGCGGGAACACCGGCACCCAGGTCGCGGTCAGCGATGCCATTCAGGATCTGTCAGCCAGGCTGGCCGAACGTCTGCATCTGGAAGCTGATCAGCGCATGACCGCACTGACCGACAAACACAAAGCGGAAATCGCGTCTCTGAACGACGTCATGACTGCCTTGCGTAACGAGGTCGAATCGTTCCGAGGACAGGTCGAACGTCAAGCCCTCGATCTGTCCAATGAAAAAACCGCTCATGCGAACACCGTGGCGGCGCTTCAGGAAGAGCGGATTGCCCGTGCTCAAATGGCTCAGCGCATTCAGGACATGGAAGGACAACTAGCCAAGGAGGAAACGCATCGTCTTTCCCTGGAAGAGAAGCATCAACACGCCCGCGAAGCGCTGGAGCATTTCCGTACTGCAGCCAAAGAACAACGGGAGCAGGATCAACGGCAATCCGAACAACAGATTCAGTTCCTGCAGGGCGAATTACGTTCTGCCAAGGACTCGGTGAATACCAAGCAGCAAGAATTGATCAGTAGCCACGAAAGCAATGCCAGGCTATCAAGTGAGCTTGGAAATGCACGCAGTGAACTTCATCGACAAGAGGGCGAGGTGCGATCACTGCGTTCGGCCAAAGAGCAGTTGGCCGTCGCCGAGGTGAAAAACCAGCAGTTATCGGAGCAATTAGCGCAAGCCAATGCGCGAGTGGCCGATCTGGACAAGGAAAACCAAGCGAACGTCGGCAAGCTGCAGGAGACTATGGCAACTGGGCAGCGGCTGGAATCCGAACTGATGGCGGCAAAAGCCGTTGTCGTCAGCCACGAGAAAATTTTTGAAAAGCTCACGGCTTTGCAGGCGCCGCCGGCGAAAAGCGTCAACACAAAGAAGAATGTTGACAGTCAGAATTTGCTTTTTAAATCAGAAGAGTAGGCTGTTTTCGGGGAATTTTTCATGATTCCCGGCCGACCCTCTTTTTGATTTTCGATTGAAAAAGGGCGTTCACCGCAGCAGCGGCAGCCGAGGCTTAATTTGCCGGCGTTGGCGACTGGGCCTTGCCCTCAAGGAATTTGCGGGCGAATTCATCGGCTGGCAGAGGGCGGCTGACGAGATAGCCCTGCATCACGTCGCATTCCAGCGCCTGCAGGCGTTGCCGTTGTTGCACTGTCTCGACCCCTTCGGCGATGACCCGGAAGCCCAGGCTGCGGGCCATGGCAATGATGGCTCGTACCATCGGTTCGCTACCGCTGGAGCCGTCGTCATGGATCAGGTTGCTGATGAAGGAACGGTCGATTTTCAGCGTACCGACCGGCAGGTGTTGCAGGTAGGACAGCGAGGAGTAACCGGTGCCGAAGTCGTCGAGGGCGATGGCAATGCCCGCGGCCTTGAGCTTGAGAAGTTCCTCGACGCTGCTGCCGTCGGCGTCGAGCAGCACCGATTCGGTGACTTCGGTTTCCAGGGCCGAGGCCGGCAGTCCGTATTTTTCCATGGTCGCGATGATGCGTTGCGATACTGATGGACGCCAGAACTGGCGCGGCGAAAGATTGATCGCAATCGGCGGGATCTCGCCATGACTGGCGCGCCAGGCGGCAATCTGGGCAATCGCCCGATCAATGACCCAGTCGCCGATGGGAATGATCAGCCCGGACTCTTCGGCAACCGAAATGAATTGCTCGGTGGGAATCAGGGTTTCGCCATTGTGCCAACGCAGTAGGGCTTCGGCGCCAACCAGGCGATTGTCGGCAAGGCTGGTCTGCGGCTGGAAATACAGCTCCAGACGATTTTCTGCCAGCGCCTTGCGCAGCTGGTTTTCCAGCGACATGCGGTAGGTCACGCGCTGGTTCATCAGGGGCGTGTGTGAACGTATGGTGTTGCCGCCTGCCGCCTTGGCTTCGTACATTGCCGTATCGGCGTGGCGGAGCAGGCTTTCGCCGTCGCTGGCATCGTCAGGAAAGAGACTGATGCCGATGCTGGCGCAGGTGAAAAAATCACTTTCGCTGCCGAGTAGCGGGGTGGCAATCAAGTCCTTGAATCGACCAGCAATCTGCATGGCAGCATCGCCATCATTGACCGGATCGATCAGGACGATGAACTCATCGCCGCCCTGACGGTAAAGTCGGCAGGCCGGCGGCAGGTCCTTGCGCAGTTGTTGCGTGACCGACTGCAGTAGTTGGTCGCCAGCGCGGTGTCCCAGCGTGTCGTTGATATTCTTGAAGCGGTCGAGGTCGATGAACAGGACGGCGATGCGCTGGCCGCTGCTGCGTGCCGAGAGGATCGAAGCCTGCAGGTGTTCGGCAAACAACAGGCGATTGGGCAGGCCGGTCAGGGCGTCATGCTGGGCGAGGAATTCCATTTCTTCCTGGTGCCGCCGGCGCTCGTCGATATCGGTGATCGAACCAACCATCTGGTAGGCAATGCCCCGACGGTCACGCACCGCCAGTCCGCGCGATGCCACCCAGCGATATTGACCATCGACGGCGAGAACCCGGTACTCGCAATAGAAAAACGCGCTTAGCCCCTTGAGGTGCTGAGTGACAGCGCTGTTGTATAAAGCCTGATCTTCCGGGTGTACCAGTTTGAGCCAGGCGTGGCTGTCGGGAATGTGGCGATCCTTGTAGCCAAGGATGTCGAGAAGACGGTTGCCGACCTTGAGGCTTTTGCTGACCGGATCCCACTCCCAGAAACCGTCGTGAGCGGCGAGCATGGCCAGGCGGTAGGCACGTTTGATCGAGCGGAAATGCGCGAATTCGATACCGGCCAGCAGCAACAAGGCGCAGAGGCTGGCCGCGAGCAGCATCCTGGCGGGGGTATCAGGGTGGAGTGCTGTCAAGGCACCGGCAGTGGCGTTCAGGAGCAGTAGTCCTATGCCCCAGCGCGGGTACTGGAACATCGAACTGGGGAGCACAGCGGAGCTTTTGTCGCCTGGCGTGAGGCTCACCGCTTAGCCGCCGGTCATCGACATGAAGCGAACGACCTGCGGTGCGTCCATTTGTTGCGTGAAGTCATGGCCGAGAGGCTTGATGCCCATGCTGTCGACGATGGCCTGGCGCAGGCCGCTATCATCAGCGCCGTTGCGCAGCGGCTGCATCAGGTTGACGGCGTCGTTCTGTCCCAGGCAGGGGTAGAGTTCGCCCTTGGCGGTGATGCGCACCCGGTTACAGGTGTCGCAGAAGTTGTGACTATGCGGCGAAATAAAGCCGACCCGCGATTCGCTGCCGGGAATTCGCCAATAACGTGCCGGCCCACCGGAGTCTTCGGTCGAGGGGATCAGTTCGAAATGCCGGGATAGCAGCGTGCGGGTTTCTTCGGAGGAAATATAGGTAGTGTGCCGCCCGTGAATGGCACCCAGAGGCATTTCCTCGATAAAGGAAATATCCAGGGTGTTGGCGACGGCGAAGCGCACCAGGTCGACAAATTCATCGTCATTGATTCCGCGCATCATGACCGTGTTGAGCTTGGTGCGCGTGAAGCCGGCAGCGCCAGCAGCTTCGATGCCGTGCAGAACCTTGCCCAGATCGCCAATCCGGGTGATCTTCTCGAAGCGATCAGCCTTCAGGGTGTCCAGGCTGATATTCAGGCGGCGGACCCGGGCGGTTTTCAGTGGGGCAGCAAAACGGTCGAGTTGCGAGCCATTGGTGGTCAGGACCAGATTGTCGATGCCGGGCAGGGCGCCCAGGCGCTCGATCAGCCACATGATGCCTTTGCGCACCAGGGGCTCGCCACCGGTAATGCGCAACTTGTTGACGCCGAGTTCGGCAAAGACGCGCGCCACGCGCAGGCATTCTTCAAGAGTCATCACTGCATCACGCGGCAGGAAAGTCATTTCCTCGGCCATGCAGTAGGTACAGCGGAAATCGCAGCGGTCGGTTACGGAGAGTCGCACATAACTGATGCGTCGCCCGTATTTGTCGAGCAAGGTGCCTGCTGCGTGGTTTTTATTACCGCTGCTCACTGGGGGTCGAAATGTGGCGAGATCGACGGGCAGGGCTTCCGGATTCAGTGTCTCGTTTTGCATGGTGGGATTCTGTGGTTTCCTTGCTTTCCTCGCAAGTAAGAGAGATCAAAAATCCAAAAGTTTCCGCCGGTGCGTTCAGCCGGAATCTTTATTGTCAGCCAGCGTTTGGCGCGCGTATCCTTGCCGCCCACGCCTGATCAAAGATTGCCATGAGCACCGCGCTTACCCCCCGTGCCGAACGTTTTTTCCTGCTGACGCTGGCCGGTATTCAGTTTAGCCATATCCTGGACTTCATGATCATGATGCCGCTGGGGCCAATCCTGATGCGTTCTTTTGGCATCGGTACGCATGAATTCGGCCTGCTGGTCGCCTCCTATAGTTTCAGTTCGGCGATTTCCGGGGTGCTGGCGGCGACTTTTGTCGATTTGTTCGAACGCCGCCGCCTCTTGCTCGCTACCTTTGCCTTGTTTGCGCTGGCGACGCTGGCCTGCGGCCTGGCGACGAACTATCCGCTGCTGCTGCTGGCGCGCGGGCTGGCCGGGTTTTTTGGCGGCGTGATGGGCGCGCTGGTGCAGACCATGGTCGCCGACGTGATTCCCTTCAGTCGGCGCGGCAAGGCCAGCGGCCTGGTTTCCAGCGCTTTTTCCATCGCTACGGTCGCGGGTGTGCCGGCTTCGCTGTGGCTGGCCAATCATCTGAGCTGGCGCGCGCCCTTCATGTTCATCGCCGCACTGAGTGTGGTGTTCATCGCTGTTGGCCTGCGCTTCTTGCCCGAACTGCGTCAGCATCTGAGCGCCGAGAAGCGGGCGCACCTGTTCTCAGCCATGTTCAGCGTGCTTGGCGATGCCAATCACCGGCGTGCCTTGTTGTTCTCGGCGCTGATCATTTTTTCCGGCTTCACGGTGATTCCCTACATCACCGTCTATGCCGTCAATAACGTCGGCATCGCCCAACTGGACATTCCCATCGTGTATCTGGTCGGCGGCTGCGCAACCTTGATCAGCGCCCGCTTCATCGGTCATTGGGCGGACTTGCACGGCAAGATGGAAACCTATCGCCGGGTCGCCGCGCTGGCGATACTGCCCATCCTGTTGCTGACCCATGCCGGCGAATGGCCATTGTGGGCCTGGGTAATATGCACGACGATCTTTTTCGTGCTGATCTCGGGGCGGATGATCCCGGCCATGGCAATCATTTCTTCGGCGGCCGAACCCAAGTTGCGCGGCACCTTCATGTCGCTGAACGGCACGGTGCAGTCGCTGGCCATGGGACTGGCGACAACGCTGGCCGGTTTCATCATCACCCTCGATGACAGCGGCCGCATTGTCGGCTACCCGCTGGTTGGTTATGTGGCGCTGACGGCGAACCTGGTCGCCATCTGGTTTGTCGCGCGCATCAGATTGCATGCGCTGAACGTCTAGGGAATTACCGATTTACTTCAACAGCAGCCACAGCACCCCGGCGAGCACCAGCGCCAGTCCGGCTTTCAGAAAAAGCAGCTCGTCACGAATGCTGGTCAGTAATTCGGCGCCCTCGTTGCTGTCGGCGGGCGCGGCAATCTGCGCTGGCAAGACTTGCCGGGCAAGGTCATAAATGCGGATTTCAGCCAGACGACCATCAGCGGTATAGCCGGCGCTGAGCTGACTGCTGCTGCGATCTTCCCGTACCGGTTCGGCAAGCAGGGTGATGCACAGACTATCTTCCTGGCGGTTGTAATTCAGTTGCGGCTGGAAAGCTGGCAGATTGAGCAGGGTGATGGCCGGCATCTCCGGCAGCGGCAGGACAGTGGCCGCCGTGCTGCGCGTTTTTTTCGCGGCATGTGTGCGTGGCGAAGCTTTCCTGGTCGGCTCCCGGCGAGTGCGGGACGACCGGCGCGGCTTGCCGGCGTTGGTGGCATGGGCAGCAGGGGGCTGGGACTTATCGCTGTCGGTGACTGGCTGCTCGCCCTGGATTTCGAGTGCGAAAGCCGGCTCCAGCTCGGGCAGCGCCAGCTGCTCCTGCTTTTTCTTTGTCGTTCTGGTCATTGGGTGCTGCGCGGGCGCGGTGAGCGCGAGGCTCACCGGCTAAAAACAAACAGACGCGCGCCAGGGGCGCGGTTCAGGCGGGCGAATTACTTCGCGGCAGGCTTGCGACCGGGGGCTGGGCGCGGGACGTAGCCGGAAATACGGCATTGCAGTTGCTCGATGGCCTTGCCCTTGACAAAGCTGGTGACGCTGCATTTGGAAACTTCACCGCGAGCGGAGAGTTCCATGATCGAGGCCTGGACGTCGACGAGAGGAAGCCGGGTGGCGCGGGCGATGTCTGAATCAAGCAATTGGCCGTGTTTCTGAAGTTGCTCAAGCACTTTGGAGGTAGTCATCTGGATTCCTGATCGCTTTCCGTTGAAAGAAAACGAATAAAAATGCCCGCATGGCGCGGGCGGCAACCCTGTCACGATAGAAAGGATTGAGGGGATACTCCTTCTATTATCTCTCAAAGTATGTTGCGACGCAACATTTTTCTTGTCGCACGTTCGCCGATGATTTCGTTGGTCCCAAACCTGCGGTGCAGGAAAAAAATCGTTTTTCAGTGAGCAACTTTTGCGCTAAATAGCTGACAAATTCAGTCGAGTATTTTAAAATTGCCCTTTAAACCTTTGGGGAGATCAGGCTTCATGTTGTGGAACTTGCGTGAGGATATTCGTGCGGTATTTGACCGCGATCCGGCTGCCCGCTCGTTCTGGGAAGTCCTGACCTGTTATCCCGGCATCCACGCGCTGATCATGCATCGTATCGCGCATGCCTTGTGGGGCTACCGCCTGCGCTGGCTAGCACGTTTTACTGCCCACATTTCGCGCATGCTGACCGGTATTGAGATCCATCCTGGTGCGACCATCGGCCGGCGCTTTTTCATCGATCACGGCATGGGTGTGGTCATTGGCGAAACGGCCGAAATTGGCGACGACGTCACGCTGTATCACGGCGTGACGCTGGGTGGCACTTCCTGGAACAAGGGCAAGCGTCATCCGACGCTGGAAAACGGCGTCGTGGTCGGGGCGGGCGCCAAGGTGCTCGGGCCGATCACCATTTCCGCTGGCGCCAAGGTTGGCTCGAATGCTGTCGTGACCAAGCCGGTGCCGCCGGGTGCGACGGCCGTTGGCAATCCGGCGCGCATCATCGATCAGGCAGCCCGTGTCCGTGAGGCGCAGGCCGAAAAAATGGGCTTTTCCGCTTATGCCGTGGCGCGCGATCAGGATGATCCGCTGGCCAAAGCCATACACGGTCTTCTGGATCATGCTGCTGAAACCGACCGCCGCCTGGCAAGCTTGTTGCATGAACTGGAAGCCCAGGGCGTCAAATGCAATAGCGAAGTGCAACTGGCTGACCATTTTGATCCGCAATACCTGAGCAAAATAGTTGACTGATTTTGTCTGGTTTATTATAGTTGACCGTAACACTAGGTTATTAGCAGGAGTACAGAAATGCGTCTGACCACCAAGGGCCGTTTTGCGGTGACCGCCATGATGGACCTCGCGCTGCGCGGCGAAGAAGGACCCGTGGCGCTGGCCAGCGTTGCCGAGCGGCAGAGCATCTCGCTGTCTTATCTCGAGCAACTGTTCGGCAAACTGCGCCGGCACAAGATCGTCGATAGCGTGCGCGGTCCGGGTGGTGGCTATTGCATCGCCCGGCCGCTCGACAAGCTGGCGGTGGCCGACATCATTCGCGCCGTCGATGAGCAGCTCGACGCGACGCAATGCGGCGGCGAAGAAAATTGCCACGAAGCGCATCGCTGCATGACCCACGACCTGTGGTCTACGCTCAATGCCACGATGTATGAATACCTGGCTTCCGTGACGCTGGCTGATCTGGTTGATCGTGAAAAGCAGAAGGCGCTGGCGCGGGGTGAAGTCGTCATTGCCGATCAGCGCCCGCTGGGCCCGCATCCGCGCCGCGCGGTGCGCGAAAAAACGGCCGCTTTGGCCTGAGCACGCTGATGTTTCTGCCTGTCTACCTCGACCATAACGCGACGACGCCACTTGCCCCGGCGGTGTTGGCGGCCATGCTGCCCTGGCTGGAAAGCCAGTACGGTAATGCCTCTAGTCGTCACGAATATGGTCGGCGGGCGCGGCAGGCCATCGACGAGGCGCGGCAGAAAGTCGCGGCGGCGGTCAATGCGCATCCGACCGAGGTGATATTCACTAGCGGCGGTAGCGAAGCCAATAATCTGTTCCTCAAAGGCGCAGCGGCGAGCCTGAAGCCGGGTGTGCTGGCGGTTTCGGCCATCGAACATCCGTGTGTGCTCAAGCCAGCGGCGCAATTGACCAAGCAGGGCTGGCAGGTTCGCGAAATTGCGGTCGACGTCGCTGGCAGGGTCAAAACCGGGGATTTCGCCGAGCTCTTGCTGGCCAAGCCGAAGCTGTTGTCGGTGATGCTGGCCAATAACGAAACCGGCGTGATCCAGGACATCGCCGCGCTGGCGAGTGCCGCCAAAGGCCGGGGCGCGTGGTTTCATACGGATGCGGTACAAGCCTTCGGCAAGTTGCCGCTCGATTTTCGGGCGCTTAATGCCGCTGGTGTGCACGCCATGAGCCTGTCGGCGCACAAGGCCGGCGGCCCGAAAGGCGCGGCGGCACTGGTGCTCGACAAGCGCGTCGAATTGCAGCCACTGATTGCCGGTGGCGGCCACGAGCGCGGGCTGCGCTCCGGCACCGAAAACGTCCCGGCCATCGTTGGTTTTGGCGTGGCTGCGGAACTTGCGGCGCAAAAGCTTGCCGAACTGCCGCAACGTTTGCAGCAACAGCGCAATCAGCTTGAACAGGGGCTGGCAGCGCTCGGCGCGACGATTTTTGCGGTCGACGCCGAAAGATTGCCCAATACCAGCTATTTCGCCTTCCCGGACATCGATGGTGAAACCCTGGTCGGCAAGCTGGACCGTGCCGGTTTTGCCGTGGCCAGCGGCGCCGCCTGCTCCAGCGCCAATCCCGAGCCATCGCATGTATTGCGGGCGATGGGCGTGGCCCCGGCCATCGCCCGCGGCGCGGTCCGTGTCAGTCTGGGCGCCGCCAATAGCGACGCCGATATCGAACAATTCATCAACGCCTTGCGGGTAACAGTCGGAAACCTGCAGGGACTGACGGCCATGCGTGAAAACTGCGCCGCCTGAACAACCCGACTTAGCGAGAATGACGATGAAACTTCCCATCTATCTGGATTACTCGGCAACCACCCCGGTGGACCCGCGCGTTGCGGAAAAAATGATTCCCTACCTGTTCGAGAAATTCGGCAACCCGGCGTCGCGCTCGCACAGCTTCGGCTGGGAAGCCGACGAAGCGGTCGAAGCCGCGCGCGAACAGGTCGCAGCGCTGGTCGGGGCTGATGCCAAGGAAATCGTCTGGACCTCGGGTGCGACCGAATCGAACAACCTCGCCATCAAGGGCGCGGCCAATTTCTACGCCGGCACCAAGGGCAAGCACATCATCACCGTCAAGACCGAACACAAGGCCGTGCTTGACACCGTGCGCGAACTCGAACGCCAGGGTTTTGAAGCGACCTACCTCGACGTTCAGGAAAACGGCCTGCTTGACCTGGAAGTCTTCAAGGCCGCGATTCGTCCGGATACCGTGCTCGCTTCGGTGATGTTTGTTAACAATGAAGTGGGCGTGATTCAGCCCATCGCTGAACTCGGCGAAATCTGCCGTGAAAAAGGCGTGATCTTCCACGTCGATGCCGCGCAGGCTACCGGCAAGGTTGACATCGACCTGAGCAAGCTGAAAGTCGACCTGATGAGCTTCTCGGCGCACAAGACCTACGGCCCCAAGGGCATCGGTGCGCTGTACGTGCGCCGCAAGCCGCGTATTCGTCTGGAAGCGCAGATGCACGGTGGCGGCCATGAGCGTGGTTTCCGCTCAGGCACGCTGGCGACGCACCAGATCGTCGGCATGGGCGTAGCCTTTCATCTGGCCAAGGAAGAAATGGCCGAAGAAAACATCCGCATCAAGGCGCTGCGTGACCGCCTGTTGAACGGTCTTCAGGACATGGAAGCGACCTATGTCAATGGCGATCTCAAACAGCGGGTTGCCCATAACCTGAACATCAGCTTTGCCTATGTTGAAGGCGAATCAATGATCATGGCCATCAAGGATCTGGCGGTCTCTTCCGGCTCGGCCTGCACCTCGGCCAGTCTGGAGCCGTCCTACGTGCTGCGCGCCCTCGGTCGTGACGACGAACTGGCCCACAGCTCGATTCGTTTCTCCATAGGCCGGTTCACGACTGAAGAGGAAATTGACTATGCAATCAATCTCTTGAAAGCGAAGGTTGGCAAACTACGCGAACTTTCACCGCTGTGGGAAATGTACAAGGACGGCATCGACCTCAGCACCGTCCAGTGGGCAGCGCATTGATAGGTAGTTAATTATTAGGATCAAGGATCGAGTTGGGCTGGTTTCCTGAGCGATTCGATCCCGATAGCTGATAACTCGACAAACAGCGGCGATTAAAATTTATTGGCTGGTAGAAATTTGGATTCAGGATCAAGCCGGGAGGCTTTCCTAGGTAACTCGATCCTAATGGCTAGCAGCGCGACTAAAAGGAGCAACAAATGAGCTATAGCGTAAAAGTCATTGATCACTATGAGAATCCCCGCAACGTCGGTTCCTTTGGCAAGGATGATGACAGTGTGGGTACCGGCATGGTCGGCGCGCCGGCTTGCGGCGATGTGATGAAGCTGCAGATCAAGGTCAATCGCGAAGGCGTTATTGAAGACGCCAAGTTCAAGACCTACGGCTGCGGTTCGGCCATTGCTTCCTCGTCGCTGGTGACCGAATGGGTCAAGGGCAAGACGGTGGACCAGGCTTTGGCGATCAAAAACACCGAAATCGCCGAAGAACTGGCGCTGCCCCCGGTTAAAATTCACTGTTCGATCCTGGCCGAGGACGCTATCAAGGCGGCCGTGGCGGATTACAAGAAAAAACACGGCGAGTAAGGAGTTATCAGCATGGCTATCACCTTGAGCGACAAGGCAGCAACCCACGTTGCCAATTTTCTGACCAAGCGGGGCAAGGGCCTGGGCCTGCGCCTCGGCGTGCGCACCAGCGGCTGCTCCGGCATGGCCTACAAACTGGAGTTTGTCGACGAGGTGAACGAGGACGATGTGATTTTTGAAGCCAAGGGCGTCAAGGTCATCGTTGACGCGAAAAGCATGCCTTACCTTGAAGGCATGGAACTGGACTTTGCCCGCGAAGGTTTGAACGAAGGTTTCAAGTTCAATAACCCGAACGTCAAGGATCAGTGCGGCTGCGGCGAGTCCTTCAACGTCTGATGTCGGCGGCCCGGCGGGGCGTTTTTACCCCGTCAGTCGCAGGGTCGGTGCAGGGTTTCGCCCAGCACCGACTTCACTTTGAGCTTTGTCGCTTTGTTGCATGACGGCCGGCCGCGCCGGTGCGAAGTTGAGGTGCCAGCCTTGGATCTGACTGCTGATTTCTTTTCCCTGTTCGAATTGCCGAAAACCTTCCGGCTGAATGTTTCCGAGCTGGATTCGCGTTTTCGCGACGTTCAGGCGCAGGTGCACCCTGACCGCTTCGCCCATGCCAGCGAGTCCGAACGACGGATGTCGATGCAGTGGGCAACGCGCGCCAACGAGGCCTACCAGACGCTGAAAAAGCCGCTGGAGCGAGCCCGGTATCTGCTCGAACTGGCGGGGCACGATATCCAGGCCGAGAGCAATACCGCGATGCCGCTGGATTTCCTGGTGGAGCAGATGGAATGGCGCGAAGCCGTCATGGAAGCGCGCATCGGCGGCGACCATCACGAACTCGAGCGCCTTTACCTGCGCCTGCGCGGCGACATGGACGCCCATTACGCGGCCATCGGCGAGCTGCTTGACGATAGCCATGACTATGCCCAGGCCACCGACCAGGTGCGCCGGCTGATGTTCCTTGACAAACTTTTGCATGAAATCGACGACGCGCTGGCGTCGTTGGACGACTAACAAGAAGACACCACAACATGGCTCTGTTCCAAATCGCCGAACCCGGTGAATCCGCTGCTCCCCACGAACACAAGCTGGCAATCGGCATCGATCTCGGCACGACCAATTCGCTGGTTGCCACCGTGCGCAGCGGTATTGCTGTCTGCCTTGCCGACGAGCAGGGCCGCCCCTTGCTGCCTTCAGTGGTGCGCTATCACGCTGATAGCACGACGGAAGTTGGCTACGATGCCCAGCGCCAGCAGGCGGTCGACCCGAAAAACACCATCGTTTCGGTCAAGCGCTTCATGGGCCGCGGCCTTCGCGACATCGCTCACGTTGAATCCATGCCTTACGACTTCATCGAAGCGCCGGGCATGGTCAAGCTCAAGACCCACGCTGGCATCAAGAGCCCGGTGGAAGTCTCGGCAGAAGTTCTCAAGTCGCTGAAAGCCCGTGCCGAACACGCGCTGGGTGGCGAACTGGTGGGCGCGGTCATCACCGTGCCGGCTTATTTCGACGATGCCCAGCGTCAGGCGACCAAAGACGCCGCGCGGCTGGCCGGGCTGAACGTTCTGCGCCTGCTCAACGAACCGACCGCTGCAGCGATTGCCTATGGCCTGGATAACGGCGCTGAAGGCGTTTATGCGGTGTACGACCTCGGTGGCGGCACTTTCGATATTTCGATTCTCAAGCTGACCAAGGGGGTTTTCGAGGTTATGTCTACCGGCGGCGATTCGGCGCTGGGCGGTGACGACTTCGATCATCGTATTTACTGCTGGGTCATCGAGCAGGCCAAGCTGCAGCCGCTGTCGCCGGAAGACTCGCGTCGCCTGATGATGCGCTGCCGTGAAGCCAAGGAATTCCTGAGCAAGAATCCCGAAGCGCCGATCATGCTGCGGGTGGATAGTGGCGAGATGATCGAGGTCAAACTTGATGTCGCGACCTTTACCAATATCACCCAGACGCTGATTTCCAAAACCATGCAGCCGGTCAAAAAGGCCTTGCGCGATGCCGGCCTGCGCGCCGACGACATCAAGGGCGTGGTCATGGTTGGCGGCTCGACGCGCATGCCGCAGGTGCAGAAGGCGGTTGGCGACTTTTTCCGCCAGGAACCGCTGACCAATCTCGATCCGGACAAGGTCGTCGCGCTGGGCGCCGCCACCCAGGCCAATCTGCTGGCGGGCAACAAGACCGGCAAGGACGACTGGCTGCTGCTCGACGTGATCCCGCTGTCGCTCGGGCTGGAAACCATGGGCGGCCTGACCGAGAAGGTCATTCCGCGCAATTCGACCATCCCCACCGCCCGTGCCCAGGAATTCACCACTTACAAGGACGGCCAGACGGCGATGGCCATCCACGTTGTTCAGGGCGAGCGCGAAATGATTGCCGACTGCCGTTCATTGGCGCGTTTCGAACTGCGCGGCATTCCGGCCATGGTCGCCGGGGCGGCACGCATCCGCGTGACCTTCCAGGTCGACGCCGACGGCCTGCTGTCGGTGTCGGCACGTGAACAGACCACTGGCGTCGAATCGAGCATCACCGTCAAGCCTTCCTACGGCCTTTCCGACGACGAAATCGCCGGCATGCTCAAGGACTCGATGGAACACGCCAAGGACGACGCGATGGCGCGCGCGCTGCGTGAGGCCCAGGTCGAGGGCGAGCGCATGATCGAAGCCACCGAAGCTGCGCTGGCCGAGGATGCGCACCTGTTGAACGAAACCGAAATCGCCAGGATCAAAGCGACGATTGCCAAATTGCACGCAACCATCGCCGGCGACAATCGCCGCCTGATCAACATCGCCATGGACGACCTCGGTTTTGAAACTCAGGCTTTTGCCCATCGGCGCATGGATCAGAGCATCAAGAAGGTGTTGTCCGGCCGCAAGGTCGACGACATCAGGATGGGAGAAGAAGAATGACCCAGATTATCGTTTTACCGCACGTCGAACTCTGCCCGGACGGCGCCATGATCGATGCCGAAGAGGGCAAGTCGATCTGCGAGAACCTGCTGGCCAACGAGATCGAACTCGACCACGCCTGCGAAATGTCCTGCGCTTGCACCACCTGCCACGTCATCGTCCGCGAAGGCTTCAATTCGCTGGAAGAAGCCGAAGAAATCGAGGAAGACCTGCTGGACAAGGCCTGGGGTCTGGAACCGAACTCGCGCCTGGGTTGCCAGGCAATTGTGCGGTCGACCCCGCTGGTGATCGAAATTCCAAAATACAACATCAACATGGCCAAGGAGGGTCACCACAAATGAAATGGACCGACATCAACGACATCGCCATCGAACTCTGTGACGCCCACCCGGACGCCGATCCGCTGAAGATCAACTTCGTCGATCTGCGCGACTGGGTCATGGCCTTGCCCGACTTCAACGACGATCCCAAGCATTGCGGCGAAAAAATCCTCGAAGCCATCCAGCAGGCCTGGATCGACGAGGCTGCCTGAGTCGTGCCGCGCCTGCCGCAACGCATCGTCTGCCTGACGACTGAAACCGTCGAAGTGCTCTACCTGCTCGGCGAGCAGGCGCGCATCGTCGGCATCTCCGGCTACACCGTGACGCCACCACAGGCGCGCAAGGAAAAGCCCAAGGTTTACGCCTTCACCAGCGGTGATCTGGGCAAGATCATGGCCGTGCAGCCCGATCTGGTATTGACCTTTTCCGACCTGCAAGCCGATATTTCACGCGATTTGATCAAGGCCGGCGTGCCGGTCTATGCCTTCAACCAGCGTAGTGTCGAGGATATTCTCGGCATGATTGAAACCGTCGGGCGCTTGGTCGGCGCCGAAGCCAGGGCCCTGGCGCTGGTGGCTGAGCTGGAAGCCAGCATCGCTAGCGCCCGTGCGGCTGCCGCGGCGCTGCCACGGCAGCCGCGGGTGTATTTCGAGGAATGGGACGAGCCGCAGATTTCCGGCATCCGCTGGGCTTCCGACCTGATCCAGATTGCCGGCGGCATCGACGTTTTTGCTGACCGGGCGACTTTGCCACTGGCCAGGGATCGCATCATGAGCAACCCGCTCGATCCGGTCGACCGTCAGCCCGACATCATCATCGGCTCCTGGTGCGGCAAACACTTCCGCCCCGAGCGCATCGTTGCCCGTGAAGGCTGGAGCGAAGTGCCGGCGGTGCGCGACAAGGAAATCCACGAAATCAAGTCGGCGATCATTTTGACGCCGGGGGTGGCGGCGATTCGCGAGGGACTGCCGATTTTATGCAGGATATTTCTCGATTGGGCGGCTGGGCACGCCGCCGATACTGGCGAATAAGAAAAAGGCCCGAAAACGACTTTCGGGCCTTTTGACTGCGTGCTGTCCTGCTAAAGCTTCATATCGTAGCTTACCGGACCATCCGGGTAATTCGTGACCCCCAGCCATTGCGAAGGGTAGCCAAGGGGAACCGGCGCCGGGTTTCTGGGTGACGACGGTGGCGCATTGATGTAGCCATCGGAATATTTGGCAACGAGACAGTCGGCCAGGGCCCACCAGCGTGCCAGTAATTCATTGGCGTTATCAGCACATAGCCGGGTCATTTCCCCGGCACTCATGCCTGAAGCCGCCTTCTCGTCCCAGGCTTTCATCTGCTCGATCTGCAGGGCTTCGAGTTCGCTCTGCAAGGGCTGGATATCAATCTTGCACATGCGCTGAAAATTCAGGCGGGCCCAGTTGGCGACAAAATCGAAGGCCCACCAGGCAGCATCGCGGCTGAATTTTTGCGGATCGCCAATTTCGTACGCCCGAGGCAATTCCAGTACCTTGCTCGAGAATGCAGTAAAGCAGGTGGTATAGGCGACATCGGGACCATACCAGAGCATGCCTTTGGTCAGAGCCGGCGCGCTGGGCCGGGTCTGGGCCACGTAGGTGTAGCCCTGGTAAAAGATCGATATGGCCCGCTCCCAGGCGCCATACAGCTTGGCATCGGAGATATTGTTCTGCGCGCCGTCATAGGGCCCGATGAAGCGATTGGGGTCGCCATACGGGCCGGCAGCGATTCCCTTGCTCAGATCAAACTGGGTGCCTTCGTAGTGATCGCGGTAAAGCGCGAAAATATCCTGCAGCCCGAGTTTTTCACGCGGCGCAACCGAAAAAGGGTAATCACGGGTGTAGCCGCCGCCGTTGACCCAGGGGCTCAGGCCCAGATCGGGATTGACCCGGTCGAAAACCCGCCAGACCCTGCGCAGGGCGTAATAGGGATGAGCGTACTCACCGCTGCTGACGGCTTGCAGCCAGTCGACCGGACCGGCCTCCGGATCGGCCCAGCCGACTTTTTTGAGCCCTTCCAGAAGGCGGTTCGAGAAAATCTGATCCGGATCCCCCGGCCGGATATCGCGAATGCGGAATTCGTTGGCCGCTACGAATACCGTGCCATCGGGTACCCGCTGGGCAATCCATGCCGAGTGGAATTCCTCGTCGGGGAGCGCGCACATCTCGAACACCCAGGCTTCCTCCTGATCCGCAACCAGCAAGGTTTCACCGGTCGAGAAATAGCCGTATTCGTCAAGTAGTTGCCCCATCAGTTGAACTGCTTCACGTGCCCCTGTGCAGCGTTCCAGCGCCACCCGCGAAAGTTCGGCGCTATAGAAAAGACGGCAATGCTTGCCAGTTTCACTGGCTTCCGTCTGCGAAACACAGACAGGCTGATATTTGGCGCCATTGGTGCATTCGCCGAACATCAGGTTGTGCTCGTTCATGATGCCGTAGCTGCCGTCGAAATAAGCATAGGTGTACGGCACTTCGGGAATGCTGCCAATTAGCGGGGTATCGGGATAGTCAGGCAGGACATAGCCCGGCCCGCGGTTCTGGCTGACCAGCCGGGGGTAGGCATCGTTGCTGCCATCGATGATGCCGCGGCTGCTGCCCGGAGGATTGTCCCGGGCTGGCACCAGGATCAGCCGCTGGTCGGAGAGTTCGTTGTCGTCGGAGTGGGTCACCATCGTCGATCCATCGATGGTGGCGCCTCCCGTAATGATCATGGTGGTACACATGATTCGGCTCCTGAGGTGATCCGGATTATTTCTTCGAGTACCAGATCCCGATCTGGGAGCCGATCATGGTCACGTTGCCGCCCGTGCTGGAACTGCCCGTGGGGAGAACGGGGCGCTGCGGGTAGGGAATGCCGTCGCTGTTGACGAAAATCAGCTCCTTGTCGGGCTGCCTTTCGTAGAGGATGGCGAAGGATGATCCGCCATAATTGAACATGCCCATCTCCTGACCTTTACAAACCTGAGCCCCCTGGTACATGGCCGGGTCAAAGGCGACGCTCGACACTTCGCTCATGCCGAGCGGGATGCAACAGACGTGGCCGAAGTCTTCGGTCTTGAAAACAATCACGCCGCGCGCATTGACCTGAGCCAGATAGGGGAGTGAAGCAGTGGTCGCCCCGCCGAAATCAGGAAGAACCAGTTTGTTGAAAAAGCAGCCGGGAATCGTGAAGGGCTCGAACAGCACTTCGCCGTTGACCGGCACCCACCAGCGGTGGAAGTTGTAGGGGTTGAGATAGGTCTGAAAAATGTAGCCGCCTTCAAAGAGGTCGACCAGACCGTAGTCGTCGATCAGTTTTTGCTGTTCGGGGATAGGGGAGCTGAGGATGTCCTGCAAGGAATAATTCATGTCCTTGAACCAGAAGACATCGTCCCGTGCAATCTTGGCATCCCAGCGGAACAGCGAACCATCGTTGGGACAGATGACCGTCTGATTCGAGTCCGGATCGGCAATCGGGCGGGAAAAAGCCGGGTCCTCGAAATTGCGCGTGAAGAAGGAGTTCCAGGACTTCCAGTAAGGTAGCGTTTCGGAGTCCTTTTGCCATATCGGAAAGTCGTACTGCTTTTTGGCAGAATCCGACAGCCACTGTTCGCCCTCGACACGGAAACCGACGTTGGATTCCGGTGTATCGAGAAAGAGGTTCCAGTCCTGCAAGATGGCGCCCATTTTTTCATTGAACATCGGCAGGCGGAAAAGCGTGACACCGCTCATGGTGGGATCGATGCCGACCACAAATGCGGAATACGGCAGGCCGACGAGATCATTATTGTCAAAGTAGGGCGCGACATTGAGCAGGAAGTTGAAACCATGCAGCAAGGTTTCCTTGTTGGGAATACGCGGAATGGGGACGCCATCGGCTTCGCGACCGTAGGTGTTGACGATGTTGAGATTTTCGTCACAGGCATTGGCCACCAGATAGCTGACGACGTCGTTGCCGTCGATGAATTCATTCATGGCGGCAACGCTGGGCGCATATTCGAAGCGCGGCGCTTTCAACACCATGTCAAAGAAGCGCTGCATGCTGGTGTTGCCATAGGGCGGCAGCCAGCCGGTTTGCAGATTGCTTGGATAAGGGGTGACTTCAAATTGCTGGTAATTGACTGCAAGCTTCATGACGCAATTCCTCCGTGAGGGTGTGGCTGGTAAATGAAAGGCTGCTACAGGTCAACAACAGGTCGGGAGGCTTCCCGATGCATCGGCAGCGTCCGGTGAGGGCAACTGCCAGCCGCCAGCTGGAGGCAGAGTATTGCAATGCCTTCGGGCTATGCGGCCGGGCTTGAATATACCCTGATGCTATTTATTTTGTATATCAATCGTCGCGCCGTAGACGAACGAAAGCTGCATGTAATACTGAGGCGGACAGACTTACCCGAAAGATGGGAAATTTCTTCGGCGTAGTGATGACTCGCCGAAAATGTCCTGAAAATTGCGGTCGACCGCAAAATTGGCACAAAAATGAAAAACGCCGTCCGGGATGGGACGGCGTTGTGGGCTGCACAGCGGCAGCGGGCCGCAGTAGCCTTGGCGCGGAAGGACACCGAGAGGCCGGCTTCGGCCATCATCATGAGGTCGTTGGCGCCATCGCCGCAGGCGATGATCTGGTGCTGCGTGCCAGCGTTTTGCGGCGGATAGCGCGGGCTGCGCAGCTTGTATGGATAAGTGCTTATTGGTTGCGATGGAGGCCGCTTGACCCTTGATCGTTCTGCAAAAGATAGTTGTTCTTCACCCTGACGTAGTGCTCGGCAGAGTAGCGAAGGTAGGCGATTTCGTCGGCTGTTAGCGGCCGGACCTTGACGGCCGGACGCCCGACGTAGAGATGGCCGCTATCCAGCACCTTGCCCGGCGAAACCAGACTGCCGGCGCCGAGCATGACCTGTTTGCCGATCAGCGCATCGTCCATGACGATGCTGCCCATGCCGATCAGGCATTCGTCTTCAATGGTGCAGCCATGCAGGATCACCGAGTGGCCGATGGTAACGTAATGGCCGATGCGCAGCGGCGAGCCGTCGGGTTTGGCATCATTCCTGTGCGACACGTGGCCCATGGCGAAATCCTGAATATTGCTGCAATTACCGATGACGATGCGATTGACGTCACCGCGCAGCACGGTGTTGCACCAGATCGAGGAGTCGCGGCCGATGTGCACGTCGCCGATGACCTGGGCGGAGCGGTGAATATAAGTCGACTCGCCGACGGCGGGACGGGTGTCCAAATAGGGGCTGAGAGGCATGTTGGCTTTTTTTGGGGGGGTAAAAAACAATCGGAGCAGAACAATGGGGGGACGGACGTGGCCCCCCATTGATGGAGATGCTTAGCTTGGCAGCAGTGAACTATCAGGCAATTTGTCGACAATCCGCTGCCAGCGGATAAGGATTTCAGGAAAAATGGCGGGGGACAGTTCTCCGGCCATGTCGACAATGGATGGCCGGCCATATTGGCCGTCTTGCAGTGTGTATAAGGTAATGACGCGGTCGACCGGGTGTACCAGCCAATATTCACGGACGCCGGCGCGTTCGTAGAGCGCGCGCTTGGTCAGGTGGTCATGGCGGGCGGTACGCGGTGACAGCACCTCGATGATCCAGTCTGGCGCCCCCCGGATATGGCTATCGCCAATCTTGGCCGGATCGCAGACGACCAGAATGTCCGGCTGGACGATGGTGTTGACCTGTTCGTCGGTTTCGCTGAGCGTTGGCAATAACACATCAAGCGGGGCAATCAGGGCCTGACAGGGCGCACCGTCGAGGGCGTCGGCGATTTGCCTGGCAAGTTCCAGAACCAGCCTCTGATGACTGATCGATGGCGCTGGCGACATGGCGTAAGCCTCGCCGTTAATCAGCTCCCAGCGCTCACCTTCCGGCCACTGCCGGTAGTCGGCGTAGGTGAGTGGCGCTTGGGCAACTTGCGGAATGGCCATGGCGATGACTCCTTGGTGAGCGGACTACCTATCTTGCAAGCAAAACCACCCACGCGGCAAGTCCCGAAAGTGCCGAAACGTCGATGCCACCCGGCGGGGGGGGCATCAACAGAATACATTTCTGATGGATGAGCCGTGTTGATGTTCGGGTAATATGCCGTTTTCAACACTGGTCGCTGGCTGGAGCCATCATGAATTCAGGCAACTACTATCAGGTGCTGGGCGTTTCACCTTCGGCTTCACTGGAAAAAATCAAGGCGGCTTATCGCCAGCGCCTGGATTCCCTACGGCAGCAGATCCACAGCGAAAATCATCCCGATGGTGCATTTCTTGGTGACCTGCGGCTGGCCTATGCCACGCTGAGCGATCCAGCGGCCCGAGCCGCCTACGATGCTTCGAACACGACTCATGTTCCGCCAGCGATTTCCGTTCCGCCGGCTAAAGCGGAGGGGGATGCGCCGGGGCGCGAAGGGTTTCGTTTCACCGGCCAGGGCGCCGAGTATTTTCGCATCTGGATTGTCAATTTTTTTCTGAGTCTGCTGACGCTGGGGATTTATTCGGCCTGGGCCAAAGTGCGCCGCGAGCAATATTTTCATCGCAACCTGCTGCTCGATGGCTCTGGCTTCGACTACCACGCCGAGCCGAAAGCCATCCTGAAAGGGCGGATCGTGGCCTTTCTGCTGTTGATGGGGATTTCCGCCGCCTCCAGGCTCGGGGAGGGAGTTCATTTGCTGGCCCTTGCCGCATTTTCCGTGGCGTTGCCCTGGCTGGTCATTCGCACCTTCCGGTTTCGCGCCATCAATACCAGCTATCGCGGCTTGCGCTTCGGCTTCGAAGCGAGCTATGGCGAGGCTTTCAAGGTCTTTGTTGGCTATGGCCTGTTGATCCCGCTCAGCCTGGGCCTGGCTTTTCCCTTGTATTACCGGCAGGTGCGCAAGTTCCTGATCGATCACCTGCGTTTCGGAACAACGCGCTTTAGCAGCGAACTCGGGATCGGTACGATCTACCGGATATTCCTGATGCCCGGCGTGATGGCAATCGCTACGGCCGTCGTTTTTTTCGGGGCTTTCAGCCTGCTTAAATATGGCGGAGCACATTCTTCAAGCAAGATGCTGCTGGGGATTTTAGTTGCCTTGACCCCGATGGTATTTTTTGTCGTCACTCTGGCCTATCTCGCCGCCAGCACTGCCAATGCTGTCTGGAGCAGCACTTCCCTGGGGCCGCATCGTTTCAGCTGCAAGATGCCGGTCGGCGCTTATCTGAAACTGAGTCTGGTCAACTGGTTGGGCATCCTCTTCACCCTGGGCCTGTTCATTCCCTGGGCGCGTATCCGGATGGCGCATTTCCGCGCAGCCCATCTTTCCCTGACGGTCAATGGCAGCCTGGAGGACTTTGTCGCCGCCGAACTGAGCAAGACATCGGCAATTGGTGATGAAACCGCCGAAATGTTCGATCTGGATATCGCCCTGTGAGCGCTGGCAAGAGCATTGCCGCCAGCTATTTTGATGGCCGTACGCCCAGGCGGCAGGCCGCCACGCTCACTGTGGTTGACGGGGAATTGCAGGCAAGCGGTGAATTCGGTGAAATTCGCCTGCCGCTGGCGCAGTTGCGTGTCTCCGAGCCGATGGGAACGGCGCCGCGCACCCTGCGGATGGCCGGAGAAGCCTTCTTCGAAGTCAGCGATCTGGCGGCCCTGGCGGTCTGGTTGAAAATGGCCGGTCTGGAGGAGTCGACCGTAGCAGGCCTGCAAAAGCGCTGGTCCTGGACGTTGATGGCGCTGGTGCTCAGTGTTTTTCTGGTTTTTGCCGCTTATCGCTGGGGTTTGCCAGTGCTTAGCGAACAGGTGGCAAAACACCTGCCCGCCAGTGTGGCCAGCAGCATTTCCGAGCGCACGCTGGCAGTGCTGGACCAGCGATTTCTGCATGCCAGCAGCCTCAGTGCTGAACGACGCCAACAAGTGCTGACGCATGTCGAGGATAGCCTGCGCCGAAGCGGCAGGCAGCTCGCGTATCGGATTGAATTTCGTTCCTCAAGCTTGGGGCCCAATGCCTTCGCCTTGCCGAACGGGCAGGTCGTGATCCTCGATGCCCTGGTTGAACTGGCTGAAAACGATCAGGAAATTACCGCAGTCGTTGCACATGAGTTGGGGCATGTTGCTTATTCCCATGGTTTGCGCCAGTTGATCCAGTCATCCATCGTGTCGTTTGTCGTTGGCACCTATCTCGGCGATGTTTCATCACTGATTTCCGGCTTGACTGCACTGGCGCTCGAGTCGAATTATTCGCGGGATTTCGAGCGCGAGGCTGACGACTACGCGGTCAAACTGCTACGTGCCGGCGGCGAAGATCCCGCTGCGCTGGCCAGCATGCTGGAGCGCATGGAAAATCTGGCGCAGAAAAATTCGGTCGGCGGGATGGGGTGGTCAGCGTTGTCGACGCATCCGGATACGGCCGAACGCATACGCCGTATCCGTTCGGGAACTTAGGCTGGCGCTCAATCGAACAGATTGACCAGCGAATCTGGAATCAAAGAGGGGCTAGCGGCTTTCGGCCGCCTTATAGACCGCGTTCTTGTCGCGTCTGCCGACGGCAACAACCAGCACGACCAAGCGTCCGTCCTCAACCTGGTAGACGAGTCGATAGCCGATGCTACGTAGCTTGATCTTGTAGCGGTCGGGATGTCCACTCAACTTGGCCGAAGCAAGTCTCGGCTCATGCAGACGTTCGGCCAGTTTTTTCTTGAATTGGGCTTTGATCGAGCCGTCCAGTCTTTGCCATTCGGCCAGTGCTTCTTCAAGGAATTCGAGCTCATAGCTCATCGAGCTTGACCTTGATCCGCGCTTGTCCGGCGCGGGCATCGGCCAGCGCGTTCAGTTCGAGGTCTTCCAGACGTTCCATCAAGGCCGCGAAGGCCAAGGCGGGGATGCAGTAAAACGCCGGTTCGTTACGGTTCAGGATGGCGACCGGCAGTCCGTCACCGGCGGCAACCGTACCCATCGGGTTGCGTTTGAGCTCGGAAATGCTGGCCGCCGTTTCGGCGAGGATTTGATGGGCCATGTGAGGAGGCTCCGTTAGCTATTGGAGTGCTCATGGTAGCACCATTAAACGTACTGTTTAAAGCGCTTTTCAATCGCTCTCTGGCTTTATTCGGCGGCTGTGCTGCACCGCTGAGCAGCTTGTTTTGGGCTCTTGAATTGGCGCTCAGTCGAAGAGATTCGCCAGCGAATCCAGACCGCCAAAATTGATCGCCACATCGGCCTTGGCGCGCGTCGCCGGTTTGGCGCGGAAGGCCACCGAGAGGCCGGCTTCGGCCATCATCATGAGGTCGTTGGCACCGTCGCCGCAGGCGATGACCTGATCCTTGCGCAAGCCCAGCTCGTCGCGCAGGCGGGCGAGGTGGTGGGCTTTGGCGGCGGCGTCGACGATGTCGCCAACGACCTTGCCGGTCAGTTTGCCGCCGGAGATTTCCAGTTCGTTCGAGGTGGCGAAGTCGAAGCCCAGTTCGATACGCAGGCGTTCGGTGAAATAGGTAAAGCCGCCCGAAAGAATGGCCGTGCGCAGGCCGGCGTTTTGTGCGGCTTCAAGCAGTTCGCGGGCGCCATCGGAGAGCAGCAGGCGCTCGCCGAAAACCCGTGCCAGCACGCGGGCATCGAGCCCGGCCATCAGGCCGAGGCGGCGGCGCAGGCTTTCACGGTAGTCGATTTCACCGCGCATCGCGGCTTCGGTGACCGCTGAGACTTCAGCTTTTTTGCCCGCGAAATCGGCGAGTTCGTCGATGCATTCGATGGTGATCAGCGTCGAATCCATGTCGAAGCAGATCAGACCAAAATCGGACAGTTTTTTGCCAGCTTCAACGAAGGCCCAGTCGAGCTTTTCAGCTTCGATCAAGGGGATCAGCGCATCAAATTCGGCTGTACGCGTGGCGTCCTTGAAGCGCACGACTTGCGGCGGACGTGGTTCGGCGGTCGATGCGCCGGTCGCGGCGATAATCTTTTCGAGCAGAAAAGTGGGCAGCGCGCCGCCCTGGAGAATGAGGTTCATGCGGGAGAGGGTTGGCCAGGCAGGGTGTTGTCGGGCAATTTATCGACAATCCGCTGCCAGCGGATGAGGATTTCAGGAAAGATGGCAGGAGCGAGTTCTCCGGCCATGTCGACGATTTCGGGGCGACCGTATTGGCCGTCGTGCAGTGTGTACAGCGTAATCACGCGGTCGACCGGGTGTACCAGCCAATATTCACGGACGCCGGCACGTTCGTAGAGCGCGCGCTTGGTCAGGTGGTCGTGGCGAGCCGTGCGCGGCGACAGCACTTCGATGATCCAGTCTGGCGCTCCCCGGACATGGCTGTCGCCGATCTTGGCCGGGTCGCAGACGACCAGGATGTCCGGCTGGACGATGCTATCGACCTGTTCATCGGCTTCGTTGAGCGCCGGCAAAAGCACATCGAGCGGAGCAATCAGGGCCTGACAGGGCTTGCCATCAAGCGCTTCGTCAATCTGCCGAAATAACTGCCCGACGATCATCTGATGACTGATCGATGGCGCAGGCGACATGGCGTAAGCCTCGCCGTGAATCAGTTCCCAGCGCTCGTCTTCCGGCCAGTGGCGGTAGTCGGCGTAGGTGAATGGACCTTGGGCAACTTGAGGAATGGCCATGGCGATGACTCCTTGGTGAGCGGACAGCCTATCTTGCAAGCAAACCCGCCCACGCGGCAAGTCCGGAAAGCTGCCGAAACGTCGCTGCCACCCGGCATGGGTGGCAGCGACAGGCGGCTTAGTCTTCCAGGCGACCCGGCAGCACGTCGCGCAGCATCACGGCGGCGTCGCGGATCATCTTTTCGGTGGTGTCCCAATCGACGCAACCGTCGGTCACCGAGCAGCCGTACTTGAGTTGCGACAGGTCGGCGGGGATGGGCTGGTTGCCGGCTTCGATGTTCGATTCGATCATCACGCCGAGCAGCGACTTGTTGCCGTTGCGGATCTGGTTAACCACGTCGGTCATGACCAGCGGTTGCAGTTCCGGCTTCTTGGAGCTGTTGGCGTGCGAGCAATCGACAACGATGTTGGCCGGCAGCTTGGCCTTGGCCATGGCCTGTTCGGCGACAGTCACGGAGACGGTGTCGTAGTTCGGCTTGCCGTCGCCGCCGCGCAGCACGACGTGGCCGTAGGCGTTGCCGGTGGTGCGGACGATGGCGACGCGGCCTTCGCTGTTCAGGCCGAGGAAGGAGTGCGGGTTGGAGGCCGACAGGATGGCGTTGGTGGCCACGGTCAGGTCGCCGCTGGTGGCGTTCTTGAAGCCGACCGGGGTGGACAGGCCGGAGGACATTTCGCGGTGCGTCTGCGATTCGGTGGTGCGGGCGCCGATGGCCGTCCAGCTGATCAGGTCGCCGTAGTATTGCGGGCCATAGGGGTCAAGGGCTTCGGTGCCGGCGGGCAGGCCGAGTTCATTGACGTCGAGCAGGAACTGGCGGGCCTTTTCCATGCCGACATTGACCTGGAAGGAGTCGTCCATGAACGGGTCGTTGATGTAACCCTTCCAGCCGACGGTGGTGCGCGGTTTTTCGAAATAGACGCGCATGACGATCTGCAGCACATCGCTGACGTCATCGGCCAGGGCTTTCAGGCGGCGGGCGTAGTCTATGCCGGCGACCGGGTCGTGGATCGAGCAGGGGCCGACGACGACGAACAGGCGATGATCCTTGCGGTCAAGGATGTTGCGCAGGGTTTCACGGCCCTGGCTGACGGTGGCTTCGGCGCTGGGGGAAAGCGGCAGGCGGGCCTGGACTTCCGCCGGGGTCGGCATGGCGTCGAAGGCGGAAACGTTTACGTTGTCGATATTGATGGTCATTTAGTCAGCTCGCGAATCATGTCTTTAACTGCCGTCAGTTTGTCGTTCAAAGTCGGGCAGTGGCGCAAAAGGGAAATTTTATCCTGTCCGGCCAGCTTATAGCTCCGGTTTTTCTGGATCAAATGGATTATCTTGATCGGGTCGATAGGAGGATTCTTCGTAAACTCGGGGCTGAACTGGATGCTGATCTGGTCATTGGTCGCATCCAGCTTCTGGATCAGCAGCGGTTTGATCAACAGGCGCAGGCGGTGCGTTGCCAATAGCGACTGGCCTTGCATCGGCAATTCACCGAAGCGATCAATCAGTTCTTCCTGCAGCGCATCGATCTCGTCGGCGCTTTCGCAATTGGCCAGGCGCTTGTACAAGGTCAGGCGCTCATGGACATCCGGGCAATAAGCATCGGGCAGCAAGGCCGGCGTGCGCAGGTTGATTTCGCTGCCGATGCCCAGCGGCTGGGTCAGGTCGACGGCGGCAATCGATTTGCCCTGTTTCAGGTGCGCGACGGCGCGGTTGAGCATGTCGGCGTACATGTTGAAGCCGACTTCCTGCATTTCGCCCGACTGGTTGTCGCCCAGCACCTCGCCGGCGCCGCGGATTTCCAGATCGTGCATCGCCAGGAAGAAGCCGGAACCGAGTTCTTCCATGGCCTGGATGGCCTCCAGACGCATTTTTGCCTGCTTGGTCAGCGCCTTTTCGTCCTGTACCAGCAAATAGGCGTAGGCCTGGTGGTGCGAACGGCCGACGCGGCCGCGCAACTGGTGCAACTGGGCGAGGCCGAACTTTTCCGAACGGTTGATCAGGATGGTGTTGGCGTGCGGATTGTCGATGCCGGTTTCAATAATGGTCGTGCACAGCAGCAGGTTGGCGCGCTGGCCGGTGAAGTCACGCATGACGCGCTCCAGTTCGCGCTCGTTCATCTGGCCGTGGCCGATGACAATGCGCGCTTCCGGCACCAGCTTTTCCAGCTTTTCGCGCATGTTCTCGATGGTGTCGACCTCGTTGTGCAGGAAATACACCTGGCCGCCACGTTTCAGCTCACGCAGCACGGCCTCGCGGATGATGCCGTCGGAGAAGCGGGAAACAAAGGTCTTGATCGCCAAGCGTTTCTGCGGCGCGGTGGCGATGACCGAGAAGTCGCGCAGGCCTTCCATCGACATCGCCAAGGTGCGCGGAATCGGCGTTGCGGTCAGTGTCAGCACATCGACCTCGGCACGCATGGCTTTCAGCGTTTCCTTCTGGCGCACGCCAAAACGGTGTTCTTCGTCGATGATCACCAGCCCAAGGCGGTTGAATTTGACGTCCTTGCCGATCAGCTTGTGCGTGCCGATGATGATGTCGA